>JAYTUC010000236.1:0-18705 GCA_043744775.1 Fimbriiglobus sp. | reverse complement strand
GCCGTCGGCAAGCCGCGGGTCATCACCAAGGAGATCGACGGCAAGGAGCACGAGCCGGTCGAGTACCTCGTCGTCGAGGCCCCGACGGCCCACTCCGGCTCGGTCATGCGCCTGGTCCTGGAGCGGCAGGGCGAGTGCGTGAAGATGGAGGCGCAAGGCTTCCTGACGCACATGGAGTTCCACATCCCGGCCCGCGGGCTGATCGGCCTGCGGACGAAGATGCTGACCGCCACGCAGGGCGAGGCGATCATGCACCACAACTTCCACGAGTACCGCCCCGTCAAGCCGAACCTCCCCGGCCGCGCCAACGGCGTGCTGGTGTCGATCGAAACGTCGAAGGCCACCGGCTACGCGATCGAGAACTTGCAGGACCGCGGCTTCCTGTTCGTCGCCCCGATGCAGGCGGTGTACGAGGGCCAAATCGTCGGCGAGCACAACCGCGACAAGGACTTGACGGTCAACGTCACCCGCCTGAAGGCCCTCACCAACATGCGCAGCGCGGGGGCCGACAAGACGGTACCGCTGCGGCCGCCAATGCAGTTCTCCTTGGAGATGGCGCTGGAGTACATCGAGGAGGACGAACTCGTCGAGATCACGCCGCAGAGCATCCGGATGCGCAAGCTGTTCCTCAAGGAGGCGGACCGCAAGAAGTACGACCGCCACAAGTGAGCCGCGGCCTACTGCTCGCCCTCCTGACGCTCGCCGGCTGCACGCCGGCGCGCGTCGATCCGCCCGCCCCGCCGCGCGTCGTACTCGGCGTGGCGTTCGACCCCGCAACCACCGGCACGATTCGCGGCCAGGTGACGTGGCGGGGTAACGTGCCGGTCCTCGACCGTGCGAGCGGAGTCGTCCCCGACGGCGACGACTATCGCCTTCGCGGCGTGGCCAACCCGTTCGCGCCCGCCGTTGACGCGGCCACGCACGGCCTCGCGGGTGTGCTGGTCACACTCGCAGACATCGACCCGGCCCGCAGCCGGCCGTGGGACCACCCACCGGTGTCGCTGACGATGGCCGACTTCCACTACCGCCTGACCCCCGCGTCGGGCGTCGTGCGGGTCGGCGACAGCGTTACGTTCGTGTCGAGCGACCCGGAGTTGCACGTCGTGCGTGCCCGCGGCGCGGCCTTCTTCTCGCTGACATTCCCGAGTCCGCACCAGCCGCGGAGCCACCGGTTCGACACGGCGGGGATCGTCGAGTTGACGAGCGGTTCCGGCTACTTCTGGAACGCCGTCGATCTGTGCGTCCGCGTCGATCCCTACGCCACGCTGACCGACGCCCAAGGCAACTATGAGTTGCCGCAGGTGCCGGCGGGGAACTACGCGCTGACGTTCCGGGTGCGGAATCCGGAAGTGATGCGGGTCGAGCGCGACCCCGAAACGGGCTTGCCGTTCCGCCACTTCCACGCCGCCGCGGGGTCGCGGACGATCACCGTGGGCGTGGCCGCCGGGCGGACCCTGACGCTGAACTTCGCTACAGACACGTCGATTTACGGAACGGGTGAGCCGTGATCATTTACCCCGCGATCGACTTGCTCGGCGGCCGCTGTGTGCGGCTCGTGCAGGGCGACTACGCCCGCGAAACCGTCTTCGCCGACGACCCCACGCAGCCGGCGCGGGCCTGGGTCGCGCAGGGGGCCGACCGGCTGCACCTCGTCGATCTCGACGGGGCCAAGGCCGGGCACCCCGTCAACGGCGACGCGGTGCGCCGCATCGTCGCGGCGGCCGGGGTGCCGTGCCAGCTCGGCGGCGGCATCCGCAGCGAAGCCGACCTCGAAACGGTCTTCGGCTGGGGCGTGCGCTGGGCCGTGATCGGCACGCGGGCGCTGCAAGACCCCGACTGGGTCAAGGGGATGGCGACCAAGTACCCCGACCGCGTGGTGCTCGGCCTCGACGCTCGCGACGGCTTCGTCGCCACCGACGGCTGGCTGAACACCTCGACGACCCTGGCGACCGAGTTGGCGAAGCTCGTCGAGAGTGCGCCGCTGGCGGCCGTCGTCTACACCGACATCGCCACCGACGGCATGATGCAGGGACCGAACTACGACGCCCTCGCGCAGATGCGCGCGGCCACGCGGTTGCCGGTGATCGCGTCCGGGGGGGTGAGCGACTTCGCCCAGGCGGAGCGGCTGGCCATGACGGGGACTTACGCGGCGATCATCGGCCGGGCGCTATACGAGGGGGCGATTCTACTGCCCGACGTGCTCAAACTGCGCGCCCCGGCGGCGTGACGCGCAGTTTCCCCGCCGGCCCCGCTCACGCCCGGCTTGCGGCGGCGTTGCGGTTGCGTCATGATGGGGCGGTCTCTTCCCGGCCGAGTGAGGCTCCATGAACGCGCTGCAAAGTTTCTTCGTCAACGAGTGGTACTTCTCCGCCCCGATGACGCTCATGGCCTTCGTCGCCTTCGCGCTCGTCGCCTGGCGGATGCTGCTCAACTTCTCGTCGAAGACCTCCCTCGACGACCTGTGGCCCGACCTGCAGGAGACCCTCAAGAAGAAGGGCACGCGCGGGGCGGTGGCCCTGTGCCGCGACGAGAAGGGGCTGATCCCGCAACTGCTCTTCACCGCCGGCCTCGAGGCCGCGCCGCAGGGGGCCGCCGCGATGCGGCGCAGCATGGCCAGTGCGATCGAGTTGGAGGTTCTGCCGCGGCTGAACTTCCTGCTCGCACCGATCCTGGCCATCGCCAAGGTCGCCACGATGGTCGGGCTGCTCGGCACGGTCATCTCGATGATCAACACCTTCAACGCCATTTCCTCCGCCAAGGCCGGCGACTCGGGCGCGGTCACGAGTCAGGCCGGGGCGATCGGCTTAGCACTGTTCGCCACGGCGATGGGGCTGATGACGGCCATCCCGCTGGTCTTCATGCACGTCTTGTTCAAGGACGGCAACCACCGCTTCGAGTTGAAGATGAAGGCGAGCGCCCAGAAGCTCATCACGCTCGTCCAGAACACCCGCGTCGCCGACGAGACGGCCAAGCCGAAGGGGTGACGCTGTGGCCAAGACCGCCGAGACGTTCGATGTCTGGTTCGTCGCCGCCGACCAGGTGTACCGCGGGGTGCCGTGGAACGTGGTGAGCGACTGGGCCGAGCAGGGCCGGCTCGCCGGGGCCGACCGCGTCCGCCCCGCCGGCTCGACGACCGCCTGGCAGCGCGTCCAGGACCACGCCCGGCTCGCCGACTTCCTCTTCGACCCCGCCCGCCACCAAGGCGAGTCGGCCGGGGAACTCGCGCCGGTCGAACTCGACGTGGAGCCGCGCGAGCGGGCCCGCGAGTTGGAGGACGACGAAGTTGACATGATCCCACTGATCGACGTGTCGCTCGTGTTGCTCGTGTTTTTCATGCTCACGACCGTCGTGGCGGCCGTGTCGCCGGTGACGGTCCCGGACATGAAGTACGCCCAGGAGATCGCCAAGGAGGCCGACTCGCTGACCGTGTCGATCGACAAGCTCGGGGCGACCGAACACGTCTACGCCCTGCGCGTCGGCGACAAAGGCCCGACGCCGGACGACAACAACCTACTCACCCTCGGCGAACTCGTGGCGCGGCTCGACAAGCGCCTGGCCGACCGCCGCGAGCCGCCGGAGGTCCGCATCGCCTGCCACCTCGACTTGCCGCGCGGCCTGGTCCGCGAGGTGACGATGGAACTGCACAAGCGGCAGGTCAAGGGGCAAATCCGCAGCTACTCCGCCGACGTGAACGAGGCCAAGAAATGAGCTGGCTCCTGCGCCGCGAAGGGGCGAGTACGACGGTCACGCTGCCGTCGGCCCAGGCCGTCCTTGATGGCGTGAAGGACGGCGAGTGGGCGGCCTCTGACGAGGTCCGCGGGCCGGGCGAGAAGTCGTGGCGTGCCATCGAGTCGCACCCGCAGTTCGAGGAGGCGATCGGCGAGATGGAGGAGCCGGAGTTGCCGCCGGTCGAGGAGACGCACCTCGACATGAACCCGCTCATCGACGTGTCGCTCGTGCTGCTCGTCTTCTTCATCCTGACCGCGACTTACAGCACCCTGCGCCGCACGGTCGAGTTGCCGCCGGAGCCTCCGCCGCAAGAGAGTCAGCGCTCGAGCGTGCCGAAACTGAAAGACATGGAGGACCGCGTCTTCAAGGTCATCGTGCGCATGGAGGGCGACGACCCGGTGGTCCGCATCGAGGGCAAGGTCGTGGCGTTAGCGGACATGGAGGCCGAGATGACCGAGTACGTCAAGCGGAAGGGCAAGCCGGAGGCGTTCGTCGATGTGAGTTCGGACGTGAAGTGGGCCGTCGAGATCAAGGTGATGGAGGCGACGCGCGGGGCCGAGGTTCGCCGCATCTACTGGCCGAAGGGGAAGTAAGGCGATCGCTGCTTTTCCAGGCGAGCGGCGGGTGTCAGCCCGCTGTTGACTTCCTAACAACGTGGCGTCAACCCGATGGAAGTTTCGGACGCACGCACAAGGCAGTCGTCCCCACCTCGGGAAGTCAACAGCGGGCTGACACCCGCCGCTCGCCTGGAACTTACCGCCCCAGCCGGTTGGTCTGCTCGGACACGACCAGCCGGTACTTGCCGCCGACGACGCTGACCTTGAAGATCGTCTGCTCCACGTCCTCGGGCCGGCGGTTGCGGTAGCCCTTCTCGAGCTTCGACAACTCCTCCTCGATGCCCTTGGGGAAGATCGCCCAGAACTCGCCCGGCGTGAAGTTCAGGTTCAGCGCCTTGCCGACCTCCTCGCCGGACTTCGACTTGGGGTCGCAGAACTGAATCTGCTGCGAGTACGTGGCGAGTTCCGCGTCGGTCGCGATCGTCCCCGGCTGCGGGTTGCGGAGGTCCTTGAAGACGTACATCTGCGTCTTCTCCGGCGGCACGCTGACCAGCACGATCGCCCCGAGGGCCTGCAACTGGTCGAGGTAGTCGCGGCCGCCGTTGGTCTGGAAGCGCATTACCCAGCGTAAGGAGCGGGCGCGAGTCGAACTCGCGCCGTCACCGCCGGGACCGACACCGACCTTGTCCCCAACGCCGGCACCGACAGTGTTGCCCTTGGAGCCGTTCGGTTTGTTGCGGAGGGACTGTTCCAGCCCGCTGCGTGCGGCGGAGACCTCCGGGGCGGGGGCCACGGCGTCGGCGCTGGGGTCCTCGGAGGCGCTGGGGTCCTTGATCGCCTTGACCTCGGGCAGCGACAAGTCGTTCTGAATCTTCTCGTCGCCGGAGGTACTCGTCTGCGGAGGCGTCGGCGACACGAGTGGTTCGTCGGGCTTGCCGCCGCCGCCGGGCGAGCCGTCGCCGGCGTCGTCGGTGCCGCCCTCGGCTATGCTCATCGGCGGCATTTTCTTCTCGGGGCCGCTGCCCAGCGAGAGGAACAGCAGGCCGACGAGGATGGCGAACATCGTCGTCAGGAACAGCGTCGAGACGAGCAGCGAGATGGGGAACTCGAGGTTCGGCGAGTACTTCCTCCAGACTGTCGCCTCGGGCGGCCCGAAGGCGAGCGGGTCGGCACTGAGGTCGAGCGGTTCGGTCGGCATCGCGGTCCCCTCCGGGTCGGGTGTCGTCGTGCAGGCTGTAACGTACCCGATCGAGGGGTGTTTGCAAACGAACAAACCCGCCGGGTCGCGGCGGGTTCGAGGGGTCGGCGTGTCGCCGGGGTTACTTCTTGACTTCGTACTCGGCGTCGATCACGTCGTCGCCGCCCTTCTTACCGCCGCTGGGGGTAGCCCCCGCGTCGGCACCCGGCTTGGCGTTCATGTGCGACGCCATCGCCTGGCTCACCGTCTCGAGTTCGCTCACGGCCGTCTTGATCGCGGCCAAGTCGCTGCCGTCTTTGACGCTCTTGACCTTGTCCATGGCGCGGGTCACCGCCGACTTCTCGGCCTCGCCAAGCTTGTCGCCGTTCTCCTTCAGCAGCTTCTCCAGTGAAAAGAGCTTGTTGTCGGCCTCGACGCGGGCGTCGGCGAGTTCGCGCTTGACCTTGTCGTCGTCGGCGTGAATCTCGGCGTCGCGCTTCATGCGGTCGATCTCCTCCTTCGTCATCGCGCTCGACTGCTCGATGCGGCGGGTCACTTCTTTGTTCGTGCCCAGGTCCTTGGCGGTCACGTTCAGGATGCCGTTGGCGTCGAGGTCGAAGGTCACCTCGACTTGCGGCGTGCCGCGCGGAGCGGGCGGGATGCCGTCGAGGTGGAACTGGCCGATCTTCTTGTTGTCGTTGGCCATCGGCCGCTCGCCCTGGAACACCTGCACCTCGACCGACGGCTGCGAGTCGGCGGCCGTCGTGAAGACCTGGCTCGTCTTCTTCGGGATCGTCGTGTTCTTGCCGATCAAGACCGTCAACACGCCGCCCAGCGTCTCGATGCCCAGCGACAGCGGGGTCACGTCGAGCAGCAGCAGTTCGGACTTCGAGCCGAGCAGCAGTTGCGCCCCCTGAATCGCGGCCCCGACGGCGACGACCTCGTCGGGGTTGACGCCGCGGTGGCCCTCCTTGCCGAAGATCTCCTTGACGAGTTGCTGCACCCGCGGCATCCGCGTCATGCCGCCGACCATGACGACCTCGTCGATCTGCGAGGTCTTCAGCCCGGCGTCGGTCAGGGCCGTCAGCACCGGCTTCTTGCACCGCTCGAACAGGTGGTCCACCATGCGCTCGAATTGCGTCCGGCTAATCGAGAGCATCAGGTGCTTCGGGACGCCGTCGATGGCCGTGATGAACGGCAGGTTCACGTCGGTGCTCGCCTGCTGCGACAGGTCCTTCTTGGCCCGCTCGGCGGCCTCCTTGAGCCGCTGCATCGCCATCGGGTCCTTGCGCAGATCGACGTTGTTCTCCTTCTTGAACTCCTCGGCGATGAAGTCAATCACGACCTGGTCGAAGTCGTCGCCACCGAGGTGCGTGTCGCCGTTGGTGGACTTCACCTGGAACACGCCGTCCTCGCCGACTTCGAGCACGGAAATGTCGAACGTGCCGCCGCCGAGGTCGAACACGGCGATCTTCTGGTCCTTCTTCTTGTCCATCGCGTAAGCCAAGGCTGCGGCCGTCGGCTCGTTGATGATGCGCATCCGCTGCTTAGTCTTCTTCTGCGTCTTGGGGTCCTCGATCTCCCACTCGGTGTCGAAGCCCGCGACCGCGGCCGCGTCGATGGTCGCCTGGCGCTGGCCGTCGTTGAAGTACGCCGGGACGGTGATGACCGCCTTGCGGACGGTGTGCCCCAAGTACGCCTCGGCGGCCTCCTTGAGCTTGCGCAGGATCATCGCCGAGATTTCCGGCGGGGTGTACTGCTTGCCGTCGATATCGACCTTCACGAGGTCGCCCGCGCCGCCGACGACCTTGTACGGCACGAGCTTCTCTTCAGACTCGACTTCGCTGTGCCGGCGGCCCATGAAGCGCTTGATCGAGTAGATCGTCTTGGTCGGGTTCGTGATCGCCTGCCGCTTGGCGGGGTCGCCGACGAGCCGGTTGCCGTCTTTGGCGAAGGCGACGACCGACGGCGTAATGCGGTTGCCTTCCTGGTTGGCGATGACCTTCGCCTCGTTGCCTTCCATCACGGCGACGACCGAGTTGGTCGTGCCGAGGTCAATCCCGATGATCTTCTCTTCGGCCATGAGTCTACTCCGGTGGGGTTCAGTATTAGGGGGTCAATATCAGCGTGTTGCAGGCCATTCTAGCGATGTGAGCGCCGGCAGCGCCGCGAGAATGGAATCACGGGAGTGCTCGATGCAAGCACCATGCCAGACCACTACTCCAGGCCCAAGGCACGACTTAAATCGTTGCCGTCGAGCATCTTGCGGTTTTTCTCTCGCCTCAGTGACCCGTCACAACGCGGGCAAGCTGCCAGTTCGGCAGGGCTGCGGGTGACGCCTGATCGGCGGTGATGTCATGCCATGCGGTCGATTGACGGCTAGGGGCTGCGGTCATAAACCTTGCCCACGTAGCCCGCCGCGAACTCCCACCCGATCGGTTCCATGAGCCGCAAACCCGACGCCGACCCGGCCGCCAACCTCAGCGCCCTGCGGACGCAAATCGACAAGCTCGACCTCGAAATCCTGGAGAAGCTGTCGAGGCGGGCCAACGTCGCCGCCCAGATCGGTAAAGTGAAATCCGAAGTCGGTGGGGAGATCTTCAGCGCGTCGCGGGAGGAAGAAGTCCTCGGCAACATGATCGCGTCGAACAAAGGCCCCCTCGGCCCTGTCACCCTGCGCGCGATTTACCGCGAACTCATCAGCGGTTGCCGGGCACTGCAACGGGTCCAGCGCATCGCCTTCCTGGGGCCGGAGTACAGTTACTCGCACCTCGCGGCGATCGAGCGATTCGGCGAAGCGGTCGAGTACGTCCGCGTCGGCTCGATTCAGGCGGTCTTCGAGGAAGTGACCCGCAAGCACGTCGATTACGGCTTGGTCCCCTTGGAGAACTCGACCGACGGCCGCATCGCCGACACCCTCGACTGCTTCATGCGGACGCCGACGATCAAGGTTTGCTCCGAGATTCGCCTGCGGGTCCACCACAACTTGCTCTCGAACGCGGAGCAGATGGAGATTCGCCGGGTCTACTCGAAGGCGCAAGCCTTGTCGCAGTGCCGCCACTGGCTCGGCAAGAACCTGCCGCACGCGACCTTGCACGAGGTGTCGAGTACCGCCGACGCCGCCCGATTGGTGCAGACCGACCCCAACGCCGCGGCCGTCGCCAGCCGGCAAGCCGGGGTGCGGTACGGCCTGCGGGTGCTGTTCAACAACATCGAGGACCACGCCGAGAACGAGACGCGCTTCGCGGTCATCGCGTCGCACGACTCCGGCCGCACCGGCACCGACAAAACCGCGATGATGTTCCAGGTCGCCCACAGCCCAGGAGCGCTCGCCGACGTACTGGCAATCTTCAAGACGAACAAGATCAACCTCACCTGGATCGAGTCGTTCCCGACGAAAGAGGCCAAGGGCGAGTACATCTTCTTCGTCGATTTCGACGGCCACACTGAGGACGCCAAGGTCAAGAAGACGATCAAGTCGCTCGAAGAAATGTGCGAGGCGGTGCAGATCCTCGGCTCGTTCCCCGCCGCCAAGCCGACGACCGAGTGAACGGCGGGCGCGCTTGCCCGACTGGGGCCGGCTGATACGATCAGGGATGACCGGCCGCGCCGGCTCTCCCCCGCCAACTGTCGGAACGAAGGATGCTGTCGTCATGATTCTCGTGATTCGGCCGGACGCGACGCTGACTCAGATCGAGCACATCGTCGAGACGGTCAAGGAACTCGGCTTCACCCCCCACGTCAGCCGCGGCGAGAGCCGCACCATCGTCGGCGTCATCGGCGACGAGCGCAAGCCGCAGGCCGCCAACTTCATGGCCATGCCCGGCGTCGAGCAAGTGTTGGCGATTACGAAGCCGTTCAAGTTGGCGTCGCGCGAATTCTCGAAGGACGACACCATCGTGTACGTCGGTCGCGTGCGCATCGGCGGCGGTAGCATGGCGATGATCGCCGGGCCGTGCGCCGTCGAGAACTACGAGACGATGGACACCGTCGCCCGCTACGTGAAGGCCGGCGGGGCGAACATCCTGCGCGGCGGGGCGTTCAAGCCGCGCACCAGCCCCTACGCCTTCCAGGGCATGGGCGAGGACGGCCTGAAAATCTTGCGCGAAGTCGGCGACAAGTACGACATGCCGGTCGTCACCGAGGTCATGGACCCGCGCCAAGTCGAGTTGGTGTGCAAGTACGCCGACATGTTGCAACTCGGTGCCCGCAACATGCAGAACTTCGACCTGTTGAAGGAGTGCGGCAAGACCAACAAGCCGGTGTTGTTGAAGCGCGGCATGAGCGCCACGGTCAAGGATTTGTTGATGTCTGCGGAGTACATCCTGGCCGAGGGCAACAAGGATGTCGTGCTGTGCGAGCGCGGCGTGCGCAGTTTCGAGGACAGCACGCGCAACATGCTCGACCTGTCGGCGGTGCCGAACGTCAAGGGGCAGTCGCACCTGCCGATCATCGTCGATCCGAGCCACGCGACCGGCCGGCCCGACCTAATCCCGAGCATGTGCCGGGCGAGCGTCGCGGCCGGGGCCGACGGGGTCCACGTCGAGGTCCACAACTGCCCCGAGAAGGCGATGTCCGACGGCCCGCAAGCCCTCTTGCCGCACCAGTTCCTCGACCTGATGGGCGACCTGCGCCGCCTGGCGACGGCCTTGGGCCGCGAGTTCTCCGTCCCCGAACCGAAGGCGTAACCGATGAGCCGCGCGAAGTTGATCGTCGGGAACTGGAAGATGTTCACAACCCGGCAGACTGCGGTTGAGTTGGCGAAGGCCGTCGCCGCGGGGCTGACACTCGGCTCGACAACCCGCGTCGGCGTCGCCGTGCCGGGTCCGTGGATCACGAGCGTCGTCGAGGCCGTGCGCGGCACGGCGGTCGAGGTGGGCGGGCAGAACTGCCACTTCGAGAAGGAGGGTGCTTTCACCGGCGAAACCTCCGCCGCGATGCTCCAAGACGCCGGCTGCTCGTTCGTCGTCGTCGGCCACAGCGAGCGACGGCACGGCTTCGGCGAAGGGGACGAACTCCTCAACAAGAAGCTCAAAGCGGCCCTCGCCGTCGAGTTGCCGGTGATCTTTTGCGTCGGTGAACTGCTGGCCGAGCGCGAGGCAGCACAGACCGAAGCGGTCCTCGACCGGCAACTGACGCACGGCCTCGCCGGGCTGACCGCGTTGCAACTCACGCACGTCGTCGTGGCTTATGAACCCGTGTGGGCGATCGGCACCGGCAAGGTCGCCACGACGGAGCAGGCCCAGGCGGCTCACGCGTTCATTCGCGGCAAAGTCGCCGCGATTTTCGGCGAGAACGCCGCGGCGAACTTGCTCATCCAGTACGGCGGCTCGGTGAAGGCTGACAACGCCGCGGCGCTGCTGCACCAGCCGGACATCGACGGCGCGCTCGTCGGCGGCGCGAGCCTTAAGGCCGACTCGTTCCTGGCGATCGTCCACGCGGCCGGTTAGGTCAACGTTTGCCCGGACCCCTTCCCAGTCGGGCCGCGCGGCCCTATCATACCGTTTTGACGGAGGGAGCGGCGACGCTCTCGCCCCCGGAGGTTGACTTCCCGTGACTCTACTCGCCTCGGCTTCGACCGGCTCGATCCTGCTCAACGTGGTCATCGTCCTCGTGAGCCTGATGTTGATGTTCATCATCCTCATCCAGCGCGGCAAGGGCGGCGGATTGGCCGGGGCCTTCGGCGGGGCCGGCGGCTCCAGCGCCTTCGGCTCCAAGGCCGGCGACACGCTCATGAAGGTGACGCTTTACCTCGCGGCCGGCTGGATCTTCCTCATCATGGTCCACGTCAAAGTCGCCAAGCTCGATAACGACGACGGCAACGTGACGACTGCCGTGCAGGCCCCGAACGGCTGACCGACGCCCCGAACGCCCGGAGGGACGACCCGTGCTGCTCAGCATGACCGGCTTCGGGTCGGCCGACGCCAAGACCGCCGACCTGACCGTCGGCGTCGAAGTCCGCTCCGTCAACAACCGGCACCTCAAGGTGACGGTGCGCGGCAGCGACCCGTACCCGATGCTCGACGCCGAGTTTGAGAAGCTGATTCGCAAGCGCGTCAAGCGCGGCACCGTGTTGGTGCAGATTCGCGTCGAGCGGCCTGCACGGCAAGGCGGCCAGTCGATCAACACGACCCTACTGAAGTCGTACCTCGACCAGCTCGAAACCGTCGTGGCCGAGTTGGGCAACCCGGCGCTGCTCGGGCCGCTGGCGGGGGCGGCGTTGGGGCTGCCGGGCGTCGCCCCGGAGTCGGGCCACAGCGGCTCGAAGGTGGCTGACGACGAGTGGCCGACCGTCGCGGCGGCCACCGAAGTCGCGCTCGCCAAGCTCGACGCCTCGCGGAGGGCCGAGGGCCAAGCGATGGCGACCGAGTTACTCGGCTACCACCGGCTGATCGGCGAGAAGTTGCAGGCCGTGCGCGAGCACCTGCCGCAGGTCATGAGCGACTACCGCGCCCGATTGCTGGGCCGCGTGCGGCAGGCGGTGGCCGACGCGGGCGTGACGGTCGAGCCGGAGCAACTCATCCGCGAGATCGCCCTGTTCGCCGACCGCACCGACGTGGCCGAGGAGGTCCACCGCCTGACGGCGCACCTGGTGCAGTTCGACGAGGTCGTCCGCACCGAATCGGACAGCGCCGGCCGCCGGCTCGAATTCGTCGCCCAGGAGATGGGCCGCGAGGTCAACACGCTGGGGTCGAAGGCCGGGGACGTGGCCATCTCGAAGCTGGTGTTCGACATGAAAGTGACGCTCGAAAAGGTCCGCGAACTCGTGCAGAACGTCGAATGACTGCCGCCCAACCGCCCGGCCCGCTGATCGTCGTCGCCGGCCCGAGCGGCGTCGGCAAATCGACGCTGGTCGAGGCGCTGCTAAAGTCCACCGACCTGCCACTCCGCCGCGCGGTCACCGCGACGACGCGGGCGGCCCGGCCGGGCGAGACGGCGGGGGTCGATTACCACTACTGGACGGCGGACGAGTTCCGCGCGGCGATCGACGCCGGGGAGATGCTCGAGTACGCGGTGGTCCACGGGGCGGACTTCTACGGCACCCCCCGCCGCGAGGTCGAGCCGCACCGGGCGGCGGGCGGCGCGGTCGTACTGGTGATCGACGTGCAGGGGGCCGAGAACGTGCGGCGGCTCGACCCCGGCGGGCACCTGTCGGTGTTCGTGCTGCCGCCGTGCGAGGCGGCGCTGGAGGCCCGGCTGCGGGGCCGCGGCAGCGAGGACGAGGCGAAAGTGCAGCGGCGGCTCCAGACCGCGCGGGCCGAACTCGCCCGCGCCGGCGAGTTCGACGCCCGCATCGTCAACGACGACTTGGTTGAGGCGGTCGCGGCCCTGGAGGCCGTCGTCCGCGGCGAGTTGACGCGGCGCTTGGCACCACGATAGATTCTTAACGGGGGACTGCGGAATGCTCGACGAACTGAAGGAAGAAGCGATCGTCAACAAAGTGGGCGGGCGCTTCAAGCTCTCGACGCTGATCCAGAAGCGCATGGGGGCCTTGAACAAGGGGGCCAAGCCGCTCGTCGATTTGCGCACGCCCAACAAGATGGCCATCGTGATCGAGGAGATCATGCAGGACAAAATCTACCTCGACCCCACCGGCGAGGTGCAGACGACCAACATGACGATCACGATGAACCTCCCCACGCCGTACTTCGCCGGCGGCACGCCGTCGGCGACGAAGCCGGCGGCCGGGGCGGCGGCCGCGGCGACTGATGACGACGACGACTGAGCCTGCGCGGCGGGCGAACCGGCGGGCGGCGGGCGGCGTAGTGACCACCGTGTCCCCGCCCCGCCGCCCCACCGGGTTACGATATGGCCGAGCCTGAAGTCACGCCCAAGTTGCTCGCCAGCACGACGGGCAACGCCGAAGGCTACGCGCCCATCTCCTGGACTGCCATCGCCTCGCTCGCCGTCGCGGTCGCGTTCCTCGCGCTCACGGCCTGGCGGGCCGCCGTGGCCATCGGCGACCGGCAGTCGCTGATCGAGCCGCGGCTGCTCGTGTTCCCTTTCGCCGCCGTGTTACTGGCATTCGTCGCCCGCCGGCAGATCCTCGGCTCCGAGGGCACCCGCACCGGCCTGCGGTATGCCAACGCCGCCTGGTACATTGCGGCGGTCGGCGGGCTGACCTACGCGACGTACCTCTTCGCCATCGAGTACACGATCAGCCGGGACGCGAAGCGCGAGTTCCTGGCGTTCGCCAACCGGCTCGTCGATCTGAAGCCCGCCAACCCTGTGGACCCCGGCTTGTACGCGGCGGTCTACGCGCTGATTCCGCCGGGGGCGCGCGGCTCCGTGGGCGGGGACGGCGACGCCGCCGGCATGGACGCGGGGTTCAAGGACGTGGTGCTGGGCTTCCGCTCGACCGACCTGGTGCGCGTCTGCTCGCGCAACACCGGCCGCGTGACCTTCGCGACGACCGGCCTGGTCGATTGGGAGCAGAAGCCGCGGCTGATCACCTGCACGATCAAGGCCCGGATGACCTGCCCCGAGGGCGACTTCGACCTGGTGGTGCCGATGCGGGCCGAGGTCGAGGACAACCGCCAGCGTCGCTGGATGGTCGTCGCCGGCAAGGAGGGCTTCGTCCGAGGCCGCCGGCTGACCCCCTACGGCTGGCTCGTCGAGGGCGTCGAGCAGGCCGGCCGGCAAGTCGTCTCCGACTTGATGTACGCCCTGAGCCGCCCCAACACGTCGAACCTCGCGCTGATGGGCTTCGTCCTGCCCGACTCGGACCTCGCCCGCGCCAGCAAGCTCACCGACGCCATGAATGCGTCGGTCGTCGGCCGCTCCGCCGTGGCCGGCCCGCTGGGGATCGTGCCGGCGCTGCCGCCCAATGCCGAGCCGACGCTGGCCGGGCTGTTCGCGCGTCCGGACGGCAAGCCACTCACGGAGAACGAGCGGCGGATGTTCCGCGAGGCGTGGGCCAACCCGCAGCGCATCACGGCCCCCGGCGTCAGCCTGAAGACGAACGCCGACGCCGCGACGCAACTGCTCTTGGGCGACGGGACCGTGACGCTCTCGCAGTCCGCGGAGGTCGTGCTGAGCCAGGAGGGCCAGGCCCCGCCGACGGCCCGCGCCAAGGTGCTGCTGAGCCTGCCCGCCGCGGCCGAGGCCGAGTTGGCGGCCGAGTTGAACCGCCTCCGCGACGCGTCCGCCACCGCGGTCAAGCTCGACGAGGTGCCGCCGGACCTCGTCGCCAAGTGTCGGGCCTTGCCGTGGCGGGTGAGCCGGATCGTCTCGGACTTGAAGGCCGTGCCGGTGGCCCGCGACGGGCCGGGTGGTCCGCCGGGCGGCGACGGCGGTATGATGGGGAGTCACTAACCCGACGTGCCCCCCGAGGTGCCAGAGAGTGCCGACCGTGACCGACCCCGCGCCGACGACGCTCAACACCATCGAAGAAGCCCTGGCCGACCTGCGGGCCGGCAAGATGATCGTCCTCGTGGACGACGAGCACCGCGAGAACGAGGGCGACCTCGTCATGGCCGCGGAGGCGGTCACGCCGGCGGCCGTGAACTTCATGATCCGCGAGGCGTGCGGGCGGCTCTGCGTGACCTTCTCGCGCGGCCACGCCGACCGCCTGGGCCTGGACCTCCTCCCAGGCGTCCACCTGGACCCCGCCGCGACGCCGTTCACGCACAACTTCGACGCCCGTTACGGCGTCACGACCGGCATCAGCGCCGCCGACCGCGCCCGCACGATCGCCGTGTGCGCCGACCCGGCCAGCCACTCGGCCGACCTCGTCAAGGACAAAGGGCACGTCGACGGGCTGATCGCCAAGGGCGGCGGGGTCCTCGTGCGGGCCGGCCACACCGAGGGCAGCGTTGACTTGTGCCGGCTGGCGGGCCTGCGCGAGGTCGGCGTCATCTGCGAGATCCTCAACGAAGACGGCACGATGGCCCGGCTGCCCGACCTGCGGGACTATTGCCGCGTCCACGGTTTGAAGCTCTGTAGCATCGCCGAGTTGATCGAGTACCGCCGCCGCAAGGAGAAGTTGGTTCGCCGCGAAATCGAGTTGAAGCTGCCGACGGAATTCGGCACCTTCGACCTGATCGCGTACTCGTCGCTGGTGGACCCCGAGCCTCACTTGGCCCTGACCCTCGGCGGCGTCGGCGTGGCGTCGGAGGCCGGCGGGGCGACGCCGGAGCAGGCCGAGCCGATCCTGGTGCGGATGCACAGCGAGTGCCTGACCGGCGACGTGATGCACTCGCAGAAGTGCGACTGCGGCCCGCAACTCGCCTACGCGATGGCGCAAGTCGCGGCGGCCGGCCGTGGCGTGATCGTCTACATGCGCCAAGAGGGCCGCGGCATCGGCCTGCTGAACAAGCTGCGGGCCTACAAGCTGCAGCAGGACGAGGGCCTCGACACGGTCGAGGCCAACCAGCGGCTGGGGTTCGCGGCCGACCTCCGGCACTTCGGCATCGGCGCGCAAATCCTGCACGACCTGGGCGTGCGGCAAATCCGCCTGCTGACCAACAACCCGCGCAAGGTCATCGGCCTCGAAGGCCACGGCCTCAAGATCGTCGAGCGCGTGCCGATCCTCATCGCCCCCGGCGAGCACAACGCCGACTACCTGCGGACCAAGCGTGACAAGCTCGGCCACCTCCTCGACGACGCGAAGTGACCTCGACAGCCCCGCCGGCCCCGGCTACCACGCGGCGATGCGCCGACTCCTGCCCCTGCTCGTGACCCTGTGCGTCGGCTGCGCCGCGGGGCCGCGCCCCGTCGACGCCGTGCCCGTGTCGGCCGTCCGCACGTCGCTGCTTCGCAAGGTCGAAGGGCTGTTACGCAAGTCGCTCGAAGACGAGGACTGGGCCGTCAGCCGCTTCGAGACGAAGAGTGAGGGCACGGTCGCCCGCAACAGCGGCGACGCCTGGGACGAGAACGTCGTGACGGCCACTTTCGACGCTAGCAAGCCGCCCGCCGACGCCGTCGCCCTGAGCGTGCGGGAGCAGGTCGCGGTGATGGCGAACCTCCGCGTCGATTTGCGCAAAGTCGTCACCAACCAAGACGGCGAAGTGATCGACGTAACCGAAGGCGAGGCCTACCGCGAGCGGACCCTGACGATGACGTACCGCCTCGACGCCGCCGTCGGCACCGTGACCGTGCGGCTGCGGCCCGCGACCGACGTGCCCGAGGAGACGCGCAACCGCTTCGACGTGACGGTCCGCGAGCAGTCGGGGAAGTAATGGCGACCATCCCCGGCCCGTAGGAAGCCTCAGCGATGCCAGAGCGGGGAGGGGGCGAAGGTAGAACTGGTGGGGAGCGTAGGCCGGGCACCCACAAGGGGATGCCCCTACACGAATCGGCTCCGCCGCAGGCGAACGGTAGGGGCACCCCTCGTGGGTGCCCGGCCTACGCCCCCTGACGCGGAGCGGCCGGCCGGCCGGGTCAAATCTTGTCGAGCGAGTCGAGCCACGCCTTCAACTCTTCGAGCGTCGTGTCGAGGAGGTACTCCTTGCCGAACTCCTTCAACTGCCGGTAGACGACGGGGTACTTCTTCTCGACGAGTCGCGGCTTGGCTTCCGCGATCTCCTTGACGAGCGGGTCTTGCTCGCCGCCGACGATGAAGAAGGTCAGCGGCTGGCCCGGCACCGGCTCCTTCGGCTGCGTGCCCAGCACCGACCCCGTCACGGCGACGCCGCGGATCAGGTCGCGGGCGTTGAAGCCGAGGTAGAACGCCATCTGCCCGCCGACGCCCATGCCGTGCGCCACGACCCGCCGCTTGTCAACCGTGTACTCGGCCATGACCGCCCGCAGGTCGCCGACGACTTCCTCGGTCTCGCTCGGCACCCAGCCCTCGGCGTTGCGCGACTTGGGGCCGACGAGGATGAAGTGGTGGTCGGCGCAAAAGCGGCCGAAGATGCGTGCCAGGTCGTCGCCCTCCTTGGCCACCGGCCGGGCGCGGTGCAGCCAGACGATCACACCATGTGCCACGTCCTTGGTGTAGTTGTCCGGCACGTAGACCCAGTACTCGCGGCCGAGCGTCGGGTTGCTGCGCTGGAGCAGGCCCGTCTCCGGCTCGTCCTTCTTCTTGTCGTCCTTGGCGGCCGGCTTCTCCTCGTCCGCGGGCTTGGCCGGGGCCGCGCCTTTGCCCTTGGGCTTCTCCGCGCGGGGGGCCTCGAGCGCCCGCCCGGCCGACGACGGCAGTGGCAGCGCGGCGGCAACCTCGTCGCTGGGGGTGCCGAGTTTCACCGTCAGCGTCTCCGTCGCGCCGCCGACCTTGCGCTTGACGGTGAACTTCACCTCGGTGCCCGCGGCCATCGCGTTCACCATCCCGATCAACGAGTCGCGGCCGGCGATCGGTGCCGCCTGGGCGGCGGGGGTGCCCTCGGGGGCGAGCTTCATCAGGCGGTCGCCAGCCTTGATCCCGGCCGCGTCGGCGGGGCCTTTGGGGTAGACGTAGCGCACCTCGACGCCGGGGTCGGGGTCGTCGCGCAGCGGCAGGATGCCCAGGAACGGCGCGGCGAACGACGTGACCGCCTCGGTCAGGGTCACGCCCTTGAACTCGACCTCCTTGCCGTCGCGTAACACCTTGACCGCGAGCACGTCGCCGCTGTACTTGGGGCCGAGGGCGTGCTGCACCTGCGAGAAGTTGGCGACCGGCTTGCCGTCGATGGCGACGACCGTGTCCCCCGCGAGGATGCCGGCCTTCTCCGCCGCCGAGGCCCGCGACACCGCCCCGATCAGCGCCGGCGCGTTGTACGGGTCCTCCTGAACTTTCGCCGTGATGCCCATCAGCCCGCGCTTGAGGTTCTGCCCGGCCAGCAGCTTCGGCAGTACGGCGTACACGTCTTCGAGAGGAATCGCGAAGCCGATGCCGGAGTCGTACCACTCGACCCCGGCCGTCTCGGTCTCGCCGCGCGGACTGGCGGGTACGAGTACGCCGTACACGCGGCCGTCGATCGCGGCGAGCGGCCCGCCGTAGTTCACCGGCGACACCTTGGCGTCCGACTGGATCGCCTTGCCGTAGATGCGGCCCGTGGCGCTGACGATGCCGACACTCACCGACAGCGCCGGCACGTCCTTCAAGTCGGTGCCGAGTGCGCGGCCCAACGCGAGGGACCACTGGCCGACGCGGATCTCACTCTTGGGCACCGCGACCGGCACCGCGAGGCCCTTGAGGTCAACTTTGAGCAGCGTGAGCATCCGCGTCTGGTCGGTGGCGACGACCTTGGCCACGAGCCGCGGCTTGCCGGGCACACTCACGAAGATGTCCGTCGGCTTGTTGGCGAAGTTGAAGGAACTCGA
>JAYTUC010000235.1:0-18786 GCA_043744775.1 Fimbriiglobus sp. | reverse complement strand
TGGCGACACCGCCGAGGGCGTCGGTCGCGGTGACGGTGAACGTGACGGTCCCCACCGCCGTCGGCGTCCCCGAAAGGCTAATCGTCCCGGTGCCGTTACCCGCGACCGTCAGGCCGGTCGGATTCGTGACGCCCGAGAGCGTCAGTGTGACGGGGGCCGCGCCGCCAACGGACGTGATCGACTGGGCGTAGGTAATGCCGACCTCGCCGGCCGGGAGAGTCGCGGGGGTCAAGGCGACCGGACCGCCCACGGCGAACGAGTACGTCACGGCCGGGGCCGACCCCACTGAGTCGCTCGGCGTCACGGTGAAGCTGACCGTGCCGGCGACGGTCGGCGTCCCCGAGACCGTGACGGTCCCGGTGCCACTCCCGGTGACGGTCAGGCCGGTGGCGTTCGTGACGCCCGAAACCGACAGGGTGACGGCCGACGACCCGCCGCTCGAGCCGATCGTCTGGCCGTAAGCGAGGCCGACTTCCCCGGCCGGCAGGGCGGCGGGGCTGAGGACGATGGCCGGGCTGACCGCGAACGAGTAAGTCGATTGGGCCTGGCCCCCAAGGGCGTCCGACGCCGTGACCGTGAAGCTCACGACCCCCGTCGCGGTCGGCGTGCCCGTCAGGGTGATTGCGCTGGTGCCGCTGCCACTGAGCGTCAAGCCGGTCGCGTTCGTGACGCCCGACAACTGCAACGTGATCGGCGTCGCCCCGCCGGTCGGGGTGACCGCTTGCGAGTACGCCAACCCGACGCGGCCGCCCGGCAGGGCCGCGGGTGTGACCGCAACTGACGGCGCGACCGCGAACGTGTAGGACACGCCCGGCCCGGCCCCGAAGTCGTCGGTCGCCGTCACGGTGAACGTGACGGGTCCGGCCGCGGTCGGCGTGCCGGAGACGGTGAGCGTCGCGGTGCCCACGCCCGAGATCGTCAGCCCGGTCGCGTTCGTGAGGCCCGAGACCGTCAGCGCGACCGGCCCGGTCCCGCCCGAGGACGAAATCGTCTGGCCGTAAGCGATACCGACCTCGCCCCCCGGCAACGCCGCGGGGGTCAAGTTGACCGCCGGGCCGACGACGAACGTGTACGCAGTCGTGACCCGCGCGCCGAGGGAGTCGGTCGCGGTGACGGTGAAGCTCACCGACCCCGCCACCGTCGGCGTCCCCGACACGGTGACCGCGCCGGTGCCGTTCCCGGCGATCGTGAGCCCGGTCGGGTTCGAGACGCCCGACACGACGAGGGTGATCGGGGTCGCCCCGCCGGCCGGCGCGACCGTCTGGGCGTAAGGCACCTTCACCTCGCCGGGCGGCAACGCCGCGGGGCTGAGGGCGAGCGGCGCGTTGACGGCGAACGTGTAGGCGACGGGCGTGCCGGCCCCGAAGGCGTCGTTCGGCGTCACGGTAAACGTGACCGTGCCGGCGTCGGTCGGCGTCCCCGAGACGGTGATCGCCCCGGTACCGTCGCCCGCGATCGTCAGACCGGTCGCGTTGGTCACGCCCGACAGCGAGAGTGTGACCGGGGCCGTGCCGCCGCTGGGGGTGATCGTCTGGCTGTAGGCCAGCCCGACCTCGCTAGCGGCCAGCGCCGCCGGGGCCAGGACGACGGGCGCGTTGATCACGACGGTGTATTGCGTCGGGGCCTGCGGACCGGTGGCGTCGCTCGGCGTGACCGTGAACGTCACGGTCCCCGCCTTGGTGGGGGTGCCGCTGAGGGTGATGGCCGCGGTGCCGTCGCCCGCGATCGTCAGCCCGGTCGTGTTGGTCACGCCCGTGACGGCGAGTGTGACCGGGGCCGTCCCGCCGGTCGGGGTGATGGCCTGGCTGTAGGCGACCCCCGCCTCGCCCTGAGGCAAGCTCGTCGGCGACAGCGTGACGGACTGCAAGTCGGTCAGGGTGACGGCGAACGGCGTGTAGCGGATGCGGAAGAGGCGGCCGGACCCCACGACCGTCGAGTTGTCGGGCAGCCCCGAGAAGACGCCGCTGATGCCGCCGCTGCCGCTGGTCACGATCGGGTAGACGCTGCCCAACGTCGAGTGGAGCACGTTGACGCCGAGCTTGGTGCTGGCGAGGTTGACCGTCGCCTGGTCGCCGACGACGAGTTGGTCCGAGAGGGCCAGGTCGCTCAGATCGACGAGTAACGTCTCGCCGGCCGGCGCGGACACGAGGGCCGACCCGGCCGCGGTGGTCAGGATGCCGCCGACGCCGACGCCGCCGGGGCTGAGCGTGCCGTTACCCCGCGTCGGCAGAGTCTTGACGACGCCCGTGCCGCCCAGGGTGCCGGCACTGAGGGCCACGGCGGTCGCCCCCGAGAAGTCGGCCGAGACGAGCAGCGACCCCCCGGACGCGATGAGTTGCCCGCCGAACGAACTCGCGCCGCCCAGCGTGAGGGTGCCGGTCCCCGAGTTGCGGAGCACGCCGGAGCCGCCCACCGGGCCGGTCAACAGGCTCGCGCCGGGCCCGGAGACCGTCAAGCCGTTCGCGGCCCCGAACGAGAACCCGGTGTCGAGTTGGCCGATCCCGGAGATCGACGCCACGGTGTCGCTGAAGCCGCCCGCCGAGAAGGAGCCGTTGGCACCGAGGGTGACGGAGGCCGACCCGTTCAACTGGTTCGAGGCCGCCAAAGTGAGGCGCGACGAGAAGCTGCCTTCGAGCTTGACCACCGGCGAGACCGCGTTGACGCCGGTCGTCTTCTTGAGAGTCAGCGACCCCGAGGTGACCGTCGTCGGGCCGCTGTAGGTGTTGGGGGAGCTGCCCGTGAGGGTCGTCCCGCCGGGGAAGCCGTCCTCGATGAGGCCGCCGGTGCCGGAGATCGCCCCGCCCAAGCTCAGGAACCCGGTGTTGGTCAGCCGCAGGTCGGCGTTGAGAACGCCGCCGCCATCGACGTTGAAGAAGCCGCCCCCGCCGATGGTACTCGGCGCGGAGACGACGAACGGGTTCGAGACGGTCAGGAAGGACGTGACGCTGGCGAGCGTGCCCCCGCCGAGGTTCAACGTGCCGCTGCCGAGCGAGGCGTTGTCGCCGACGGCGAGTGTCCCGGACGTGAGGAACGTCCCGCCGAGGTAGGAGTTAGCGAGGCTCAAGTTCAGCGTGCCCGCGGGCGACCCGGCCGCGGTGAGGGCGAACTTGCCGCCGATCGAGCCGCCCAGCGTCAGCGTCCCGAGGCCGGCGTTGACCGACGTGTTGGCCCCGAGGAAGAGGGGGTTGTTGATGGCCGCGGCCGTCCCCACGGCGACGGTGCTCGAGATGCCGACCCCGACCGTCGTGGTCAAGCCGAGCGGGGCACCGCCGATAACGTAGTCGCCGACCGCCGAGGCGTCGTTGATGACGAGCGAAAGGTTCGTCAGCCCGTTGAGGTCGTTGTTCGGCGCGAACGCCGCGGCGTTGGCGGCGAAGCCGGGGGTGCTCGTGTCGAACACCAGGGTGTCGCCGCTGGCTGGGGCGGAGTTCTCGCGCCAGTTGCCGGGCGTGCTCCAGTTGCTGCCGACCGCGCCGGTCCAGTGGCGGCTGCGGGCGCTCGCACCGAGGTTCTGCAGGAACACGACGTTGGGGAGGTAGGTGATGCGGAACGTCTGCCCGCCGACGGCAACGGTCGCGCCGTTCAGTAGCCCGTTAAATGTACCGCTGATGCCGCCGGTCGGGCTGGTGATCAGGGGGTAGGCGTCCGCGAAGGACGCCCCCGTGCCGGTGGCCACGAGGCTGGCCCCGGTGAGGTCGATCGTCGCCCCGGCCCCCAGGGAGAGTTGGTCGCTCGGGCCGCGCGCGGCGAGGTCGGCGCGGAAGGTCGATCCGAGCAGGGAGGAGGCGGACTTCGAGGCGGCGATGTTGAGCATGCCGCCGCCGCCGCGGTTGCCCGCGTCCACAAAGCCGCTCAGGGCCACGATCGACTTGATGACCCCGGTGCCGCCGAGGCTGCCGCCGGTCACGAAAGCCGTCGCGCCCGAGAAGTCGGCGGAAACGAGCAGCGCCCCGTTGTTCGCCCCCAGCGTCCCGGAGAACGACGAACTCGAACCGGCGAGGGTCAGGGTCCCGACGCCGCTGTAGGCCAGCGTGCCGGACCCGCTGAGGCCCCCGGTCAGGAGCTGGTTGCCCCCGCCGGTGACCGTCAACGCCGACCCGACCCCGAAGCCGGTGTCGAGGTCCCCGAGTCCGGTGAGCGACGATACCGTATCCGAGAAGCCGTTCAGCCGGAACGAACTCCCCTTGCCGAGTGCGACCGGGGTGCCGTTGAGTTGGCCGTTCGCCCCCAGGGTGAGGCTGGCGAACGACCCGGTGATGGACACCGGCGAGGCGAGCGCCCGGACCCCGGCCGTCTTCTGGAGGTCCAGGCTGCCGGAGACGATAACGGTGCCGCCGGTGAAGGTGTTGGGCGCGGTGCCGCCCAGGGTCGTGCCGCCGGGGAAGCCGATCTCCTTCAGCCCGCCCGTCCCGGACAACGCCCCGTTCAAGACCAGGAAACCGGTGTTCGCGAGGCTCAGCGTCGCGTTGAGGGTGCCGTTGCCGCCGAGGTTGAAGAAGCCGCCGCCGCCGATCGTACTCGGGGCGGAGACGACGAACGGGTTCGGCAGCGTCAGGAAGGACGTGGCGTTCGCGAGCGTCCCGCCGCCGAACGTGACCGTGCCCGTGCCCAGCGACGTGTTGGTGTTGACCGCGACGGTGCCCGAGGCCAGGACGGTCCCGCCGGTGTAACTGTTGGCCGCGTTGAGCGTGAGCGTCGAGGAGGGGGAGCCGGCGGCGGTGAGCGCGAAGCCGCCGCCGACCACGCCGCCGAGGTTCAGCGACCCCAGCCCAATCGCGACGGTCGTGGCGGAGGCGAGCGTGAGGGGGTTGTCGAAGGCGGCGGCGGTGCCCGACGTGACGGTACTCGTGACGCCGACGCCCGCGGTCGTGGCCAGGCCGATCGCCTTGCCGCCGATGGCGAAGTCGCCCGCGGGCGAGGAGTCGTTGATCGAGACTGTCAGGTTGGTCAGCCCGGCCACGTCATTCGTGGAGGCGAAGCCGTTCGATCCCGCCGAGAAGCCGGGGGAGCTGGTGTCGAAGGTGACCCGGTCGCCGCTGACCGGGGCGAGGTTCTCGAGCCAGTTGCCGGGGACGCTCCAGAGGTTGCTGGCGGTCCCGAGCCAGTGCAGGTTCGCGGGCGTCACGCGGTCCTCGAGGGCGGTGACGCCTAGGCGGACCGACCGGGCGACGCGGCGGGCACTGCGGCACGGGCTGAGGAGCGACTTCATGTACGCCGTGGCCCAGTTCGAGGTGATTTTCCCGTCGTTGTCGAGACGAACCAACATGGAAGAACCTCGGAGAGAGTCACAGAGATTAGGAGCCGTGACGGTCACGGTAAAGTGTGCCAAGGGCCGAGGCAATCGCCAATTCGGCCGGGACGGATTCTGGGCCGCCCGCGCGACGGCGGTTGCACACTAATCATTAAAGACGAAACTTCAGCCGGGGCGGATTGGCCGTGGTCAGCGTGATTGGAATTTCTCGGCGAAGTGCCGTGCCAGCGCGGGGACAGTCCGGTCCCGGCGAGCGGTGGGTGTCAGCCCGCTGTTGACTGCCCAAGTACGGGGGCGACTACCAAGGACGATCGCTAGCAACGGCTCGCGGCTTGCGTCCCCCTGTTACGGGAAGTCGATAGCGGGCTGATACCGGCCCCTCGCCGGGACACGCCTGGCTATTTCGTGCTCGCTAACTCGGCCTCGGCGAGCTTCTTCAACGCCGAGCCGGCGGGGGCGTCGGCCGTGGCGGTCTTGAACATTACCACCGCCTCGGCGGGCTTGCCCAACTTGCGGAAGCGCAGGCCGAAGAGGTACGCGGCCGGCCCGCGAGTTTCGGGTTTGAGCCGCGGCGCGACGCCGCCCCAGCCCAGGACGTTCGTCGTGCCGCGCCAAGTGAGCAACAGTTGAAAGATTTGCGGCTTCGTCATTTCGCCGGTTCTCACGGCGTCGCAGAGCCGGACAGTCGCTTGCCAGAGCAGGTCGTCCTGCTCCGGCGTCGCCTGGCCGTCGTGCAAGTCGTGCCGCAGTTTCTCGTACACGAGCAGCCGCGGCGGGGTCCAGTAGTACTCGACCAATGTCAGGTCGAGGTAGGCCATGCGTCGCGCCCACTCCTTGCCGCGGGGCGAGGTCCAGGTGCCGCGCATGACCGCGGGGGTGATTTTCAACCAGGTCGATGTCTGGCTGGCGATCTCCTCCGAGCCGAAGGCCGACGCTAAACCCTGGATGATCGCGCCGGCCTCGGCGTCGCTCAACGTCCCGGAGAGGGCCGCCATCGCCCACGACTCGACGAGCGCCAGCCGGCCGGTGCGATTCACGTCGGGCGAGCGCAGCTCCGCGGGTAGCCCCGCCTGGTAGGCCGTGTAAGTCCCCCCCGCCCAAGCCGCCGCGGCCCCGGCCGGGTCACCGGCCTTCAGTCGCGCGAAGCCCTTCATGTCCCGCGGGGCGGCGTGGAAGAGGTAGTTGAGGGCCGGGGCGGGGTAGTCCGCAAGGAAGGCGTCGATCTCCCGCTCCGCGGCCGGCCAGTCGCCCCGCGCCGCGAGGTTGCGGGCGCTCTCCAGTCGCAGCGGCACGAAAGCCCGCTTGCGATTCTCGGGGTCCTCGCCTTCGCGCGGCGGGCCCCCGAGGTGTCGGAACAACGGCTCGTCGTAACCGCGCGTCTGCCCGGTCAGCCGGCCCGACCAGGCGTGCAGGCGGGCGCTCCAGAAGACCTGTTCGTGACCGCTCGGGACGTGCCCCAACTCCAGGCTCGCGGCGAAGCCCCGGTCGGCCAGGGCGTACGCCGCGCGATAGTCCCCCACCATGCCATACGCCTTCACGAGCATCATGGAGTCACGCCCCGCTTGGGAGTTATCGAGTTGCAGCACCTCGGCGACGCGTAACGCGGACTCCAGGCGCGGCACCAGTTTCGGGTCGAAGATCAGCCAACTGATGGGCGGGATGTCGAACTCCGCGTCGATCTCGGCGCGGACGGCGACCGGCACGTAGCGGGCAATCGCCTCCTTGGGGAAGCGCAGCTTGATGACCGTCAGCGCGGCGTCGGCTTCCTCGTACTGCTTGGCCTTGAGGCGGACCGTCCACAACTGGAAAGCGGCGAGGACGCCCCAGCGCGGACTCGCCCCCGCGACGACTTGCTCGAAGTGACCCGCCGCGTCCGGTCCGCGGCCCAGTCGCACGAGGCACAGGCCGGCTTTGCAGCGCGCCTCGTCGCGGGCGGCCGGGTCGGCGGACTCCTGGGCGAAGGCCTCGTAGAGCGGCAAGGCTTCGACCGAGTTGCCGCGGCCGAACAGGTCGTCGGCGCGCTCGAGCCGACTGGCCGCCGCGGGCAACGCCTGCCCCTCGACCGCCAGCCGCCGTAACGCGGTCCCAGGCGGACACAGCACCAACAGCGTCGCGGCGGCGTCGAGCGGCAGCGGGACGGGGTCCTCGAACGGCACCGCGGCGGCCCCGTTCAGTTGCACCGCCAGGCGGTCGCCGTCGCGCTCGGCCGCGAGGCGCAGCGGCCCCGCCTTGACGCGAACCTCGTCACTACCCAGCGGCACGCCGTCGCGGAGAATTTCCAACCGCGCGGTCCCGCCGCTAGCCTCGAACGACTGTGGCTGACCGACCCGCGCCGGCGCGTCGGGGTCGCCGCGCGGCCAGGCCGGCCGCAGCACGAAGGCGTAGCCGGACTTGTCCCCGAACGACAGGCCCACCGCCCCGCCGCGATACCAGTCGCCGGCGAAGTCGGCCTCGACCCTCAGCGTGCCCTGGACGGGGAGGCACGTGGCGAAGTTCGGGCCGCTCGAAAGGAGCCGGTCCCCCTCGACCCGCGCCGCGCCGGGGGCGAACACCGCGGCGGCGTTGGCGAACGGGGCGGCGACCTCGGCGACCGCCTGCCAGGCCCGCAGCCGGGCGCGCAACTCGGCGTCGAGGCCGCGGGCGAGGTCGGCGTCGCGCGGGGTGAGCCACGCGAGCCGGGATTCGAGGCCGGGCACGTCGGCCGGGAGCACCCGCGGCCCCCGCAAGTCCGCCCGCACGGCCGCGACGAAGCGCTCCGTGAGCCGCCGCCGCGCCGCCGCGCCGCCCTCGGGGTCGAGGGCCGCGAGCCGATCGACATCCGCCTCGGCCTCGGTCGCGGAAGCCGCGTCCCAGGTCGGACGCTCCAGGGCCGACGCGACGCGCTCCTCGGCGTCGCGCAGCCCGCGCGACGACCGCGCGCCGAGGGCCGCGACGCCAACCGTGACCGCGACGACGGCCGCCGCGACCGTCGCCGTCACCGCGGCCTTGTTGCGTAACGCCCGGCGGGCCAGCTTGCGGGCGACCCCGGCGCGGCGGCCCAGGATCGGCTCGCCGGAGCGGAAGCGCTCGAGGTCCTGAGCCAGCCCCAACGCCGACCCGTAGCGGGCCGCCGGCAACTTCGCCAAAGCCTTCAAGCAGATCGTTTCGAGGTCACGCGGCACGCCGGGCCGCAACTTCGACGGCGCGACCGGCTCGGCGTGGCTCACCATGTCGAGCGTGTCCAGGACCGAGTCGCCCTTGAAGACGACCCGCCCGGTCAGGCACTCGTAGAGGATCGCGCCGAGCGCGTACACGTCCGTCGCCGGGCCGATTTGCCGGGTGCGCCCCGCCGCCTGCTCCGGGGCCATGTAGCTCGGCGTGCCCATGACTGCGCCGGTGCGCGTCTGCCCGCTGTCGCCCTCCTCCAGGCGCTTGGCGAGGCCGAAGTCGGTGACTTTCGGCACGCGCTCGGCACTCAGCAGCACGTTGGCCGGCTTCAGGTCGCGGTGGACGACGTTCTTCAAGTGGGCGTGGTGGATCGCGCGGGCCAGCGTCTCGACCGTCTCGGCCGCGTCCGCCGGCGACCACGGCCCCGCCGCGAGTGACGCGGCCAGGCTGCCGCCGGCGACGTATTCCAGCGCGAAGTAGGGGTCGCCGTCGTGCTCGCCGATCTCGAAGATTTGCACGATGTTCGGGTGCTGGAGCCGCGCGACCGCCTCGCCCTCGATCCGGAAGCGCTCGAGTTGCTCCGGCGAGGCGTCGCCGCCGCCGCGGATCATCTTGAGCGCGACCATCCGCTTGAGGCTCGTCTGCCGGGCCAGGTAGACGACGCCCATGCCGCCGCGGCCCAACTCGTCGAGGACTTCGTAGCCCGGCACCGTCGGCGTCTTGGCGGCGTTGCCGCGTCCGGGGGGCGACGACTTGCCCAACGGATCGGTCGTGGCCCCGGACGGCCCGGCGGCGGACCAGCCCTCGTTCGTCTCGTCCGCCGGCGGTTGGTCGAGGGTGCGCAGCGGGTCGGGCGGTTCGGTCGGCATGGCGGCACTCTCAGGCGTTGGCGTGCCTTCATGAGGGTGCCAACGCGAGACAGTTTAACTGGAGTTTGCCGGCGAGCCAAGAGCGTAAGCGACTGGAGGTCTGGAAGCGAAGAACTCCAGTCGCTTACGCCCTTGGCTCGCCGGTCGAGTCCCGCGCCACGGTGATCGTCAGCGCGTGCCCCTCGACACTCGCCGTCGTCGTGAACCCCTCCGCGCTTGCCGGCCAGGTAACGGCTTGCACCTCGCCGGCAATCGTCGCACGGTGCGTGGCGATGGCCGTTTGCAACTCTGGGTTGGCCGTCGTCAGCACCAGGGCGATCTTGTCCGACACGTCGAACCCGGCCTCCTTGCGGGCGTCCTGCACGAAGCGAACGACCTCGCGGGCCAGGCCCTCGGCCTTGAGCACCGGGGTGATGCGCGTGTCGAGGGCTGCGTGCGTCGCCTTATCGACCACCCCCGCGAAGCCCGGTCGCGCGGCGAACTCGAAGGCGAAGTCGCCCGCGATGAGCTCGACGCCGGCCAGCGTTACCGCGCCGGTGCGGAGCCGCGCCTGCAACGCGACGGCGTCGAGGGCGGCCAACTCGGCCTCGGCCTCCTTGAGCTTCGGCCCCAGCTTCGACGCCGCCGTCTTCTTGCTCAGCTTGACGCTCGCCGCGAGCAGCGGCGTCGGCCCGACGTGCAGCGTCAACGCCTTGACGTTCAACTCGTCGCAGACCAGTGCAGCGAACAGTTCGACGGCGCGACGGTCCGGCTCTAGGCTCGACGACACGACCAGCGCGGCGAGCGGCTGCCGCACACGCACCTTCGCGGCGTTGCGGGCGGCGTGGCCCAGGCCGACGATCCGCAGCACGGCGTCCATGTCGGCGGAGAGTTGAGGGTCGCTCAGCGCCGCGTCGGCGGTCGGGTAGTCGAGCAGATGCACCGAATCGGCGTCGCGGTCGGTGCGCAGGTTCTGCCACAGCGTCTCGGCCAGGAACGGCACGCACGGCGCGATGAGTTGGGCGAGCGTCTTGAGCACCGTGTACAGCGTCTGGTAGGCAGCGAGCTTGTCGCCCTGCCCCGCCGAGTCGAGTCCGGCGGACTTGCTCCAGAAGCGGTCGCGATTCACGCGAATGTACCAGTTCGACAGCTTGCCATCGACGAACTCCTCGCAGGCCAGCGCGAACCGGGCCACGTCGTAACCCGTGAACGCCTCGCGGGCCGTCGCCGTGAGGCTTTGCAAGTCGGACAAGATCCAGCGGTCGATCGCGCGGCGGTCGGCGGCCGGTACTTCGGGCGCGGCGGGGTCGAAGCCGTCGAGGCGGGCGTAGTTCACGAACAGCGCGTAGCAGTTCCACAGCTTCAGCACGAACTTCGCCCGCACCTCGTCGGTCGGCTCGGGTCCGAAGTTCAGGTTTTGCGCCGGCGACTGCCGGCAGTACAGCCAGCGGATCACGTCCGCGCCGATCGCCTTGTACCGTGCCGTGAAGCGTTTTTTCGGCTCGCCCTTGACCTCGACGGCCGACTCGGTGAGCGACAGGAAGCCCTTGGGCAGGCTCTTCGCGGCGGCCTTGGCGTCGTCCTTGGGCGACAGGTCGGTAAAGAGTTCGTAGCCGTCGTCGGCCGCGCCGACGAACTCGACGGAGTTGCCGTCGGACTTGTGCATCGGCTTGCCGAACTGGTCCTGCGCCGTCGCGAAGCCGAGCAGGGTCTTGAACGGGGCCTCGCCGTCGCCCATGACCGTCGAGAGGGCGAGCAGCGCGTAGAACCAGTTGCGGAACTGCCCCGGAAAGCTCTCGGTGATGAAGTCCGCCGGGTACCACTTGCGCCAGTAGTCGCGGTCGGTCGAGAACTTCAGCGTGCTGAACGCGACGATGCCGGCGTCGAGCCACGGGTTGCCCACGTCCGGGACGCGGCGCATGCGGTTGCCGGTGCGCGGGTTGACCAGCACGACCTTGTCAATCCACGGCCGGTGCGGCGTGTGCCCGGCGAACTCGGCCCAGCCATCGACCGCACGCGCTTGAAGTTCTTCGAGCGAGCCGATCACGTCGAACTGCGTCGGCTCCTTCTCGTCCACCCAGATCGGCAGCGACAGGCCCCAGTAACGCTTCTTGGAGATCATCCAGTCGCCCATGTTGCGCAGCCAGTCGCGCTCGCGGGCCTTGCCGTTGACGCTCTCCGGCAGGAACGTGACCTTGTCGGCGACTTTCATGATGTCGCCGCGGAAGCCGGTGTCGGTCAGCCGCTCGCCCATGCCGAGGAACCACTCGTCCACCAGCCGGTAGATGAGTTCGCTCTTGCAGCGCCAGCAGTGCGGGTAGCGGTGGACGTAGCGCTCGGTGGCGAACAGCCGGTCGCGCGCCTTCAACTCCTCGAAGACGATGTCGGCGGTCGCGGAGTCGGAGGCGAGGTGCCCCGTGAACGGGCCGAAGCCCGCGACGAAGCGGCCGTCGTCGCCCAGGGGCGCGACCGGCGGCAGGCCGTGGGTCTTGCCCCAGGTGAAGTCGATGCCGCCGCAGCCCGGCGCGGTGTGGACGACGCCGGTGCCCTCCCCCTCGGTCACGTCGTCGCCGCCACTGACCACCCGGTGCGCCGACTTCGCGGTGACCGCCGGGCACCAGCCGTTCTGCTTCACGATCTGCGCGACTTCGTCGGGGAAGCCGTAGGCCGAGTTCGCGGCCGGCAGGTCGTCGAACGGGCCGTCGTAGGCCCAGCCGAGCATTTCTTCGCCCGTCACTTCGCCGACGACCTCGACCGGCTCCTTGCCGGCCTTCGACTTGAACATCTGCTCTAAACTGACGAGGTGCGGGACATCCTTGAGCCAGTCGCGCTTACCCTTCGCCGGCCCGGCGTCCTCGCCGGCGTCCGTCGTACTCGCGGCCATGCGGTCTTGCTTGAACACGCCTTTGGCGACGTAAAAGACCTCGCCCTTGAGCCGCACCTTCAGGTACGTCAGTTTCGGGTTGACCGCCGCGCCGACGTTGCTCGTGAGCGTCCACGGCGTCGTCGTCCAGGCCAACAAATGCTCGCCGGGGCGGTCGCGCAGCGGCAGCTTCACGAACGCCGCGCGGTGTTCGACGAGCCTGTACCCCTCCTTCATCTCCATCTCGGAGAGGCCGACGCCGCAGCGGCCGCACCACGGCATCACGTCGTAGCCGCGCGTCACCATGCTGCGGTCGTGGCACTTCTTGAGGAAGCCCCAGATCGTCGTGTTGTTCTCTTCGGACATGGTGAAGTACGAGTGCCGCTCGCCCGGCGGCTTGGCCCAGTCGGCGTCGGTGCGGTCCCAGTCCATCCAGTAGCCGAGGCGGATCGACTGGTCCGTCTGCACCCGCGCGAAGCGGTTCACCCGCGCGATGCACGCCTGCACGAAAACGTCGATCGACGCCTCGGGGTCGCCGGGGACGAGGTTCTCGATGTCGCGCTTCGACTTCAGGCCGAGTTCTTTTTCGACCTCGACTTCGACCCACAACCCCTGGCAGTCGAAGCCTTGTTGGTAACGCAGCTCGCGGCCGGTCATCGAGAAGAAGCGGTTGTAGACGTCCTTGTACGTGCGGCCCCAGGCGTGGTGGACGCCCATCGGGTTGTTGGCGGTGATGGGGCCGTCGAGGAACGACCAGGTCGGCTTGCCGGCGTTGAGGGCCTTGCGAGTCTCGAAGGTGCCGCGGGCGTCCCAGAAGGCGAGGACTTCGCGCTCGAGCTTGGGGAAATCGACCTGACTCGTCTCGACCTTCGCGAACGGCATCGGCTCGACCTCGGCGGCGTGGGGGTGGGCACGCCCATTCTACGAAGCCGCGCCGAGGCTCACCGCCACGCTACCGACCGGGGGCGAAGGGGTTCGGCTTGTCCTTCGGCCCGCGGTCCTTCCCTTTGCCGCCTTTGCCGCCCTTGTCGTCGCCCTTGTCACCCTTGTCCGACTTGTCGCCGCCGGACGACGACGAGCCGCCGCGACTTGCGGTGACGCCACGTTCGGCGGGCGACTTGTCGGCGAGCGACTCCTGGTCACGCTTCTCGATGGCGATGCGGTTGTAACGCAGCCACTCGTCGGCGGTGAGGTAGCCATCAGCGTTGAGGTCCATCTCGACGAAGTCGGCGGTCTTGCGGCCGTGCCGACGCCACTCGTAGAGGCCGACCATGCCGTCGCGGTCGTCGTCGAGTTCGGTGAAGAACGCCGGCACCTCTTTGGGCAGCTTGCCGAACCGCGAGACGCTGACCCGCGCCGCGTCTTCTTCCTCGCGCTTGACCTGGCTGCGCCCCGAGCCGCCCCCGAACTGGGCGTTGTAGTCCGGCTGCTGCTGGATCGGCTGAATTTGACCGAAGCCGCCGGGGCCGTTGGGGCCGCCGGCGAAGCGCTCCGCCATGTAGCCCTTGTACTCATTCAGGTCGAGCTTGCCGTCGCCGTTCTTGTCGTACTGCGGGAGGGTCTGCTTGAGCTTACTGGACGCCTCGTCTGGGGAAATGAAGCCGTCCTTGTTCAAGTCCGACTCGCGGAAGCGGCCCTCGACCCACTCGGCGCTGCCGGGGGCACCGCCGGCGACCTGCCCCGGCGCGGCGGGAGTCGCGGCGGGGGCCGCCGGCGGCGGGCCGCCGCGCCCGCCCACGCCGCCGCCCTGGGCCACGCGGCGGGCGTAATTCGCCTTGAAGGCCTCCTTGGTCAGGATGCCGTTCGGGGGGATCGGGTCGCCGTTGCGCTCCATCGAACTCTTCATCCGCGAGTTCGTGTTCAGGTCGATCGTGTCCTTGCCCTGAGCCATGAAGCCCCAAATCTGGTCGGGGTCAGGCGTGCCACCGCCGAAGCCGCCCCGGCTACCCCGGTCGCCTCGGTCGCCCCGGTCCCCGCCGGGCGGTTGGCCGTGCCCTTGCCCCGCCGCGAGGGCGATCAGCCCCGCCGCCAGGATCGGGACGAAGAGCCACCGGGAGGGGTGGGAGGTGCGGCGCATGGTTCGACTCCGTGGGCGTTCACAGGGGGCGGCTGTTAGTCCTAATATAAACTGATCCGAAAAGTCGTGTCAGCGCAAATCCGGCCACGTCTCACCTCCCCTTCATCGCCGCGAACGTGTGGCCGTTACACCGCCGTTACCGACAACGCGGCCCGGCCCGGTTACAATCCCCGCGTCTGACCTTCCCCCCGAGGTTCCCGCGATGCGCCCCGCCCGCCTGCTGTTGCTGTTCTCGTTCGCAATCGTCGCCGCGTCACCCGGCATCGGCCAGGAGCCGAAGGCCGACCTGAAGGCCGCGGCCAGTAAGGTCGTCGGCGTCACGGTCTACCAGAACACCGCGCTCGTCACCCGCGAGGTGACCGTGCCCGACGCCGTCGGCCCGGTCGAGGTGACCGTCACGCCGCTGCCGGCGAGCACGATGAGCACCTCACTTTACGCCGAGGGGGCCGACGGCGTGCGCGTCCTGAGCACGCGTTACCGGACCCGCGCGATTAGCGAGGACACCCGCGTCGAGGTCCGCCTGCTCGAGGCCAAGGTCAAGGAGAACGGCCGCAAGTTGCAAGCGATCCAGGCCGACGCCAAGGCGCTCGAGGCGAACACGGCGTTCCTGGGCAAGCTCGAAGTCTTCACCGCCGCGACGCTGGGCACGCTGACCGAGAAGGGCCAACTCGACGCCGAGAAGACGCTGCAACTCGTCGCCTTCGTCCGCGACACCCGCACCAAGGCGGCCAAGGAGGAGGTCGCGCTGAAGCAGTCGATGGAGACTCTCACCGAGGAGACGGAGTTCACCAAGCGGCGACTCGGCGAGGTAGCGGGCGGCCGCTCGCGCACCGAACGCGACGCCATCATCGTGCTGGAGAAGACCAAGGCCGGCCCGGCGACGATCCGGCTGAACTACCTCGTCAGCAACGTCACGTGGCGGCCGCTGTACAAGTTGCGCGCCGGGGGCAAGGACAAGGACCCGGTGACCGTCGATTACCTGGCGTCGGTCAGCCAGCAGACCGGCGAGGACTGGGCGAACGTCGATGTCGTCCTCTCGACGGCGCAACCGCTCTTGAACGCCTCGCCGCCCGACCTGCGGAGCCTCGAAGTCGCCGTCGCCGGGATGCCGGGCGCGTCGAACCCCGGCTTCGGCGGCGGCGGATTCGGTGGCCAGCAGGGTGGCTTCGGCGGCGGCCAACTCGGGGCCAACCCCGCCGGCGGCCCGGCGGCGGCCAGCGTCCCCCCGCCGGGGATGCCCGGCGGCGGCGGCGGCGGAATGCCGTCGGCCACGTCGTACCTGAAGAGCCTCGACGACCAGTCGAAGGCGAATCGCTCGCAGTCCCAGGCACTCCTGAACAACCGGGACGTGGCCAACGGGAACCTGTACGCCAACAACGCCGCGAACCTGGAGCAGTATCGCGACCTGCTCGCCACCAAGGAGGAAGTCGGCAAGCTCGCCACGATCACGGACATCGACGGCCCCAGCGTCAACTACCACCTCAAGACGAAGCTGTCGCTGCCGTCGCGCAGCGACGACCAGGTGATCGAGATCGCCAAGCTCGACCTTGCGTCGCGGTTCTACTACAAGGCGGTGCCGCTGCTCACGAGTAACGTCTACCGCATCGCCGACCTGACCAACACGACCGACATGATCCTGCTCGCCGGCGAAGCGACGATGTACCTGGGCATGGACTTCGTCGGCCAGACGCGGATGCCGCTCGTCGCCATCGGCAAGCCCTTCACACTGGGCTTCGGCGTCGATCCGCAACTGCAAGTCTCGCGCAAGCTGATGGACAAGACCCGCACGACGCAGGGCGGCAACCAGGTGCTGACCTTCAAGTACCGCATCCTGCTCACGAGCTACAAGGCGGCCGCCGTCGATGTGCAAGTCGTCGATCGGGTGCCGTTCGCCGAGGCGTCGCAGACGATCGCGGTGATGCTGCTCAAGGGCGAGACCGACCTGAGCAAAGACACGCTGTATGTGCGCGACGAGCGCCCGAAGAACCTGCTACGCTGGGACGTGAAGGTCGATCCGAAGCAGAACGGCGACAAGGCGTTGAGCCTCGACTACGAGTACAAGATGGAGTTCGAGAAATCGGTAAACATCGGCTCGATCCTGGCACGCTAAGAAGTTCGGCGAGCCGGAAAGCGCCAGCGCCCGGAGTCTGTCGCGTCGGCGCCCGGAGTTCGTCGTTCACGGAACTCCGGGCGCTGACGCTTTCCGGCTCGCCTACTATCCGTGAGATCCCCCATGTCGAAGGTGCGCGTCGTGGTCGTCGAGGACGAGCCGGCCATCCGCCGGGGGGTCGTCGATGCGCTGCGGCTCACCGGCTACGACGTGGCCGAGGCCGCCGACGGCGTCGCGGGGCTGATCGAGGCGTCGGCCGGCGGCGTCGATCTCGTGCTGCTCGACTTGCTGCTGCCGAAGCGCGACGGCCTGCAAGTGCTCGCGGAGCTGCGCCGCACGCACCCGGATCGGCCGGTCATCATCCTGACCGCCCGCGGCACCGAGGAGGACCGCGTGCGGGGCCTGAAGCTCGGGGCCGACGACTACGTCGTCAAGCCGTTCAGCGCCCGCGAGTTGCTGGCCCGCGTCGAGGCGGTGCTGCGGCGCACGACCCGGAAGCCGGAGGCGTTCGCCTGCGTCGGCGTGCCGGGCGGGACGGTCGATCTGGCCCGGCGTGAGGTGCGCTGGGCCGGCGGCACCCGCTGCGAACTCTCCGAGACGGAGGCGGCGATCCTGACGTTCCTTCTCCAGCACCGCGAGCGCGCCGTGGCCCGCGAGGAGATCCTGGGCCGCGTCTGGGGCATCGCCACCGCCGGCCTGGAGACGCGCACCGTCGATATGCACGTCGCCCGCCTGCGCGGCAAGCTGCGCGACCCCCACGGCACCGACGCCGCGGAGACGATTCTGACCGTCCGGTCGCACGGCTACATGGCCGGGCCGGGGCTGACGCTGCCGGGGGGGACGCCGTGAGACTGCCCGGCCGGCTGCTGCACCCCGCCACGGCGCGGGCACTTTACGCCACGCTCGTCGCGCTCGTGTTGGGCGGGTTGGCGTCGGTGACCGCGGCGGCGCTCGCCGTCGAGGCGGCGCAGCGCGAAGCGGCGCTCGCGTCGGAGGTCGCCGGCAAGGAGCGGCTGGCGCTGTGGCGGCTCGACGGCCAACTGTTCCCCGCAGTCGCCCTGGAGAACAGCCGGCCCTACGCCCACTACACGGCTCTGCATGCCGTGGTGCCGGCACTCGACCTGGCCGGGCCGAACCTGCCGGGCAACGACATCCGCCTGCCGTCGCCGCTGCTGACGGCCGAGTTGCCCGAGTGGATGCCGCTGCACTTCCAACTCGATCCCGACGCCGGCTGGACCTCGCCGCAAGTCCTGCCGCTCGAGTTGGCCGACCGCCTGCGGAACTCGGTGGACCTGTCGAACGCGACGGGCGAGCGGGGCCAACTGCTGCTCGACCTGCGGCAACAGTTCCCGGCGGCGGACGCGGTGACGCAACTGGCCGCGAAGGACCCGGCGACAGGCTTCGGGAACGCCTTCGTCGTGCCGGTCCCCGACGCGGCCGAGCCGAGCTTGCCGAAGCCGCCCGACGCGCCACTGAGCGCCGTGCAAGTCCGCGCCGGGGCCGCGCCCGACGCCGCCGGCCGCGAGAACCCGTTGCGGCCGCGCGTCGCCCCGGAGGCCGTCGCAGGGATGGCGCGCTCGAACTTCACGGTGGTGCCGCCGGAGTCCGGCAACGCGGCGAATTCCTCGAACCCGCCCAACAGCCGTGTCGCCTCCCAGGCCGTTACCCCACCGGCCAACGCGATGGCGAACGGCAACGCCGACGAGTACAACGCCCGAGCGAAGGCTGCGAGTCAACTCCTGCAACGGCCCGGCACGACGAACCCCAGCGGCTTCGGCGGGCAGGGCGGCTTCGGCGGCGGGCAACAAGGCGGCTTCGGCGGCGGGCAACTTGGAGGTGGAGGCGCGGCGGGTCCGGCGGCGTTCGACAACAACGCCAGGGCGGGCGACTCGGCCCTCGCCCGCAACGGCGTCGTCACCCTCTCGGACGACCTGATCGCGGCGGCCCGCGCCGTCCGCAAGGGGCCGCCGACGCTGCCGCCGGTCGCCGTCCACGTCGGGCCGATGCGCGCCGAGTGGCTGCGCGGCCGCGGCGGCGAAGCGCGGCTAGTGTTCGTCCGCGCGGCTCGCCTTGAAACGAAGACCGTTTACCAGGGCGTGTTGCTCGACTGGCCGCGGCTCCAGGGCGCACTGCGTGAGCAAGTCGCCGACCTGTTCCCGAACGCGACGCTGACGCCGATCCTGGCCTCCGAGTCCCTCACGCCCGAGCGCGCGATGACCGCGCTGCCGGCCCAACTCGACCCCGGCGACGCCGCGTCACTCCCGCCGATCGGCGTCACGCCGCTGCGACTCGCACTACTCATCTCGTGGGGGACGGTGCTGCTGGCCGTCGCCGCGGTCGGCTTCGGCGGGCACGCGCTACTCGACCTCAGCGAGCGGCGTATCCGCTTCGTCGCCGCCGTGACGCACGAACTCCGCACGCCGCTCACCACCCTGCGGCTCTACCTTGACTTGCTCACGTCCGGCCTCCTCGACGGCGACGAGGCCAAGC
>JAYTUC010000234.1:0-4816 GCA_043744775.1 Fimbriiglobus sp. | reverse complement strand
CCGACCGGGCCGCGGTCGAACTCCGCCGCCGCGACGTGGAGACGACCCAGGCGGAAGCCGACACCCTCACCGCGTCGGCCCGCCTGTGCCAACTGCTCGCCCTCGACCCGTCCACCCGGCTCAAGCCCATAGACGGGTGGGTCGTGCCGGCCCCCCTGGTGCCGGACCCGGTGCCGCTGGCCGAGTTGGTGGCCATTGCCCTCATGCAGCGGCCCGAACTGGCCGCCCGGCGGGCAGAGATTCGGGGGGCGATCTACGCCCTCTCCAGTGCCAAAGTCCTGCCGTTCTCGCCGAACGTCGTCCTGGGCTTCAGCGGCGACGCATTCGGCGGCGGTAGCGACCTGGTCAGTTCGCCGCCGGGCTTCGTCGGCGGCGACGGGCGGCTCCAGCAGGGTCCGCGGTTCGGCAACTTCGGAGGGCGGACCGACCTCGATGTCGCCGTGTTCTGGCAGTTCCGCAACTTGGGGCTGGGGAACCTTGCCCTGGTGAACGCCGCCGAGAGCCGGGTGCGGCAGGGCCAGTTCCGCGAGTTGGAGACCCTCAACCGGGTACGGGCCGAGGTGGCCGAGGCCCACGCCCGAGTCAACGCCCGGTTCGCCCAGATCGACTCGACCGAAAAGGCCGTCCGCAACAGTAGCGATGCGTACCGCGAGGACTTGACCCGGATCAAGGGCGGCCAGGGCCTACCGCTGGAGGTGGTGGACAGCCTCCGGCTGCTCGCCCGCGCCCGGTACGAGTACCTCGACACCATCGTCGATTACAACCGCGCCCAGTTCCAACTCTTCGTGGCCCTGGGCCGCCCGCCCGCGGACTCGCTCGCCCGCCCGATCCCGGCGGACCTCGTCCCCATGCCCGCCACCCCGCCGGTCGGCCCGCGGGTGCGCCCCCCGGATCGACTGCCGCTGCCGCGTCCCCCGACTGACCCCGGCCAGTGATCCGCGAGCCACAACCGGAGTCCGTCATGATCGAAGCACTGAAGATCGCCCGCCGGGGAAGAGGATTCGTCCGCTCGGCGTGGACTCTGGGGGCCGCCGGCGTTCTCGGCGTGGCCGGGTGCCGGGCGGCGGACGAGCGGGCGCAACCTGTGCCCGGTTCGCCGCCCCCCGTCAGCGTCTACCCCGAGCGTCCCCCGGCGGTCGTGACCTCGTCGGTTGCGGAGGCCGGGTTGCGACTGGCGGCGCACGCCGAGCCGGCCTCCGCAACCGACGCCGACGGGCGACCGACAGAAGCCCCGATCGACCTCGGGGTCGCGCTGCGTCTCGCCGGGGTGGAGAACCCGACGATCAACCTCGCCCGCGAGGCGATTCGGGAGGCCCAGGCCGAACAGGCGGCGGCGCGGGCACTCCTGCTGCCGACGGTCAACGTCGGCGGGAACTTCAACCTGCACCGCGGCAACTTGCAAGCCGGGGGTGGGTCGGTCCTGGACGTGAAGCGCCAAAGTTTGTACCTCGGGGCCGGCTCGCAAGCGGTGGGGAGTGGGACCGTCGCCTTCCCCGGCGTGCGGCTGTTCGCCCACCTGGGCGACGCGGCCTACGAGCCGCTCGCGGCCCGCCAGCGGGTGGCCGCCCGGCGGGCGGACGCCAACGCCGTGCGCAACGACACGCTGCTCGAAGTGGCAACTGCGTACCTCGAATTGATCGGTGCCGAGGAGCGGGTGCGGCTGCTCGGGCAGGGCGAAGCCGACCTCGGCGAGGTGGTCCGCGTCACGGCGGCTTACGCAAAGTCCGGCCAGGGCCGCGCCGCCGACGCGAGCCGGGCGGCCGCCAACGCCCAACTGCTCGCCAGGGAGACGCAGGTCGCGGGGGAGGAACGCGCCGTCGCCGCGGCCCGGCTCGGGCGGCTGCTCAGCCTCGACCCGGCGGTCCGGCTGCGGACGCCCGGCGGGGCGGTCCCCACGATCCGGCTCGTCCCCGCCGAGGTCGGGGTCCAGTCCCTGGTCGAAACCTCGCTCCAGAACCGCCCCGAACTCTCCGCCCAGTCGGCGGGGGTCGGCCTCGCCCAGGTCCGCCGCCGGCAGGAGGTGGTCCGCCCGCTCCTGCCCGTCGTGTCGGTCGGGTTCAGCGGAGGCGCGTTCGGCGGCGGCAGCAACCGCACCACGTCCGACTTCGGCCCGCTCAGTGGGCGGACGGACTTCGACGTGCTGGCCGCGTGGAACGTCGAGAGCCTCGGCTTCGGCAACCGGGCCAGGGTGCGGCGGGCCGACTCCGGGGTCGCGCAGGCGGTCTTGGCGTTCGACCGCGTGAGGGCGGCGGTCGGGCGCGAGGTGGCCGAGGCGCACGCCCAGGTGCAGGCCGCGGCGCGGCAGATCGAGACCACGACCGCGACGCTGGCGGTCGCCGAGGACGGGTTCCGGCTGGAGTCCGAGCGGACCAAGCAGGCCCAGGGGCGGCCCCTTGAAGTGTTGGACAGCTTCCGCCAACTGTTGGACGCCCGGCTCGAACTCCTGCGGGCGGTCGTGGCGTTCGACACCGCCCAGTTCCGCCTCTTCGTGGCCGTGGGGAGTACGCCGTGCGTGCCCGCCGACGCCCCAAGCCCGGCGGCCCCGGTCGCCGCCCCGCCCGCCAGGCCGTGACCGACTACACGCCCACCAGGTACGCCGCCATCGCCAGCCCGACGGCGACGAGGACCCCGGCGACGAGCAAGCCGAGCGACCAGCGGGGCGGGCGGTACGGCTCGCCCCGGTCGATCCGGCGGACCACCGCCCGGTACTCGACCGCGGCCAGGGCGTTGGTCGCCACCCCCAGCAGCACCAACGCCACCCCGAACCGCATCGACCACCCGCCGGGCGGGGCGAGGGCTTGCGGGGCCGCGCCGGGGAACTCCCGCAGGAACAGGCCGAACCGGGCGACCACGAACCCGAACCCCATCAGGCCCAGCCCGGTGCGGACCCAGGCCAGGAGCGTGCGCTCGGCGGCGAACCGGACCCGCGGGTCTTCCGGCACCGGCTCAGACACCTTCCGCACCTCGCTCGGGGGCCGGGGCGTGCGGGACTGCCGCGGGCGGCTCGCCCCCCGACGCCGCCGGGGCCGGACCCCGTTCCGAAGGCGTGTAGCCGGAGTCGCCGGGCAGCGGCTCCTCCGGTTCGTCCGGCGTGTCCTTCACCAGCAGCGAGAACACGCACGGCACCACGAACAGGGTCGTCAGCAGGCCGGCGACCAGGCCGCCCAGCACCGCCCGCCCGAGCGGGACGTTGGCCTCGCTCCCGCGGTCCAGGCCGAGGGCCATCGGGATCAGCGCGAAGAACGTGGCCATCGCGGTCATCACGACGGGGCGGACCCGCACGCCCGCCGCCTTGCGGATCGCTTCTGTGGGGGAGAGCTTCTCGTCCCGCCGCAGGTTGGTGGCGAAGTCGGTCAGGAGTACGGTGTTCGACACGACGATGCCCACCATGAAGATCACCCCGAGCAGCGACTGCACGTTTAGCGCGGTGCCGGTGAGATAGAGCACCAGCACCACGCCGGTGACCCCGACCGGCACGGCGGACAGTACCACCAGCGGCGTGATGTAGCTCTTGAACAGTGCGACCATCAGGAAGTAGATGAGCAGCACCGCGGCGGCCATGCCCATCGCCTGGTACTTGAACGTCGTCTGCATCTTCTCGTACTCGCCGCTCAGGACGACCTTGGCCCCCTCCATCGGCTTCTGAACGTCCGTCACGTCCGGGTCGAACGGGGTGAAGCCGCCCTCGGGCCGCGCCGTGCCGAACCTCGCCACCGCCGCGTTCACGTCGTCGGCGACGTGGCCCAGGTCGCGGCCCGCCACGCCCAGCGTCAGGTCGATCGTCGGCTGCAGGTTGGTGTGGACGATCTCCGACGGCACCGTCACCCGCCTCATCTCGGCGAGGTTCCGCAGCGGGATCGACTTCTTCTGGGTCGGGCTGGTCACCGGGATGTCGAGCAGGGTCTCCAGCGACGTGATGTCCGCTTCCGGGTAGCTAACGCCGACGTAATACTGGTTGTGGCTGACCGGGTCGATCCAGAAGTTCTTCTTGTTAAACTGGACGCTGCTGTTCACCGCCGCGACCACGTTGCGCATGATGTCCTGCTGGCTGAGGCCCAGGGCGGCGGCCTTGGACCGGTCCACCTCGATGACGTACTGCGGGTAGTCCATCCGCTGGATGACGCGGGCGTCCACGACGCCGTCGATGCCCCGCACGGCGGCCAGCAGCTTGTCCGCGAGCGCGCGGGCTTTGGTGAGGTTCTTCGCGGTGACCCGCACGTTGATCGGCGTCGATTTGCCCTCGTTCATGGCCGAGCGGATCATCCCGCCGGCGTCGAACGCGAACTCGGTGTTCGCCCGGTCGAACGGCAGCACCCCTTCGGGCCACCCCTTCTCCGCCGACTTCCGACCGTAGGCGTCCGCCAGGAGCTTCTGGAACTCCGGGTCGGTGGCGAACCCGCCGCGCAGAATCTCCACGTGCTCCTGGGCCGACTTCGACCGCTTCGACTTCAGTTGCACCTTCAAAGCAGCGTCCATCGGCCCCGCGTTGGGGGTGAACGCCGCCGACCAGTCGGCGGTCAGGCCGATCTCGCTGATGACCAGTTCGAGGTCGTCGCCGGCCTCCGCCTTGATGTACTGCTCCGCCGCCTCGACGTATCCCTCCGTCGCCTCGATCCGCGTGCCGGACGGCAACCGCAGGGTCACCTCGAACGCGCCGGCATCGACTTCGGGGAAGAACTCTCGGCGGAGGCTCGGCCCGAGCAGGACGACGACCAGCGCGAGCAGCCCGAACGCCCCGGCCACGACCGCGACCCGCGCCCTCATCGCCACGCCGAGGAGCCGGACGTAGACCCGGATGGCGGCGTCGATGACCGAC
>JAYTUC010000233.1:0-4822 GCA_043744775.1 Fimbriiglobus sp. | reverse complement strand
GGCGGTGACGGTCCACATCGAGCCGATCGACGCCGTGGAGGCGTGGGAGACGCAAGAGCTGGAGCAACTCGGCGAGAAGCCTTAGAAAAACGTTTTGCCGCGGAGACGCAGAGTCGCGGAGAAGATTCAAACGGTTCACCGCAGAGGGCACAAGAGAGCACATGAGAAAGGCATCAATCCGTGCTAGAACCAAACCGAACTCCCGCAGAGTCGCCGAGCGGACCAGCGAATCGTGAACCCCGGTTTTAGCTCTCTTCGATTTGGCCTTTCTCCGCGCCCTCTTGTGCCCTCTGCGGTGGGCCGCTTTGGTCTTCTCCGCGGACTCTGCGTCTCTGCGGCTAAATGTTTTCCGCATCCGGGCTACAGCGTCACGACGCTGCGGGTGCGGATTGACTCCTCGGCCGCCTCGATCAGCCGCTGGGCGGTCACCGCGTCCGCCAGCGTGGACAGCGGCGGGACGCCCAGGCGCAGGCTGTCCACCAGGAAGTGCTTGACTTCGTTCATCACGGAGCCTTGATAGGCCGTGTACGTCTGGCTGTGGACGAGGCCCGGCTTGATCTCGACGTGGTCGCGGTAACTGTAGCGCGTACTGCCCGCCGTGCCGATCACCTTGACCATCACCGTCCACGGGTCGGCGGCGTGGTCGTCGGCCGCGAAGCTCGCGCAGAAGTGGGCGAGCGCCCCATTTTTGAGACGCATCTGCACCATCGCGATGTCTTCTTCGGGGTACTCCGCGTAGTGTAGCGTCGCCTTCATCGCGCACAACTCGACCGGAGCACCCACGAGGTACAGCAAGATGTACGAGTGGTGCGTCAAGATTTGCCGGACGACGCCGGGGTAACGCTTGGCGACCTCTTCGGGGTGGTGGATGTTGTACATCACATAGGCCGAGACGATGGTGCCGAGGTCGCCGCCATCGACGAGTTCGCGGGTACGCACCATGCCCGACTCGTAGATGTAGTTGTGGCCCGGCATACAGACCAAGTCCTTGGCGGCGGCCAGGCTCGCCATCTCTTCGATCTCGGCGAGGCTCTGGCCGACCGGCTTCTCGACGAGGACGTGCTTGCCGGCGTTGAGCGCGAGCTTGGCGTAGTCGAGGTGGCTTTCGAGGTTGGTGAGGACGAACACCGCGTCGATGGCGGGGTCGTTGACGAGGTCCTCGGGCGTCGCGTAGTTCTTGCAGCCGAAGTCCGCCGCGCGGGCCACGGCACGCTCTTGGGAGCGGTTCCACAGGCCGACGAGCTTCGCGCCGGGCACTTTCGCGACGGCCTTGGCGTGGAGGATCGAGATGTCCCCCGCGCCGAGGAAGCCGACGCCGATCGTCTCGCGGGTGATCTTGGGCATGCTCGGTGCTCGCGGCCGGGGAGAAAGCGGGAGCGCTTGGTGTATCGGCCGCCACGGACAAGGCGAGCCGGAAGCGTTAGCGCCCGGAGTCCGCGCTTCCCGCGCGCCAAGACTCCGGGCGCTGACGCTTCCGGCTCGCCGGCGGCCCTAGTACGTCAGCGTGAAGCCGAAGTTGAAGCCGTGCAGGAACAGGTCGCCGGAGGTCCGCGAGGCGACGTCCATCGCCCGCAGGTTGCGGGTCGTGAAGCCGGGCACGCTCGGCAAGCCGCTCGGGGTCAGGTTGCGGTTCACTTGGTCGCCGGCGCGGGCCACGTTGCTCAGGTACATCACCTGGTAGCCGGCGAAGACATTGGCCCAACTCGTGAGCTGGAAGCCGAACTGGACGTTCGCCTCGGGTAGCACCGCGAAGCGGTTCTCCGAGCTGCGGCCGCCGTTGGCGAGGTTGGCCAACACGCCGCCCGCGGTCGTGGCCGGGCCGACGAGGCCGCCGCCGGTCAGTGTCGTCGTGCCGTCCACGGTGACGATCTGGTGGACGCCGCCGATGGCGACTTTCGCGGTGCCGTCGATGAAGAAGCGGCCGCTCGAGTAGCTCATGCGGCCGCCGACGTTGCCGCCGAAGAACTGGTTGCGCGCCGAGATGTGGTCCTGGATCAGCAGCGACGAGCCGTTGCCGACGCCGATGCCGTCGAAGGCCGCGACCCCACCGGCGAGCACGCGGCGGCTGTCGTAAACGTCGATGCCCTCGTCCACCGAGAAGTAGCGGAAGCCGGTGATCAGGTCGAAGTTGACGCTATTACCCTGGACCGCCCGGAAGAACGGGTTGGCCTCCGCGCCCCACGCGGTGATGCTGCTCTGGACGGCGACGCTGCCGGTGAACGCCCCCGGCGACGACACGACGACCGACGACTCGCGGCGGGCGACCGGGTCGAAGAACGGCCGGGCCAAGACGCCGCTGGTGACCGGGCCGAGGGTCGTGCCGTCCGAGGTGCGGCCGAACGACATGCCGTTCAACTCGAAGCCGAGGCTGGTCGCGCCGATCAGGCCGCCGACGCCGATCTTGAAGCCGGAGAGCGTATTGTAACTGGTGCCGGTATCGACAAGCCGCGTCGTGCCGGGCTGGCCAATCACGCCGTTGGACGGGCCGCCGGTCACCAGCGGCGTCTGGGAGCGGTTGTCGCTGACGAACATGAGCAGGTAGCTCGCCTCGACGTAAAGTTTCGACGCCGCCCCCACGCTGCCGGTGCCGTAGCCGGCGAGGGTCGAGTAGGCCCCGGTCGGCTCGGTGGCCGACACGCCCATCGCGTCGCTCGCCATCACGGGCTGGGCCGGCATCGCGCCGGGCATCTGGGCGGCGGCGGGCGAGCCGAGGAAACTCAGGGCGGCCAGGGCGGTGCTGGCCCCGAGGACGAACTTCTTCATCGGCGTTCCTCGCATCGAATTCCGTGTCGAAAAGACTCTCGGGAGGCCACCGAACGCGGGCCTACAGCCGGACTACCACTTCCATCGGTCGCAACGGTCGCCAAAAATGAATCGATTTTGCCGACGGGTGGGCCTGCGAGGGTTGTGACGGGTGGTGAACTAAGAATCGATTAGCCGCGGAGACGCAGAGTCCGCGGAGAAGACGAAAACGGTTCACCGCAGAGGGCACATGAGGGCGCGGAGAAAGGCCAAAACCGAGGAGAGCTAAAACCGGAGTGGGTCTTGCGTGCGCCCTCTCGCCTCGGAGGGCCGCCCGTCGTGGAGAGGTCTAACACAGGTTTGTGCCTTTCTCATGTGCTCTCCTGTGCCCTCTGCGGTCGATTTATTCGTCTTGGTTCTCTCCGCGGACTCTGCGTCTCCGCGGCTAATCCTGTTTCGCCTTTCCTGCCACCCCGGCAGGCCCCGGACTGCCCGGAAGGCACTTCCTGAATCGGTTGCACCGCATCCGTTCTCGCAACTCTGGCACCTAACGTCACTTACGGCGACGCCGTTCCGGGGCACGGTTGTTGCAATCGGCCCCGGCACGAGATGCCGCCTCTGCCCGGAGTTGACGCGATGAATTTGAAGCCGCTGTCCGACCGCATCGTCATTCGCCGCGAAGCCGCCGAGGCCAAGTCGTTCGGCGGCATTATCCTCCCCGAAGCCGCGCAGAAGAAGCCGCAGCGCGGGACGATCGTCGCCGTCGGCCCCGGCAAGCCGAACAAGAAGACCGGCGTGCCGATGCCCCTGACACTCAAAGTCGGCGACAGCGTGCTGTTCACGAGTTGGGCCGGCGACGAGGTCAAGACCGGCAAGCAGGCCGACGGCAAGGCCGGCGAACTCCTCATCATGCACGAAGAAGATGTCTTGGCCGTCGTGAGCTAACGCCGCTAATCGGGTGTCGGGTGTCGGGTGTGGGGTGTCGCAACCCTAGCCACGAACCGTCGCCTGAAGCCGCCGCCCGAGCCTTCTGCGACACCCCAACCCCAACCCCGACACCCGATACCCGTTCTTCAAGAGAGATGACATGGCCGCCAAGCAGATCGCGTTCGACCAAGAAGCCCGCGAAGCGATGAAGCGGGGCATCGGCAAGCTCGCCCGCGCCGTCAAGGTCACGCTGGGGCCGAAGGGCCGCAACGTCATCATCCAGAAGTCGTTCGGCAGCCCCACGGTCACCAAGGACGGCGTGACCGTCGCCAAGGAGATCGAACTCCCCGACCACTACGAGAACATGGGCGCGGCGATGGTCAAGGAGGTCGCCTCGAAGACCTCCGACGTGGCCGGCGACGGCACGACCACCGCGACCGTTCTCGCCGAAGCGATCTTCAACGAAGGCCTCAAGGCCGTCGTCGCCGGGACCAACCCGATGCTCATGAAGCGCGGCATGGAGAAGGCCGTCGAGGACATCACCGCCAAGCTCAAGGCGATGAGCATCCCGGTCAAGAACAAGAAGGACCTGGAGAACGTCGCCACCGTGGCCGCCAACGGCGACGCCAAGATCGGTCTCATTATCGCCGAGGCGATGGACAAGGTCGGCAAGGACGGCGTCATCACCGTCGAAGAAGGCAAGACGATGGAGACGGGCCACGAGTTCGTCGAGGGGATGCAGTTCGACCGCGGCTACCTGTCGCCGTACTTCATCACCAACGAGGCGATGGAAGCCGAACTCGACGACCCGTACATCCTGATCTACGAGAAGAAGATCAGCAGCAACCGCGACCTGGTGCCGATCCTCGAGAAGGTCCTACAACAGGGCAAGCCGATCCTCATCATCGCCGAGGACGTGGACGGCGAGGCCCTCGCCACGCTCGTCGTGAACAAGATGCGCAACCCCGGCGCGTTCAAGGCGTGTGCGGTCAAGGCCCCCGGGTACGGCGACCGCCGCAAGGCGATGCTCGAAGACCTGGCCATCCTGACGGGTGCCAAGCCGATCTTTGAAGACCTGGGCGTGGCCCTGGACGCCGTCACCCTGGCCGACCTCGGCCGGGCCAAGAAGGTCAAGATCGACAAGGAAAACACC
>JAYTUC010000232.1:0-113062 GCA_043744775.1 Fimbriiglobus sp. | reverse complement strand
CGGAAAGCGTCAGCGCCCGGAGTTCTTGGTTGAAGAACTCCGGGCGCTGACGCTTTCCGGCTCGCCGTCACGCCAGCGGCCGCCCCCTGCGGCCGTTGCGCGCGACCTTGGCCGCCGCCAGTTTCGCCAGCGCCCGCCACCACGGCTTCCACGCCTCGCCGCGCCCCAGGTACGCCCGCAGGAATCGCAGCCGCACGCCGTTCGACAGGGTGCCCGGCGGGAAGCTCACGGCCAGCCTCGCCAGGTCGCGCCGGCGCACGGCGACGCCCACGCGGACGCCGACGGTGACGCCGACGAGGTCCAGTAACACCGGCCGCGCCGTCGCCGGGTCCGACACGCCGAGCATCACCACGTTCGGGGCCTTCAAGTCGCGGTGCGCGACCTCACGCTCGTGCATCGCGCGCAGCAGCCGGCCGAGCTTGCCGGCCCAGTCGTGCAATACGCGCCGGTCGGTCGTGCGGCGCACCGCCTCCGCCAGGTCGGCGACATCGTCGAGCTTCTCGAAGGCGACGTAGCCCTCCGCCGGGCAGCAGGTGCGGTAGCGCTCCACCATCAGCAGCGGTCGGGCCGTCGGCAGCCCGCGGTCGAGCAGGTTGCGGCCGAGCGTCCACGACCGCAACGCCGCCGTCGGCCGAACGGCGTTCTTGAGCCGCACGAGCGGCGTCTTGACGCGGAAGCGCTTCAGCACGAACGCCCGGCCGCCGACCTCCAGCGCGGCGACGGTCGAGGAGGGCGAGTCCTTGAGCGTGACGGTGCCGGGGGCGTCGAACAGGGCGTCGGGGTCGGTCAGCATCTGCTCGACGAACGCCGCCGGCAGGTCGCGCTCGGCGTAGCCGGCGTAGGCCCCGCGTCGCACGCGGCGGCTGTCGCGGTTGTCGGCGGTGTAGCGGCTCAGGCGGGCCGTCCAGAACTTGAGGTTCGAGCGCCGCGTCGCCTCTTCGAGTCGCGCGGCCCCGGCCTTCCATTCGACGGCAAGCGACGGCCGCGCCGCGAGGTAGGCACGCCAGAACCGCAGCCGCTCGGCCGCACTCGCGCGGACCTGGAAGTAGCGGTTGAGCAGCGTCAGCGCGGCGAGGGTTTCGCGCCACGACAGGGGGTGCGTGAAGCGGATCGCGTGGGTGTCCATGACCGTAAACGCAAGCGTGGCAGGGTCGAGGAGGAAGTTGCCGGGGTGCGGGTCGGGGTGATCGACGCCGGCGTTGTGCAACGCCGCCAGGCAGCCGGCGAAGGCCCGCGCCAGCCGGGCGCGCTCCCCCGGCGACGGCGACGCTTCGAGCACCGCGAGGAAGTCGCGCGCCCCGGCCGCCTCGCGCGTCACGACCACGCTCTCCGACGGCCACCAGCGCCGGCGACTGCCCCACGCCAGCGGCTCCACCGTGAGGACGCCGCGGCGGCGCAGCTCGGCGGCGTTCTCGAATTCGAGCCGCGCCTTGGCCGGCCGCAGCAGTTCGCGCGCGAAGGACCGCGGCGTGTTGACCCGGCAGACCTTGACGTAAACGGTTCCCGACGGAGTTTCGAGGCGGGTGATGGTGCGCTGCAAGTTCTCCTTGACGACCACCCCGCCCGGCCCGCCGAGGTGCGGCAATACCGCCTCGCCGGCCGCGGTCGCGTGCCAGTGGTAGCCGCCGGCGAAGTGCGTGTCGCGCCCGGACGAAAAGGTGTCGCGCAGCTTGCGGAGGAAGTGGCTGAGCATCACGGCCCCCGCGGCTTGAGCAGCCGCTGAAGCACTTCGACCCAGCGCAACGCCCCGGCCATTACGCTGTAGTCGCGCGCCACCCGCTCGCGCGCCGCCGCGCCGTAGACGCGCCGCGTCAGCGGTTGCGCGGCGAGGGTCCGCACGGCGTCGATCCATTCGTGCGGCTCGGTCGCGAGAACCCCCGTGCGGCCGGGCTGCACCAGCTCCGGGTGGACGCCGACGGGGTTCGTCACCACCGGCAGCCCCGCGGCCTGGTACTGCAAGATCTTCAGCCCGCACTTGCCGCGGCTCCACGGGTCGTCGGGGATCCAGCTCACGCCGATGTCCGACTCGGCCAGGTCGCGGGCCTCGGTCGCCTCGCCCCACGGGCACTTCTCGACGAGCAGGTTGTCGAACTGCAAAAAGTCGTCGCAGATCAAGCGAAGTCGCACGCCGGGGACGCTCTGGCCGAGCTGTTCGAGCACGTCGCGGAAGCGGTCGAGGCCGCGCAGGGTACTCCGCGAGCCGACCCAGACCAGCCGCACGTCGCGCTCCTCGATATGTTGCGCGGCCGTGTAACGAGCCACATCGACGCAGGTCGGGATGACCTCGACCGGCTTGTCCGTGAAGCGGCGGGCGTGCTCGGCCAGGTAGGCGTTGCCTGCGACCACGAGGTCGCACGCGGCGACGGTGGCGCGGAAGCGGGCGTCGCGGCGGCGGTCGGCGAAGCCCTTGACGGAGTACGAGTCGCGCAGCCAGACCGCGTCGTCGAAATCGAAGACGAGCACCTTGGCCGCGCGGCGGACCCGGCCCAACTCGAAGTCGCTCAGCAGCCGGCGTTGCAGGATGACCGCGTCGGCGGCGCGGAGTTGGCGGCCGAGGGTCAGACGGCCCCAGGCGGTCTCGGGGAACGGCACCACTTCGAGCGCGTACCCGGCCGCGGCGAGAGTGGGCGCGAAGGCGAGCAGGCGGTAGCGGCAGCAGACGTGGCCGGCCCCCTCCCCGACGGCGACGAGCTTCACGGCGGTCACGCCTTGCGCTTGCGGGTCAGGGCCTGGGCGATGTCGCGCTTGGCGTCGGCGCTCTTGATCGACTCGCGCTTGTCGTGGACCTGCTTGCCCTTGGCGACCGCGAGTTCGACCTTCGCGCGGCCGTCCTTGAAGTACATGCGCAGCGGTACGAGCGTGAAGCCGCGCTGGTCGGCCTTGCCGGCGAACTTGGCGATCTCGGACTTGCGCAGCAGTAACTTGCGCTCGCGCTTCGGCTTGTGGTTGAGGCGGTTGCCGAAGAGGTACTCGGGGATCTCGGCGTTGACGAGCCAGACCTCGCCGTTGTTGTCGATGCGGCCGAAGGCCTCGTCGAGGCTGGCGTGCCCCTCGCGCAGGCTCTTCACTTCCGTGCCGACGAGGACCAGCCCGCACTCGATCGCGTCCAGGACTTCGTAGTCGAAGGTGGCGCGGCGGTTGCGGGTGATGTTCTCGATGACCGGCTCGCCGTCGGCCTTCTTCGGGGTGTCGCGCTTGCCCTTCGCCATGCCCGTATGGTAGCGTCGGGGTCGGTCGCGTGCCACACCAAGGTTCGACATGCCTCGCTACGTGATCCTAGCCCACGACTGGCCGACGCCGCACTTCGACTTGCTGCTCGAAGCCAGCGGCGTGCTGAAGGCGTGGCGACTACTCGCCGAGCCACGCCCCGGCGTGACCGTGCCCGCGACGCCGAACGCCGACCACCGCGCGTTCTACCTCGACTACGAAGGCCCGGTCAGCGGCGGCCGCGGCACCGTGACGCGCGTCGCCGCCGGCGAGTACGACGGCGACATCCGCGGCGCGACGTGGCGCGTGCGGTGGGGCAACGGGTGGGCGACGATGACGGCGGAGGGGTTCCGGGTGGGGGCGGGGTCAGCAGTAAAACGATCCACCGCAGAGGGCGCAGAGAGCACATGAGAAAACCGAAGCATGAGTTTAGGTCTTCCCTTCGCCTCTTGGCGTCTTTGCGGGAGGTCGTCTGGGTTTTAGCTCTCTTGATGCCTTTCTCCGCGCCCTCTTGTGCCCTCTGCGGTGAATAGGCCTTTGGTGTTGGCTCCGTCGTCGGACTATAACACTCGCTTCCCCCCGCCCGGACGCCACGCCCATGCCCGACCCCGACCTCGACACGGCCCGCCGGCGCATCGAGCAACTCGAAGCCGCGCTGATGCGGCGCACCGAACTGCTCGAACAGAAGCAGGCCGAACTCGCCAACATCAAGGCGTCGAAGGCGTACCAACTCGTCAGCAACGCCCAGAAGCTCTTCAACCGCGGCTTCCCCATCCACACGCGGCGGCGCGCGATGGTCAAGGGCGTCGTGCGGTCAGCGCTGAAGTCGGTGACGTGGGCCTTCGACCGCCGCCGCGCCCGCAACGGCCCGCCGGCCGAGGAGCGGCACCTGACCGAGGCGACGCCCGTCGGCGAGTACAAGCGCTGGGTCGCCCGCCACGAGCCGAACGCCGCGGCCCTCGCCCGGCAGCGCGAGACGAAGTTGCCGCGACCCGTCAGCTTCAGCGTCGTCGTGCCGGTCTACGACCCGCCGGAAGCGTTCCTCGAAGCCCTCATTGCGTCGGTGGCCGGCCAAACGTACCCGCACTGGGAACTCTGTCTCGCCAACGCCGGCGCGTCGGCCGCCGTCAAAGTGCTGCTCGACCGCTGGGCCGCGAAGGAGCCGCGGGTCAAGGTCGCGCACCTCGGCGAGAACCGCGGCATCGCCGGCAACACTAACGCCGCGATTGCCCTGGCGACCGGCGACTACGTCAGCTTCGCCGACCACGACGACGCCCTCGCCCCGTTCGCACTCTTCGAGGTCGCGAAGGCGATCAACGGCGACCCCGCGGCCGACTTCCTGTACTCCGACGAGGACAAGTTCGACACGGCCGGCGAGCGCTGCGAGCCGTACTTCAAGCCCGACTGGTCGCCGGAGACGCTGCGCAGCCGCAACTACGTCTGCCACCTGACGACGCTGAAGCGCACGGTGCTCACGGCCATCGGCGGCGTCCGCCCCGGCTTCGACGGCGCGCAGGACTACGACGTGGTACTGCGCGCGAGCGAACAGGCGGCGAGGATCGTCCACGTCGCGCAGGTGCTCTACCACTGGCGGATGCACGCGCAATCGACGGCGTCGAACAAGGCGAGCAAAAGCTACGCCTTCGACAACGGCAAGCGGGCGCTCGCCGAGCACCTGGCCCGCGTCGGCGTCGATGCGTCGGTCCACGACGGGCCGACCCTGGGCATGTACCAGGTCGTCTACCACTTGCGGACGCAACCGCTGCTCAGCGTCATCGTGCCCAACAAGGACCACCCGGAGATGCTGGCGCGGTGCCTCGACTCGCTGGGCAAGGGGAGTTACGCGAACTTCGAGGTCATCGTCGTCGAGAACGGCAGCACCCGCCCGGAGACGTTCGCGTACTACCGCGAGTTGGCCAAGCAGCCGCACGTCAAGGTGATCGAGTGGGCGAAGCCGTTCAACTACGCCGCGGTCAACAACTTCGCGGCGCTCCAAGCCAAGGGCGACTACCTGCTGTTTCTCAACAACGACATCGAGTCGATCAGCCCCGACTGGCTCGAATCGATGGTCAAGGCGGCGGCGCAACCGGGCGTCGGGGCGGTGGGGGCGAAGCTCTACTACGCCGACGACACGATCCAGCACGCCGGCATCGTCGTCGGCATGGGCGGCGTGGCGGGGCACGCGCACCTGAACTTCCCGCGCGCGGCCGCCGGGCACATGCAGCGCCTCACGCACGCCCAGAACGTCGCCGCCGTCACCGGCGCGTGCCTGCTGACCCCGGCGAAGGTCTTCCGCGAGGTCGGCGGCTTCGACGAGGGTTTCGTGCTCGCCTTCAACGACGTGGATTTGTGCCTGCAAATCCTGAGCAAGGGCTACCGGATCGTCTGGACGCCGGACGCCGAGTTGTACCACCTCGAGTCGAAGACGCGCGGCCCCGAGGACACGGCCGAGAAGGAGGCGCGGTTCAAGCGCGAGATCGACCTGTTCCACGTCAAGTGGGGCGAGTTCCTCAAGAAGGGCGACCCGTACTACAGCCCGCACTTCCGCCTCGACCGCAGCGACTTCGCCCTGCGCGCGGCGTGATCAACCGCAAGCGTTTGCTTGACTGAACCGCGACGTGGCCCGATACTGCACGCGGGAGTGCGCCAACACCACGGGGGATCGCCATGAACTTTCTGCACAAGGTCTTGGAACTCGCGGACGGCGACATGGTCGAGGTGACTCTAACCAACGCCGCCAACGTCCAGCTTTTGGACGAAGAGAACTACCAGCAGTACAGTCAGAGCAAGCCGTACCGTTATCACGGCGGTTATGGCGAAGAGTCGCCGGTCATCTTGGCGACGCCCCATGCAGGCCGCTGGCACCTGGTGATCGACCTTGGCGGAGGAGTTGGGAGAGTCACTGCCGCGGTACGCGTCCTCTCAGCCCAAACGGCGTAAGGTCACCGATGCCCCCTAAACCTAGCCCCTTGCGCCCCATCATCCGGATCGCCCCGTTCGGCGAACTCGACGCCTACCCGGTCTACACCCACGAACTGGACCAACTCGCCGCTGGCTCTCCAGGGTCTCAACTTTTGGGCATTGCCTACGCACTCATCGGCTTCGCCGGGGCACTCGCCATCGCGATCTTCGGGACGGACATCCCATCGAATCGTGCCTACGACGCGTTCGTGATGGGGGCGATGGTGACAGGTTTGGGCGGGGTCGTCTGCCTCGCCCTTGGGGTCAAGGGCTTTCAGGGCGACCGTGCGCTCGTCGCGAAGATCAAGAGCCGCATGCCCCCGACGGCTGACCCGATCCCGGCACCCCCGAGTCCACCAGTGCCCCCGACGCCGTAAGCGGGCGTTGCGCCGGCGAGCGGGGGGCGACAGTCCCCCGGAGCCTCCCCCGGTCGGTGAGCCGCACGGCACGGGGGGACTCGGGGGACTGTCGTCCCCCGCTCGCCTGCCGGGCGGCGGGCGGCGTCAAGGCTTGACAGACAGCAGCGTGCTGAACAGGTTGTGCGGGTCCACGTCCCGCTTCAACTGGCGGAGGTCGGTGTAGCGGGCCGGGTTGTCGTAGTAGTAGTTTTGGACCACCGGATTCGTCATGTTCGTGTCGCCGAAGCTCCCCCAGAACAGCCGCTGCTCCTGAGGCCCGCTGAAGTGGGCGTCGATCAGCGTTTGCATCTCGGCCTGATACCCCTCGGCCTCGGCGCGGGCGTCGTCGTCGTCGTCGTGGAAGAGGTCGAACATGAAGCAGAAGACGAAGTCGCGCCGCGGAATCGAGGTCGCGGGACTGGACTTGCCGTAGTTCCCGCCGCCGATGAGCATTTGGAAGACGAGGCGCACGGTGTCGCTCTGCGTGACGACCTTGTTGACCAGGGCGACGCAGCCGGCCACGAACCCGTCCGTGAGCGCGTCGCCCGTGCAGTTGATGCGCTTCTGGTAAGGGTAGTCGAACTCGCGCCCGGCGTCCGTCGTCGCCGGCCAGCGCCGCACGAACGAGTCGGACAGGACCGAGAGGGGCTGCGGACCCTTGCGGGTCAGCAGCCGCTCCCACGACGCGGTCCCGGCGTCGGCCGCCTGGGTGACGGGGCTGAACACCTGCGCCGGGTCGAAGACTTGGGCCGCCCCGCCGAGGTTCGAGTGGACCAGTTCCACGAGCAGCAGCGGGGGCAGGACCCACGCGGAGCGCGACTCGACGGTCATCATGAAGTCGAGGTCGGGGTCGAGCGTCCCGGCCTTGACCCCCTGGGTCCACTTCTGGACCTCCATCAGGAGGCCCATGAACAGGGGCGCTTTGAACCGGCGCTTCGCGGAGTAGCCGTAAGACTGCGGGTGTTCGCTGTCCCGGACGCACGAAAGCCGGTAGTTGACCACGACGCCGAACGAGCCGGCGTTGCCGCCCAGGACGCCCCAGAAGAGGCGGTCGTCCGGCGTGACGGGTGCCCCCGCCGGGCGGGCGACGGTCCGGACGGAGCCGTCGGCCAGCACGACCGTGAGTTGCGTCACGCGGTCGAGCAGCAGCCCGAAGCCGCGCAGGAGGTGCCCGTAGCCGCCGGTCTGGGCGTGGCCCCCGACGCAGACGAACGGGCACTCGCCGTGTGGGACCGTGACCCCGCGCGCCATCAGCTCGGCCGCCAGCCGGGTCAGCCGGACGGCCGGGCCGACATCGACGGTCGCCTCGGAGACATCGTCGAGGTGGTCGAACTGGTCCATCGAGAGGACGACGGCCGTGCCGTCGCCGGACGACTGGCCGGAGTACTGGTGGCCGCCGCTGCGCGTCACGACGCGCTTCTGGTGGGCGAGGGCGTAGGCGAGTGCCGCCTGGATGTCGGCCACGTCGAGGGGGTAGGCGACGACCGACGGCGTCGTGGCGGCGGCCGGGTACGACGACGTGGCGTACTGGTCCGCGTGGCCCCGGTACGTCCAGTCGTCCGGCACGAAGCAGTCGCCGCGGAAGTTGAGGATGATCGGCTCGGCCGCGGGGAAGAACGCGAACTCCGCGTGCAGCGGCGTCTCCTCGCGCGTGACCAGCGTGGCCGGGGCGAAACTGGCGACGCCGGCGGGGGCCGCGGCCGGGCCGGGCGCGGGGGCCGCGGCGAAGGTCGCGTCGCGGCGGGTGGGGGCCGAGGGCGTGACCGGCCGGGGCGTGTAGCGCAGGCTGCTCAACTCGAACCGGTCCTCGCGGTCCAGTTGCAGCCGCGTGAACAGGCGTAGCCCCTGGTCGGACTGGCCCTTCGGGTCGGCGTCGGAGCCTAGCCCGCGATCGACTTCCCCGGCCACGCGGCTCAGGAACGCCCGCACGTCCACGCCCGGCCCTCGCCCGACGATCTCGCTGAGCTTGTGCGTCGCGATCTCGAGGTCGGGGGGGACGCTGTAGCCGTCGTCCACCAGGGCCGGCGTCACCTCGGGGCCGGCGGAACTCTGGGGCACGACCTCCGACCTGAGTTCGGCGGGCAGGCCGGCGAGGGCCTTCGTGACGAGCTTCATCAGGGCCGCCTTCGACTTCGCCGTGGAGCCGGCGGCCGTGACGCGGACCAACGGGATGCCGTGCCGGGCGGAGTAAGCATCGACGACGAGGTCGCACTTCGCCGGGACCGGCTCGCCCAGGAAGAGGGCTTCGAGGAGCGCGGCGAATTCCTCCTCGCCGGGGTACGGGAACGCCCTCCGCTCCGACCACAGGCCCCTGGCCGACTTGCCCTTGAAAGCGAACTCGGTGAGCACGGACTTGTCGTCGCGCGCCTGGCCGACGGCGGACTTGCCGGCGAGGGTCCTCGGCCGCCCGGCCGGGGTCACCGCCTTAACTTTCGTAACGTAGTCCGAGAGCGGGCCGAGGGTGCGGGCGAGGCACGACGGCCCGGCGTACAGCACGCTCGACGCGATGCTCTGGCGCGGGTTCTCGACGAGCGGCAGCGCGAGGCCGTCCTTCGAGAGTTGCCGCGCGACGGCCGCGACGGTCGCCGCGGCCTCGGCGGTGACGACGCCCTTGTCACCGGCGACGCCCTGGAGTGCCGCGAGGTCGATGACAACGCCGCCGCTGGCATCGACCGAGTCCGTCGCGGCGGCTTGCGTGCCGCTGCGGACGAACGTCTTCACGTTCCGCGAGCGGACGACGGCCGCGGCGACGTCCGCCTGGTCCCTGGGATACCAGACCTGGTGCGGGTCCTCGACGCCGGCCGCGGCGGCCGTCGCCTTTAGGGGGTGGTGGACGACCCGGCCCAAGAACTCCGGACGCCCCTTCGCGACGCCGCCCGGCTTCGGGGACTGCTTTGCCATCGCGTGCCACGCCTTCGGAAGTGCCGTCTGGTCAGTCTAAAATATCCGCTGACATCAGGTTATTGACTATCAAATGTGTTGGGGTTATCGTTTGGGGATTTTGCCAAGATTGTGACGCCCGGAGACGTTGACACGACCCTAACCGCGTGACGGTCCTCTGGAGGGGGGTCACTGGTGCGCGAGTTGCCCGGACCGGCTTCGGACAGGGCGGGCTTGGAGAAGTGCATCGACTCGGGGGACTTTCGCCCCCCGCTCGCCGGCCGACCGTTACTTCGCCGCCACGACGAGGCCCGGCGTCGCGCTAAAAGTCTTGAACGCCTTGGTGTCGCTGGGCTGCTTCCAGAGCGACACCTCGCCGCTGTAGCCGCCGGCCGCGACCCACGCCCCGTCGGGGCTGAACGCCACCGCGTAGACGTAGTCGGTCGGGCCGGTCAGGGTTTGCAGCGCGGCCATCTTGGCCGTGTCCCACAGGCGGACTGTCTTGTCCGCCGAGGCCGTCGCCGCGACCGGCTTCGTCGGGTGCAGCGCGACGCGGAAGACCTCGCCGCCGTGGCCGCCGAGTGACTTGACGCCCTTGCCCTCGCCGCCGACCTTCCAGAGCCGCAGCTGCGCGTCGCCGCCGGCCGAGAAGACTTGCGTCGAGTCGGGGTGGAACGCCACGGCGTAGACGGTGTTCTGGTGCTCCGGGTAGGTCACCGCCGACTCCTTGGCCTTCAAGTCCCAGACCTTGGCCGTCTTGTCGCGCGCGGCCGTCGCCAGCAGTTTGCCGTCGGCCGACAGGGCCACGCTCAGCACCCAGTCGGCGTGGTTCTCGACCGTCTGCGTCAGCTTCGCGGTCGCCGGGCCGGCGCTCAGGTCCCAGAGGCGCACGGCCCGGTCGCAGCCGCCGGCCGCGAGTGTCTTGCCGTCCGGCGACAGCGCCAGGCACAGCACCGAGTCGTCGGCGTCGAGCAGTTGCTTGAGCATCACCTTGGGGTCGCCGACGCCGTCGAGCATCGCAACACCGGCGACGACTTGGCCTGGTGCGGCGAAGTCGTAGAGCCGCACGTCGCCCTCCTGCCCCGGCCGGCCGCCGGCGACGGCGAGCGTCCCGCCGGCCAGGAAGGCCAGGGCGTAAACGCGCTCGGCCCGCGTCCGCACGCGCTTCAATAAGACGCCCTCCGGCACGCTCCAGACGGTGAGTTCGTGGTGCCCGCCGACGACGAGGGCCTTACCGTCGGGCGTGAAGGCCAGGGCGTTGACGATCGCGGGGTACCGGTACGCCACCGGCGGCGTCGGCGGCACCCAGCGTAGGCGCAGTTCGCGCACGAGGTCGGCCTTGGGGTCGAGGCCGGCGTCGAGCTTGGCCCCCTGCCGGATCCACTCGGCGACGACCTTGGCCTTGTCGGCCGGCACCGCCTCGCCCTTGTCGCGCGGCGGCATGCGGCGCTCCTCGGCGGTGACGACGAGGTCGTGGAAGTCGCTCTCCTCGGGCTTGCCGGGCACGATGGCCTCGCCGTTGACGCCGCCGAGCAGGAGCTTCTCGAACGTCGTCATGTCGTACTTGCCGTTGCGCTTCTTGGCGTCGTGGCAGGCCAAGCAGTTCTCTTTGAGGATCGGGGCGACCTCGTTGATGAAACTGACCGGCTTGTCGGCGGCGCGGCCGGCGGCGGTGAACGCGAGCAAGGCGAGAATGGCGAGACGCATGGGCGGCACCACGGCGGGAGGGGACGAGTCGGCGGACCCTCAGTTTAGCCGGTGGGGCACGGCAGTGCAACGGTCCGCGGCGACGCGGCGCGCCGAGGGGCGTGGTGACGGTCGGTCACCCGGTCGCAGTTCTTCTGTAGCTGGCCTCTGTGAGGCCGGGCACGCTTCCATTCACAAGGGCTACCCGCCCGTGGGAGTCAGACCGGCCTCACAGAGGCCAGCTACAGAAGAGCCGATCGCGCGGTCGTCCGGACGCCCCCCTCACGGCGTGTCCTTCGGGGCGACGCGGTCGGCGGCGGGGAGGTCGATCGTCGCCTTGAGCTTCGCGCCGGCGTTGGCCGTCGCGCCGCCGGTCGCCAGGTAGTAGCGGTCGCCGACGCGGCCGGCGTCGATCGTCAGCGCCGGGTTGGCGTCGGCCGTGAAGCGGGCCTTGGTGAGCGGCTGCCACTCGCCCGCCACCGGCTTCACCCAGGCGTCGCCGTAGGTCGCGCGGCGGGCCTGCGTCGCCGAGACCTTGTTGCGGCGGAAGTCCTCGACGAACGAGTAGTAGCCGCTCAGGTTCTTGCCGCCGGTCACCGTCGAGAAGGTGACCAGGTGCGTCCATTCGGTCGCGGCGGACGGCTTGAAGTAGCCGGCGTACTCGGTGCGGGTGCCGTCGGGCTTCGCTTTGACCAGGAAGCGGTACGGCGTCTCGGGCTGCCAGTCGAAGTCGAGGAACGACTGGCCACCGCTGCCCTCGCCGCCGAAGCGGCCGATGCGGACCTTGTCGTCCTTGTGCAGCACTTTCACGCGGTCCTCGGGCTTCGCGTCCTTGGGGTTGTCGGACGCCGAGTCCCAGACAGAGAAGATCAGCACCTTCTTGCCGTCGCCGAGTTCCTGGAGGCCGAAGTACCCCTTGTCCCAGCCGCAAGCCATGAAGTAAGTCCCCGGCGCGCTCTGCGTCACACTCAATTCGACGGTGAAGGCGGACCCTACGGGGGCGGGGTAACTCAGGTGGACCGACCGGCAGGCGAGGCCCGCCAACTTGTCGTCGGCGGGTATGAGGCTTGCTGTCAGCAGGGTGGCGACGCAGGCGAGCGTACACTTGGTCATCGCGGCTCCTCAGGAGTGGGGGCGGGCCGGTCGAGTTTGCAGGCTGTCGGACTTGGGCACCGGGGCGGGGCGGGCAATCGGCCCGCCGGCCGCGAGTGTCGGCCGGGCCGTCGGACGGCGTGCCGATGGTGTGTGAGAGTACACGGAACCCCCCACGGAGGCCACGGCATGGCCCGGACGCTCACGATCGCCCTGACGCTGTTGACGCTGGGCGTCGGCTGCCAGAACTACGACAAGCCGCGCGACCTGCGCGACAAGCCGCGGCCGAACCTGTCGCAGTTCGAGCCGGAGGAGCAAGAGCGCCGCATCCGCGGCCGCTACAGCATCCCGCAGGACGACCGCGCCGTCGGGCCGAAGACGTACATCGACCGCGGCACGCCCGTCGGCTGGTGACTCACGTTAGCGGGGGGCGCGTGCCAGCGCGGCGAGCGGGGGACGACAGTCCTCCGAGTGGCCCCTCAGCGCCGGGAAGTCTTCCCAGTGAGGGGGAACTCGGGGGACTCGCCCCCGCTCGCCTAGCGTGCCGGTCAGCGCGACTGCGGCGGAGCCGCCAGCCCCGACTCGTCGCCGGGGCCGAGTTCGTCGAGCTTGTGCCAGTCGGGCACGTCCACGTCGCCGATCGGCCGCGTCACCCGGTGGACCACGTAGCGGCCCGACCGGAACGCGACCGGCTGGTCCCACGGGAACGAGTCCCGCACCGACAGCGGCAGCCACGCCGGCAGGCCGCCGGGGTCGCCGCGGGCGTCGGGCGCGCCGTCGACGGTCTTGTCCCACGTCATCCGCTTCAAGTCGCTGACCACGTAGCGCGGCGCGGCGCGGCGTACCTCGGCGGCGATCCGCGGCTGCTGCGACCGCATCGCCGTCACGGTGCCGAAGTGCAGGTAGCGCGTCGCCGGCTTCAAGTGCATCGACAGGTACAGCGGGTGCGGGCTGTCGTGGAAGGCCAGCAACTCGCCGTCCCTCAGCGGCGGCTCCACGGAGCGTAAGTAGCCCTCGACCGCGGCGAGGTCCGCCCAGGTCGGCGAGCAGTGGACGGGGTGGTGGCGCAAGCGGTCGCGCAACGCCGGGCTGCCGGGGCCGAAGCACTGCCGCCAGGCGGACCACGCGGCGCGGCTGGCGACCCGCGGTACCTCCATCGGGAAGTAGTCCGTCGGCCGGGTGACGCTGCCGACGCCGGCGGCGACCGCCGCCGCCTGAACCGCCAGCGTGCCCCCCCCCGTCAGGCCGACCGGCACCCGGTAAGCCGCCGCGACCGCCAGCGCTAACAGTGTCTCGGGGACGTGAACGTACTGGAGGGCGCGTTGAATCACGAGCGCCTGCAGCATCCAGCTCAGGTAGAGCGCCGCCAGCAGGGCGCGCGGTCGGGCCGCGGGGTCGGGCCGACGCCCGCGGGCGAGTTGCGCCACCGCCATCGGCACCGTCAGGAAGTGCATCAGGCTCCAGGGGGCGAAGTACTGGAAGGTCGTCGGCAGCCGCTTGGGCAACTCCGCCATCGTGCCGGCGGTGTACTCGGGGTTCCACCGCGTGAACACCTCGACGAACGCCGGCCACGCCCCCGAGGCGACGACCGCGGCCAGCCCCGCGACGCCCAGCAGGCTCCCCGCGGCCAAGAGCGCCGGCGTGCCGAGCGCGCGGCCGGGCGGCCGGTAGCGGGCCGACGCCGCCCAGACGGCGAACGCCGGCACGACGACGTGCGGCTTGACCCAGACGGCGACCCCCCACAGCAGCCCCTCGGCGAAGGGAGCCACGCCGGCCTGACGCAGCCGGAACGCGGCGAGCGCGGGCAGCAGCATCCAGACGTCCCGCTGGGCGTGGTTGAACTCCGGCGAGAAGGGGTAGAACAGCGCGACGCCGGCGACGAACCAGGCGCGCGTCGCGGGGCCGCCGCCGGCGTCGCCGACCTGCCGGGTCAGCAGCGCCGTGATCGCGGCGACGACGGCCAGGTCGATCGCCCGCACGGCGACGACGCTTTCCCCGAACGCGGCCTGGATCGCCGCGAGCGCCCAGACGAAGCCGGGCAAGTTGGTGTCGAAGATGTCGCGGTACAAGACACCGCCGTCGAGGAGGTTGCGGGCGGCCAACTGGTAGAGCGTCAGGTCGCACCACGGCGCGGACTGCAAGAACAGCGGCACGCCCAAGGCGAGCGCGGCGACCGCCACGGCGACCCCCGCGGCGGCGAACAGGCGGGCGGCCAGCGGGGGCCGGGGGGGGCGGGTCGGCGAGTCGGTGGTCATCGCGTCAGTGTAGCGGCGGCCCCGAGTGTCCGCCCCGCCGATCGCCCCGCCCGCAAGCGGATTTGCTTTCGCGGCCGTCGTGGCGAATACTGAGGCTCCTCTGCCGTGCCCGTGTAGCACCCAGCTTTTTTGGCGGACCTACAATCACCTGCTGTGGAGACCTAACCAAAATCAGTCGGCGGCTCGCAAGCCCATCCGCGCCCGCAAGGGCGCGACTGTAGTGGGATCCGAAAAACCGGCCTGAGGTCTCCATTTCAACAAGCGGGTTCCCAAAAAGGGTTCTCACGGCACAGGTGGAGGGCTTTGTTTTCCGGGATTCTCGAGGCCGGCCCGCGGGGGCCGGGCCGACCGCCGGAAGACTCCCCCCCACCCGCGACTTACGGCGAATCGCGGCCCCCGGTTTCCGGACGGGCGGGCCGGGCGATTTCGCTTGACCCCTCGGCTCGGCCCCGGCCAGTCGGCGAGTAAGTGCGGCGATTCGTGGGCGTTCCGGCCCCGCCGGCGGTGACGGCCTGCTGTCACCGGGTGCCGGCAAAGTCCGGTTGACCGCTCCAACCGGCCCGGCTAACTTAACTGACATGCAACGGAGGCTTTCCCCCAACCCCACTTGAGGTTACGGATGCTTTTGACCTTCACGACAGTTTCGGCCCGGTTCACCCCGGCCCAACAGCGTCAAGCAAGCACCGTCCGGGGCCACGAGCCGTTCCTGAAGAAATCCTAGCCGCTCCCGATCCGGGCGACGCCACCGCGGCGTGCCCGCGACTCCCGACCCTGCCACCGACACCCCGGCGACGCGCCCGACTCCCTACCCTGTGGGCCGCGCGTCGCCCAAGAGACACGAGAGACCGCGACCGGAGCCGTGCAGCCGGACTCAAGACGAGTCCGGTGGACATGGGATGTCCGCTAGCACACACGCACACCCCGTGGGGACGAGTCGCTTCCCCCCACTGGCTGTGTGACTGCCAAGACCGGCCCCGGAGTTTCGCGGCCTCTCGTCGCGGCGGGACACAAGGACGTGCCCGCCGCATTCAGTAAGCCGCCCCATGGATGGGGCGGCTTACTGGCATTTTCCCGGCACGCCCCGGCCCCGGTCGCGCCGGACGAACCCTCACCTCGGGCGGGGTTCCGGCGACTTCCCCTCAAGTCGGCGCGGCAATCGACAGTCGGCCGGCGGGTATGATACTCGGACACCCCTCCGAGACGCCCGCCATGAGCCGCAACCCCCGCCCCCGCTTGACCCTCCACGAACTCGAAGCCCGCGCGCTGCCGAGCGTCGGCGTCGAGGGGCTGATCGCCGTCGGCGCGGACGCCGGGGGGCTGCCCGAGGTCAAGCTGCTCAACGCCGACGGCAGCGTCCGCGGCAGCTTCCTCGCCTACGACGAGGCGTTCCGCGGCGGCGTGCGCGTGAGTGTGGGCGACGTGACCGGCGACGGCAGGCCCGACATCGTGACCGCCCCCGGCGTCGGCGGCGGCCCGGTGGTGAAGGTGTTCGACGGCGTGACCGGCGACGAGGTCGCGTCGTTCTTCGCCTACGACCCCGGCTTCCGCGGCGGCGTCAGCCTCGACGTGGGGGTGATCAACGGCCGCGAGGTGATCGTCACCGGGCCGGGGCCGAGCGGGGCACCGGTCGTCAAGGTCTTCGACGGGCCGACCCGCACCGAACTCCTCCGCTTCAACGCCTACGACCCCGGATTCCTGGGCGGCGTCAGTGTCGCCGTCGGCAACGTCCTGGCCGGGGGCGGCGGGCAGGTCGTCACCGGACCGGGGCCGGGCGGCGGCCCGCACGTCAAAGTCTTCGACGGCAAGACGGGGGCCGAGCGGACCGGCTTCTTCGCCTACGCCCCGACGTTCACCGGCGGCGTCTCGGTCGCGGCCGGCAACGTCGCCAACCTCGGCGGCCGGGCGGCGGTCGTCACCGGCGCGGGGCCGGGCGGCGGCCCGCAGGTCAACGTCATCGACGCCGCGACCGGCAAGGCGGTGCAGTCGCAGTTCGCCTACGACCCCGGCTTCACCGGCGGCGTGAACGTCGGCGTGATCCGCGGCGGCCCCGGCCGGGGGGACCGGCTCATCACCGCGGCCGGCCCGACCGGCGGCCCGCAGGTCAACGTCTACGACAACTGGAACGGCAACAACTCCTACGGCCCCGGCTACGGCGGCCTCGGTGCCGGGGCGTTCGGCGCGGGCCGCAGCTTCTTCGCCTTCCCGAGCTACTTCACCGGCGGCCTCGGCTTCGGCACCGGCTACGGCCTCTTCGGCGGCTACGCCCCGCTGTTCCGCCCCTACTACGGCGGCGCGAGTTTTTACAACAGTTACGCCGCCCCGTCGTACGTCGTCAACAACGCCTACGTCGATCCGTCGATTCCCAACTTCTCGCCCGGTGCCGGCCCCTCGATCCTCGACAACGGCCCGGCCTTCAACACCGACCCGTCGAGCATCGTGCCCGACACGATCCCGTACATCCAGGATAACGCCGGCGATTTCGCCCCGATCAGCGACTTCGGGGGCTTCAGCGACCCCGGATTCACCGACTTCGGGGGGGGCTTCAGCGACTTCGGGGGCTTCGGCGGTTTCGACGGGGGGTTCTGAGCGTGAGCGGTCCGGGCGACCCAGGGTTCAGCGCCAGAATACGCTACGCCGACGGCCCGGCGAGAATCGCAACGACCGGCGGCGCGGCGTCGATCGTCGCTTGCCGCTCCAGCGACTCGATGGCCATGGCGACGAGGGCGCGGGTGTCCGGGTCGGCTTCGCGTTCGAGGCGGGTCCGCAGGGCTTCGAGGGTCGCGCCGGCGGCGGGGCCGGTCGCCAACTCGGCGGCCGACTTGCGCACGGCCGTCGCGGGGGCCGCCAGGGCGTCGGCCACGGCGGCGGCGGCCTCGGCGTCGGTCGCGTCCTCGGCCAGGACGCGGCGGGCGGCCAGCAGCCGCAGCCGCACGCTGGGGTCGTCGAGCAAGCCCCGCAAGGCGTCGGCCGCCTCGCGGCCCGGCACGCCTTGCAACGCGAGCGCCGCGTTCAGCCGCAGGCCGGCGTCGGGGTGCGACGCGCAGTCGGCCAGCAGCGGCACGGCCTCGGCGGGCACCGGGTCGAGCCGGCCGAGGGCGTAGGCGGCGTTGGCCCGCACCCGCGCCTCGGGGTCTTGCAGCGCCTCAACGAGGGCCGGCACCGCGTCCTCGGGCACCGCGTCCACGCGCCGCCAGCCGGCCGACGCCAGCATCCGCACCGCGGCCTCGGCGTCGCGCAGCCCGGACGTGAACGCCTCGGCGGCCCCCGGCGGCTGGGCCAGGGCCAGCGCCCGCATCGCCTCCTCGCGCAGCCCGACTTCGCCGGTCTGCGCGGCCCGCACGAGGGCTTCGCCGGCCGGGGCAGCGGCCGCGCCGAGTTGGCCGAGCGCGCGGGCCGCCTCGACGCGCACCCAGTCGCTGTCGTCCTCGGCCAGCCGCTTCGTCAAGCCGGCCACGACCGCCGGCGTCGCCCCGGCGAGCCTCGGCAGCACGCGGGCGGCGCGGGCCTTGACCTCGTCGTTAGCGTCGTCGAGCAACGCGAGCAGGTCGGCGCGGGTCTCGTCGTCGGCCTCGCCCCACGCGCCGAACGCCTCGGCCGCGGCGGCGCGGGCCTGCGGGTCGGGGTCGGCGAGCGCGGCCCGCACGGCTGAGAGAGACTCCGGCGTCGGGTCGCCGACCGCGCCCAAGGCGCGCACGGCCCGCAGGCGGACGCCGCCGTCCTCGTCGCGCGCCGCCCGCCCGAGGGCCGGGGCCGCCGCCGCGGCCGCCGGGCCGAGCTTGCCCAGGGCCTCGGCGGCGTTGGCCCGCACCGTCGGGTTGACGTGCTTCAGCGACCGCACCAGGGCCGGGATCGCCTCGTCGGCCCCCGCGCCCATCTCGCCCAGGGCTTCGGCGGCCAAGGCACTCACCCAGTTGTCGGGGTCGCGGAGCGCCCGCACGAGCCGGGGAACCGCGACCTCGGACGCCGCCGCGCCGATCTTGCCGAGCGCCTCGACGGCCTTGGCCCGCACCCGGTCGTTGTCGTCGCCGGCGGCGTCGGCCAGGGCCCCCGCGACTTCGACCGCCGCGCCGCCGATGTCCCCGAGCGACTCGGCGGCGCGCGCCCGCACGGCGTTGTCGGTGCTCGACAGACTCTCGGTCAGGAGGTCGGCGGCGACTTCCGGCAAGACGCCGATGCGGCCCACGGCGTCCGCGACGGCCTTGCGCACCCCCTCATCGCGGTCCTGGAGCAGCGGTACGAGCGCGGGGACCGCTGCCGCCGCCGCGCCCTTGAGCGCGCCCAGCGCCTCGGCGGCCGCGGCGCGGATGGCAGCACTCGGGTCTTCGAGCAGCCCGGCCAGCGCCGGCACGGTCCGGTCGTCGGCGGCCCCGGCCTGGCCCAGCGCCACCGCCGCGCGGCCGCGCACCGTCTCGTCGGCGTCGGACAGTAGCGCGACCAACTCGGTGAGCGCCCCCGACGCGGCGGCCCCGAGGTGCCCCAGCGACGCCGCGGCCTGCGCCCGCACGGCGGCCGACTCGTCGGCCAGGCCGGCTTGCAGCGCGGGGACGGCCAGCGAAGCCGGGTCGGCCAGCGGGGCGACTTTCGCGCGCCGACGCAGCCGCCGCCAGACGCCGCGGCGGGCCGGCCCCTCCGGGCGCGGCGGGGGGCCGCGGAACTCGCCGAGCGCCTCGGCCAGGCTCAGCCGCACGAGGTCACTCGGGTCGCCGGTCAGCCGCACGAGCTGCGGCAGCGCCCGCGCCGCCCGCAGCCGGCCGAGGGTCGAGGCGGCCACCGAGCGGACGTGCTCGTTCGCGTCTCTGAGGTGGGCCAGCAGGTCGGGCACCGCGGCCGGCCCGATCGTGGCCAGCACGCGCGGCAACTGCTCGCGCTGCTCGCGCGTCAGCGACTCCGCCGAGCGCAGCGACGCCAGCAGCGGGCCGAGCGCCACCGCCCCGTACTGCGGCAGCGCGGCGCGGGCGCGCTCGTGGATCGGCTCGTGCGGGCTCCAGAAGTCGGCGACCGTCTCGACCAGCAGCCGGCCGTTGCGCACCGAGGCGAAGATCTGCTGCAACAGCACGAGCGTGAAGAACGACTTGAACGCCGCCAGCGCCGCGGCGGCGGGGGCGGCGACCGGCTTCGACGCCTCGACGTGGACGAGGTGCTTGGCGTCCACCAGGCTCACCACGCTGGTCAGGCTCAGCAGGTTCACGAGTGCCGAGGCCACGAAGTCGAGGTAGACGGCGTCGGCCCCCGGCGGCGTGTACCACGCGGCCCCGAACCGGTTGAACAGGGCGAAGTTCAGCAGCGCGAAGCCGCCGACCATGCCGACGGCCGCCGACGCCAGCAGCGGGACGCCGACTCGGTGGCCGTAGCGGGCGAGTTCGGCGGCGAGCCGCTGGCCCTTGAGGGGGTCGTGCAGGGCCTTGTAGCCGCGGGCGACCTCGTAGCGCTCCACGTCGATGAACATGTACGCCAGGCAGGCGGCCAGCCCCATCGCCAGGGGGCCGAGCGCGCACGCCGCGGCGACCCAGGGCAGCGTGACGGCGGCGAAGATTCCGCCGGTCAGGAGGGCGATTTGCAGTGACAGGAACAGCGGCCACGAGGCCCAGGCGAGCAGCCGCTCCCAGAGCCGGAAGCCGGTGCGAATGCCGCCGCGGACCACGACCCCGACGGCCCCCAGCACCGCGCTGATGACGCCGACCCGGAACAGCACGCCGGCGAGCAGCCCCACGGCGACGAGGGTGAGCAGGATCAGGGCCGACGACCGGACGCGGTCGGTGTCGAGGAGCCATTCGCCCGGCCCGGCGGCGAGGAGTCCCGAGTTCATGCGCTACCTTGTGTGAGGGTGCCACGGCGAACAGCAATTGGCGAGCCGGAAGCGTGAGCGACCGGAGTTCCCGGCGAGCCGTCGGCGTGTGCCGGGGGTTTCCGGGCGTGCGCCGGTCGAGAAACCCCCGGCTCACGCCGACGGCTCGCCAAAAGTCGCCAGCGGCGGCCGAGTTCCGGGCGACGCGCTTCGCGGCACGGCCAGGCGAACCGCCTGCGTAAGCGGGCGGGTTCTAGCGCAGGCCGGTCGGGTCCACCCCGGTCGCGCGGCGGGATCGCCTGGCAAGCTCCCCGACCCGCGAGCGCCCGGAACCCGCCCGCTTACGCAAGCGGCTCGCCAAGAGTCGCCTGCGGCGGAGCCACGGACATCGACTCGCCGTGCTAAACTCGTGACCCGGTGTGGGCGGGCCAGTTCAGGATTTTCACGACCCACATGTCTTCGCACTCCCACAAACTGATGCCGACTCGAAAGGGGGAGGAGATAGTGAGCGACTTGAAGGTATCGGACGCGATGATTTCTTCAAGAATCGTTAACAGCCTCTCCAACACCATCCCCGTCGATGAGCCGGCTTCGACCAGTTCGTGATAGTAGTTTTGATACAAGACGTGCTTCATCGAGCTGAAGCAGGGGTTGTAACACAAGACGCGCGTATCTCGTGAGTCCGCGAACTTGGTCAGGATGTCCGCCGCATCAGGCAGTTGTCGGACGTGCTGCAAGGCGCGAGTCGATTGGACTTCCCGCCGCTTGGCTTGGAGCAGCGAATTGTTGTAAGTGTCGATTGCCGCAGCGAGTTTGCCGTTACCGCAGTCCTCGTACAGGCTGAACGTGCAGGCCGGGTCGTGGTCCAGCACGCCTCCCAGGTTGCGGAGGGCGTCAAGGATGTTGGACTGGAAGTGTTCGTACATGTCCACCGGCTGCGGTCTTCGTGTTCGCAGTCGGAGTACGCAACCTACTCTCGACGCCCGGCCCCCGGTCGCCGGCTACTTCTTCTCCGGCTTCGGCTTGGGCGGGGCCTTGCGCTTCGGCTCGGGGCGTTCCGCCTTCTCGTCTTTCTCGGCCTTCTCGCCGGGGGCCACCGCCGCGACCGGCTGCAAGCTCGCCTCGGTCCAGGTCGGGCTGAGCTTCTTGATCCGCGCCAGGATCGCGGCGCGGGCGTCGCCGGTCGCCCCGCCGGTGGTGAGCTTGGCCTTGAGCTTCGCCATCTTGTTCTTGCGGTGGTAGCGGCGTTTCAACTCGGTTTGACGCTCGATCATCGGAGGCTCCGGGGTGGGCAGGTCCCTGCAAGGTATCAGCCGCCCCCACGCCCGACAAGCCGGACGCCCCGGAACCGCCCCGCCCCAGTCGGCGCGAACCGCCGGCGCGGCCCCGGCGTAGTGCCGGTATCGCTGGTCGTAGTTGCCTCGGGAGAACGGGCATGGCTCCGGATGTCGTCGTCGAAACGCGGAACCTCACCAAGACCTACCGCGACTTCTGGGGCCGCAAGAAGAAGACCGCCCTCAACGCGCTCGACCTGAGCATCCACAAGGGCGAAATCTTCGGCCTGCTCGGGCCCAACGGCTCCGGCAAGACCACCACCATCAAGTTGCTCCTCGGCCTGCTCTTCCCCACCACCGGCGACGCCTTCGTCTTCGGCGAGTCGTCGGCCAACGTCGAGAAGAACGAGCGCATCGGCTACCTCCCCGAGGAGTCGTACCTCTACCGCTTCCTCAACGCCGAGGAGACCCTCGACTTCTACGGCCGGCTGTTCAACATCCCGAGTTCGGTGCGCCGCAAGCGCGCCGCCGAGTTGATCGAACTCGTCGGCCTCGGCAACGACAAGAAGCGCATCCTGCGGGAGTACTCGAAGGGGATGCGGCAGCGCATCGGCCTCGCGCAAGCCCTCATCAACGACCCCGACCTGATCATCCTCGACGAGCCGACCTCGGGCCTCGACCCCCTCGGCACCGCGTGGATGAAAGAACTGATCCTCGACCTGCGCAAGAAGGGCAAGACGGTGCTGATGTGCAGCCACCGCCTCGACGACGTGCAGGACGTGTGCGACCGCATCGCGATCCTGTTCAACGGCGACTTGCAAGAGCAGGGCACCGTGACGAAGCTCGTCGAGGACGCCCAGCGCATGCAGATCACCGCCACCGGCCTGCCGCTCACCGACGCGCTCAAGGCCGACCTCGACGCGGTGATTCGCAAGCACGGCGGCCAGCTCGAAGGCTTCGGCCACCCCTCGACCACCCTCGAGAAGCTGTTCCTGCGGGTCGTGGACGAGTCGCGCGCCCGGCCCGGCCGCCGCTACCTGCCGCCGACCGCGCCGGCCGAAATGGTCGCGGCCGACGCGAAGGCCTGGGGCCAGCGCAACCCCGGCAACCCGCCCGCGTGAGCGGGGGCGGGTTCTTCTGTAGCTGGCCTCTGTGAGGCCGGTCTTACCCCCTGGGGCAGTTGACCCCAACGTGGTTGGGGGTCCGGCCTCACAGAGGCCAGCTACAGAAGAGAAACCCCGCTGACGCGGGGCGGCTCGCCGGGCAATTCGACCATCGCGGACACTGTTCCTTCCCCTGACGAAGCGTGACCATGACCCCGACGCTCTTTGGCCTGCTCATTCTGGAACGCGACCCTTACGTCCTCGCGGACACGCCGGGCCTCGCCCAGGCGTGGCTCCAGGACGCCGGGGGCTTCGCGGCCATCGGCCTGTGCGTCTACATCCTCTACGCGCTGACCATCCCCCCGGCGCAAGCCGAGTCGGCCAAGTCGCGCGCCAGCGTCACCACGTTCATGCTCGGCATGGCCGTCGCCGCGCTGCTGCTCTACGTCACCTACGTCGTGCTGCTGTTCGCCGGCAAGGGCTTCGACACCACCAACTACCGGCCGCCGGTCACTGACGGCTCGTTCGTCAAGGCCGTCGCGCCCAAGTTCAGTACCCAGTTGCAGCCGGTGGTCCTGAGCGTCGCCGGGCTGTGCGCCATCCTGGGCATCGGCCAGCCGTTCGCCGCCAACGTCCTCAAGATGCGCCTGCGCCGCATCGGGGCGCTCGCGAAGCTCGGCTTCAAGGAAGCGTCGCGCGGCAAGCTCTACTGGGTCTTCCTGCTGTTCCTGCTGCCGTTCCTGTTCCCGACCAAGTGGTGGTTCCTGTTCAAGGCCGAGAACGAGTTGCGCTCCACCGTCTCGATCACCGCCTACGCCATGAACTTCGTGCTGCTGCTGCCGGCCGTGCTGCTCGCCGCGTTCAGCATCCCGCGCGACATCCGCGACCAGAACATCTACACCATCGTGACCAAGCCGGTCGAGCGCTTCGAGATCGTCCTGGGCCGCTTCCTGGGCTACGCCGGGCTGCTGACCGTCGTGCTGCTCCTGATGACTGGCGTCGGCTGGCTGTACATCTTCACGACCGGCGTGGACCCCGCCGCCGAGGCCGAGACGTACAAGGCGCGGGTCCCGGTGCGCGGCAAGCTGACCTTCGCCAGCCGCAAGGCCGAGTTCCAGGGCACGAACGTCGGGCGGGAGTTCGACTACCGCAAGTACGTCGCCGGCGACCCCACCAGCGCGCAGCGGGCCATCTGGAGCTACGACCCCGTGCCGGGTTCGCTGACCCGCGGCGACCGGGTGTCCGTGCCGTGCGAGTTCACCTTCGACATCTTCCGCATGACCAAGGGCGTCGAGAACCGCGGCGTGGACCTGACGATCCGCGTGACGACCCGCCACGCCGGCCAGGTGCCGCCGCCCGACGTGAAGGACGGCAGTTGGCGCTGGGCCAACGAGCAGCGCGGCCAGGAGTACGCCCAGGCCGCCAAGGACGCCGTGCGCAAGCTGCGCGACGCGGGGCCGAACGACGACGTGAACCCCGAGGCGGTCTTCCGCTACGCCCAGCCGGGGTCCAGGGAGTGGGACGCGCTCAACGCCCTGACCGAGGAGTTCGGCTACTTCGAGATCGCCGGCAAGGAGATCTTCGACTACCACCCCGAGTCGGTCAACCTGCCCGTCGGCCTGTTCAAGAACGCCCAGCGGCCCGGCGGCGACGCCAACCTGCCGGCCCTGAGCGTGTTCGTGAAGTGCCAGACCGGCGGCCAGATGCTCGGCGTCGCCGAGGGCGATCTGTACTTGCTGGAGGGCGAGCGGCGCTTCGCCGAGAACTACTTCAAGACCTCGTTCGGCCTCTGGTGCCGGCTGTGCATCCTGGTCGGCATCGCGATCGTGCTGAGCACCTACCTCGCCGGCGTGATCACGCTGCTGGGCACGGTGGTCGATTACGCCTGCGGGTTCTCCAGCGAGCACATCGCCGACACGGCCTCCGGCCGCAGCTTCGCCGGCGGGCCGTTCAAGGCGATGAACTCGCTGCTGAAGGCCGAGCAGCCGACGGCGCAGGCCGACGCCGGCAGCACGGTCGATTGGCTCACCCGGCTCCTCGACGGCCTGTTCAGTTGGGCGCTGCGGCGCGTCGTCAACCTGATCCCGGACATCGACTCGTACTCCTGGACCAAGTACCTCGCCGAGGGCTTCTCCGTGCCGCTAGAGTGCATGGCGATGAACCTGCTCACGACCGTCGGCTACCTGCTGCCGTGGTTCGTGCTGAGCTTCTACCTGATCCGCTCCCGCGAGATCGCGGCGTAACGGCCCCCGACATTCGATCCTTCCTTCCGGGTGAGTTCCGATGGCCAACAAGCTGCAGCGCGACGCCTTCCGCCGCCGGGTCTCTTACGGCGTGGCGATCTTCGCGCTCTTCCTGCTGAGCATGGTCTGGCGCGGCAAGGTCGATCTGCCGCTGTCGTCGTACGTCCGCGGCCTGGCGGTGCCGCGGCTCGACGGGGGCACCCTTGCCGCCTTGAACCGCGGGGCCGTCGTCGCCTCGAAGTGGGTCGTCGAAAGCCCCATCCAGACGCAGGCCGACCGGCTCGAGCTGAGCGAACTCAACCAGGGCGACCCCGAGATCGCCGGCGAGACCGCGCGGCTCGCCTTCGTCGGCGCGCGGGGCATCGTCGTCACGATGCTCTGGACCGCCGCGATCGAGAAGCAGAAGCGCAACGAGTTCGACGAGTTCGAGATCCTCGCCCGCGCGGTGACGACCCTGCAGCCGCACTTCATCACGCCGTGGGTCTTCCAGAGCTGGAACATCGCCTACAACGTGTCGGTCGAGACCGACAAGCTCGGCGACATGTACTTCTACATCGCCCACGGCATCGAGCTGCTGGCCGAGGGCGACCGCCGCAACTCCAAGAAGCACATCGACGACCAGGGCGTGGTCCGCAAGGTCGGCTCACCCGACATGCGCTACCAGATCGGCTTCTACTACCAGAACAAGTTCAGCGTCTCGGACAAGGTGAACACCCTGCGGTCGCTGATGCAACTCAGTTGCATCAAGCCGCCGGACCGCGCCCGCAGCAAGCTGCAGGCGAGCACCGGGGGCGACCGCCGCACCGACGCCGACGCCTTCCGCCGCTTCTGCGAGGCCAACCCGCAACTGGTGCGGCGGCTGCGGGCCAAGCTGTTCTGCGACCAGCCGTCGGACGTGATCGACTTCCTCGCGGCCAACGAGAAGATCCCGACGCTCTTCGGCCCCGAGGGCGAATTGCTGGGGCCGTCGGAGCAGTTCCCGATCCTGCCCGAGTACTTCGCCGAGGGGCCGAACGAGTACTTCCCCGGCAAGGAGGTGGACGACGGCTTCGACGCGTTCCACGCGGCGCGGGCCTGGTTCCTGTACAGCCTGCCGGTCATCCCGCCGGCCAAGCGGGACCGCGACGGCGTGGGCGACCCGCTGCCGTGGCGCTCGCCGAAGCCCGGCGAGTACGACGCCTCGCGCTACCGCATGCCGCGGTCGCCGTCGCTGGTGATCTTCCGGCAGCAGGGCGCGCGGGCGCAGACGTACCTCGCCACGCGGCTCGCCGAGGAGGGCTGGTTCGACAGCACGAGCGCCTGGGAGGCGGACGAGAACGCCGGGCCGAACAGCCGCTGGTTCCCCGCGGCGGCCGGGTCGTCCGGCGAGCCGGTGCTGCTCCGGGCGCGCGGCGGCTCGCAGCCGGAGTGGCAGCGGGCCTTCGACATGTGGGACGAGCACGGCGAGCGCAACGCGATGAAGCTGTCCGACGCCCGCCGCGCCGCCATCGCGATCGCCGCCGGCCTGGGGCCGAACGGCCGGGCGAGCGGGCTGAACCCGGAACTCCCCGACAGCCAGCTCGCCGAACTCGGCCTGACGCGCGCCAAAGTCGAGGCGCACAACGCGCTGGTCTACTACGACCAGAACCGCACCGTGACCAACTACGCGTACTTCCTGGAGACCGCCAACGCCGAGAAGGACGCCGCCACGGTCCAGGCCCGCAAGCTGTTCTGGGAGGCCGACCAGGCCCGGCTCAGCGGCCGCAACAACCGCGCCGTCGAGCTGTACCGCACGGCGCTGGCCCAGTGGCGGCAGGTGCTCGCCACCTACAAGGACTTCCACCGCCCGGGCAGCTCCGAGGCGACCGAGGAGGCGACCTACGAGAACGAGCTGAAGCTGCTCGGGCTGCTCAAGGAGGACGGCGCGGTCCGGGAGCGCGCCCGCCGCGTCGCCGAGGCGACGGCCGCGCTCCTGGGGCCGATCGCCGCCCGCGCCGCCGACGACGTCGTGCAGGCCGTCGTCGAGGACGAGACGACCTTGCAGATCGCCGCCGAGTCGCTCACGAACGTCTACCCCGGCCTCGGGCTGTCGCCGGACGACCCCCGCGACCAGGCCGTGAGGCGGGCCAACGCCACGCTGGCCGGCTCCGGGGCCTTCGGCGGGGCGTTCGGGGCACCCGAGGTCGTCCGGGCGGTCGTCGCCCGCGGCGTCATCGCGTCGTCGTACCCGTGGCTCAAGGAGTTCAAGACCAAGCCGCTGGAGCGAGACGCCGCCGGGCTGTACGAGCGCAGCGCGTACTGGGTCCGGCCGGAACTCAAGGAGAGCATCAAAGCCCGCCTCGGCCTGGTGCGGAAGCTCCCCGTCGCGGCCCCGCCCGCCCCGCCCGGCGACGGCACCGCCCCGCCGGGCTAAGATGACGGCCGACGAGTACCCTTCGGAGAGTCCCCGCATGGCCAACGTCGCCCTGGCCGTCGTCGCCCACCCCGACGACGCCGAGTTCCTCTGCGCCGGCACCCTGATCCGCCTGGCGCGGGAGCGCGGCTACGAGGTCCACGTCGCCACCATGACGGCCGGCGACTGCGGCAGCGCCGAGTACCCGCCCGACGTGATCGGGGCGATGCGCCGCGCCGAGGGGGCCGCCGCGGCCAAGGCCGCCGGCATGAATTACCACTGCCTCGACGAACTCGACCTGCGGGTGATCTACGGCGAGCGGCCGCTCGAAAAGGTCGTCCGGCTCATCAACGCCGTCGGCGCGACGCTGGTCATCACCCACGCCCCGGACGACTACCACCTCGACCACGAGCAGACGAGCAAGATCGCCCGCGCGGCGACCTTCGGCGCGCCGATCGGCAACTTTCTGCACGGCCGGCACGCGCACCCGCCGATCGACGCCATCCCGCACCTGTACTATTGCGACCCCCTCGAAGGCAAGGACATCTACGGCCGCCCCGTCGAGCCGGACTTCCGCATCGACATCACCGGCGTGCTGGAGGAGAAGTCGGCGATGCTGGCGTGCCACGAGAGCCAGCGCGCCTGGCTGCGCCAGCACCACGGGGTCGATAACCTCGTCGAGTCGATGCGCGAGTGGAGCCGGTCCCGGTCGCCGACGCCGGGCCGCGCCGCCGAGGGCTTCCGCCAGCACCTCGGCCACAGCTACCCGCAGTCGAACTTACTCGTAGAACTCCTGGGCTAACCCGAAGAAGAATTGTTAGCCGCAGAGACGCAAAGGGCGCGGAGAGGACCAAAACTGAGTTGGGTTTCGTCCAACACCCTCAACAGCCGGGCGTCGAGTCGAGGTTTGAACACAGGTATTCGGTTCTCTTTGCGTCCTTTGCGTCTCTGCGGCTAAACGGTTTTGTCTTGAAAGGCCCCCATGCGTGTCGCCCACAACGTGTTCTTTCAACTCGCCGACGGGTCGCCGGCGCGGGTGGAGGAACTCGTCGCCGCCTGCCAGAAGTACCTCAACGTCCAGCCGGGGATCGTCTTCTTCGCCGCCGGGCCGGTGTGCGCCGACCTGACGCGGCCCGTGAACGACCTCGACTGGCACGTCGGGCTGCACCTGGTTTTCGCGGACAAGGCCAGCCACGACGCCTACCAGGACGACCCGACGCACAACCGCTTCATCAGCGAGATGAAGCCGAACTGGGCGCGCGTGCGCGTCTTCGACTCGTACGTGTGAAGGTGCCATGACGCGACTGCAAGCCGCCGACCTCGCCGGGTTCGCCCGCCGCTACCGCTTCAGCGGCGGCCGGCTGCGCCGCGTCAAGCTGCGCTACGCCGGCGGGGCCGACTTCGCCGTCGAGTTCGTGCTCACCGCCCGCGCCACGGTCAAGGACCTCGGCATGGAGCCGGCGCTAATCAAGCTTCGCTTCCGCATGGAGGGCGTCGAGGAGTTCCGCTTCCAGAAGCGCTCGAGCGTCACCGCCGGCAACGTGTCCGAGGCCCGCATGGGCTACTTCAACGGCCTGTACTACGTGAACCTCGACGCCTGGGGCCTGGCCCCCGGCGACGTGCCGAAGCTGCACGACTTCCGCGCCAGTGACACCTACCTCGCCGGCACCGCTCTGTACTGGGAAGAGGTCAAGCCGAAGCCGGCGTGACTTAGTCCTCCCGCAGCAACTCGACCGACCCCGCGAAGCGTCTCCAGCCGGCGACCTCGTCGAACCCCGGCACCTTCGCCAGCGCGTCGCGGTCGAGGCTCCGCACCAGCAGCAGCAACTTGCCGGCGCGGACGAACGCCAGGGCGGTCCACTCGGTGCCGTCGTGGCCGCGCCAGCGCCAGCCGACGTATTCTTGCGTGCCGACGGTCTCGAAGGCCGGCACCGTGACCGGGTCCGGCCGCAGACTGGCGAGCAGTTTCGGCAACGTCGCGGGCGTCAGCGGCCCGCCTGGCGACGGCAACGCCAAGACGCGGTACTGCGCCGGCCCCTCCGCCCCCGACTCCTCGACGCCGGCGACGCCGCCCGGCAGCTCCACGACCCGCCGGCGAGTCTCGCCCGGCAGGCTGACGCGGAGCCGCAGCCCGGCCGGCTCGAGCGGCCCCCAGTCGCGCCGCCAGTCGGCGGACACGCGGTCCGGCGTCTCCAACTCGATCGGCGCGGCGACCCGCACTGCCGCCGGGCGGGGCTTGGGGGCGGGGCGGGCGATGTTCGTCGGCGGCGCGGCGACCGCCGCCGCCGGGGTCGGGGCCTCCGGCGGCGGCAGCGCGACGACCGCCACCGGCGCGAGCACCCGCCAGACGACGTGCCCCGTGAACCCCAGCGCCGCCGCGAGGGCCGCCACGAACAGGACGCCGACCCGCCAGGCCGCGCCGTTCGCCGGCCGCGCGGGCAGCGCGACGGAGAGCACGGCGGCGCGGCGGTCGCCCCCGGCCGGCGCGGCGACTTCGACGCCGCAGGTCGGGCAGGCGAACGCACCGTCGGGCACCTCGGCCAGCGCGTCGCACGACGGGCAGCGGCGGAAGCGCGTCACCGGGCCTCCAGCGCGGCGACCCGCGCCTCCAGGGCCGCCAGCCGCGCCTCCAGCGCCCCGCCGGCCGGCGGACCACTCGCCTCGGGCCGGTGGGCCGGGTACGCCGCGGCGGTGACGAGTTCGTCGGCCGCGTGGAAGCCGTGCGTGACGACCGCCCCGCGCCCGCCGGCCCCGGTGACGTAAACGACCAGCTTGCGCTCGGCGAGCGACTTGAGGAGTCCGCGCAGCTCGTCGAGGTCGGCGATTTCTTCCATGCGGCTGGCCCGGCCGCGCAGGTCGCCCTCGCTCTGCGGCCCGCGCAGCAGCAGCTCGGCCATCACCGCCATCTCGACCTTGGTGACGCGCCAGAGTTCGTAGAGCTGGTGCCGCCAGCGGTCGGCGCGGCTGCCGGTCATCTTGACGACGACGCCCTTCTTCTGCAGCGCGGCCAGGGCCTCCTCAACTTCGTCGTCGTCGAGGTCGTAGACCGGGTCGCGGTTCGACTTCTGGTTGCACCCCACGACGATGCTGTTCAAAGTCATGGGGTAGGCGTCGGCCGTCTTCGAGGTCTTCTGCTTCTCGATGAGTACGCCCAGCACGCGCCGCTCGTGGGGCGGGATCGGCTGCCAGTTTGCCACGTCGTCCATCGGAAAACCTCACAGGGGACGCGGTCAAATCTCGAGCAATTTTGCCGCGGAGACGCGGAGACGCGGAGAAGACCAAAACAAAACGACTCACCGCGGAGAGCACATGAGGGCGCGGAGTAAGGCCAAAACGAGGAGGTCTAAAACCGAGTGGGTTCCGTGCGGCCGAGTCGAAGCGTTGGCAGCCTGCCGCTTGATAGTTTTAGCACGGTTTGGTGCCTTTCTCGGCCTTTGCCTTTCTCACGTGTTCTCTCGTGCCCTCTGCGGTAGATTTCTTCGCTTGGGTTTTCTCCGCGTCTCTGCGTCTCCGCGGCAAAAATTCTTTCTTGGCCGGGCTAAGTCTTACCCCGGATGCTCGCCTTCAACACGTGCTTCAGGCGGCCTTCGATCTTGAGGTGGGCCTTATCGACCTCCTTGTCGCCGAGTTGCCGGCCGGCGACGCGGTACGCCAGGGCGTACGCCAGCGACTTCGTGCCGGCCGGGATGCTGTCGCCGCGGTACACGTCGAACAGCGTCGCCGCCTCCAGGAACTCCGCCCCGCCGGCGACGATCTCGGCCGTCACCGACTCCGCCGGCGTGTCGGCGGGGACCACGACCGCCAGGTCGCGCAGCGTCGGCGGGAACGCGCTCACCGGCCGGTAGCCGACCCGCGCCGGCACCAGCGCCATGATCGCGTCCAGGTCGAACTCGGCGAGGGCCGTGCGGCGGTCGGCCAGGTGCTTGAAGCCCTTGGCGGCGCGCGGGTGCAACTCGCCGAGGTGGCCCAGTGTCACCCCGCTGACACTGACCGTCGCCGCGCGGCCGGGGTGCAGGTGCGGCACCTCCTTCGCCGGCGTGAAGCTCGCGGGCGGCAGGTGCAGCGCCGCGAACAGCGCCTCGACGACGCCCTTGAGGTCGTAGAAGTCGCAGGCCGGCGGCGTCGATCCGGGGGCGTCGTCCCAGGCCGCGGCGGTCCGCCGGCCGGCCAGCAGCAGGGCGAGGCGGCGCGGCTCGTCGGGCAGCCCCGCCGGCTGGGCGTGGAAGACCGGCCCCAACTCGAACAGGGCGACGCCCGGCGACCGGCCCGGCTCGAGGTTCTCGTTGGCGACCGCGAGCAGCCCCGGCAGCAGCGTCCGCCGCAAGGCCCCGCGCTCCGGCGAGATGGGGTTGAGCAACTTCACCGACCCCGGCAAGCCCTCGGCGAACGGCCGCTCCGCGACCTCGCCGGTCAGGCTGTAGTTGATCGCCTCGCTCAGCCCCAAATCGACGAGCGTGTCCTGGACCTTCTGCTCGAAAGCGAGCGAGTCGTTGCCCGACTGCGGCGGCAACTCCTGAGGCAGCAACCGCGACGGCAGGTTGTCGTAGCCCAGCACGCGGGCGACCTCCTCGATCAGGTCGGCCGCCCCCGCCTGGACATCGAGTCGCGTCGGCGGCACCGTCACCGTGCGGCCCCACAGGCTCTCTTTGACCGTGAATTGCAGGGCCGTGAGGATGCGGTCGATCTCGCCGTCGAGCGGCCGGAAGCCCAGGACGCGCTCGACCTCGCTGAACGCCAACTCGATCACCTGCGGCGGCAGGGGCGCGGGGTACGCCTCGACGACGCCGGACAGCACCTCGCCGCCGGCGTACTCGGCGAGCAGCTTCGCCGCCCGCTTGGCCGCGACCGGCACGAGTTCCGGGTGGACGCCGCGGGTGTAGCGCGTGCTCGCCTCGCTGAAGAGGGTGAAGTGCCGGGCGGTCTTGCGGACACTCACCGGGTCGAACGCCGCGGCTTCGAGCAGGATCGTCGTCGTCGCCGCCGTGACCTCGGTGTCGAGGCCGCCGCGCACGCCGGCCAGGGCGATCGGCCCCGCGGCGTCGGCAATGACGAGGTGGTCGGCCGTCAGCTCGCGCTCGACGGAGTCGAGCGTGACGAGCCTCTCGCCGGCCTTGGCCCTTCGCACGGTAATCGCCGGGACGCCGCCGCCGGCGCGCCTCACGAGCACGTCGAAGTCGAAGGCGTGCAGCGGCTGGCCGATTTCGAGCATGACGTAGTTTGTGACATCCACGGCGTTCGAGATGGGTCGTTCGCCCGCGGCTTGCAGGCGCGAGCGCACGAGCCGCGGCGACGGCCCGACCGTGACGTTGCGGATCAGTGTGGCCGAGTAGCGCGGGCAGAGCTTCGCGTCCTCGATCGCGACGGTCACCTTACCGTCGATGCGCTCGGCGACCGTCGGCACGGTCAGGTCCGGCTCGCAAACCGGCTTGCCCGTGAGCGCCGAGACCTCCCGCGCCACGCCGAGCAGCCCGAAGCATCGCGCCATGTTAGGCAGCACGTCCACCTCGAACACCACGTCGCCCAGCACATCGGCCGCGGGGGTGCCGGGCGCTCCGTCGGCGTCGTCGAGCAGCAGGATGCCGTCGTGGTCGTCGGCGATTCCTAGCTCGAAGTTGGACATGCACATCGCGTCGTTGAGGATGCCGCGCAACTCCTTGGGCACGAGCGTGGCGACGGACTTCTTGCCTTCCTTGTCGGCGGTGTAGTAGCGCGACCCCGCCAGGCCGAGGATCACGGTCATCCCGGCCTGCCCCGGTGCGATGTTCGGTGCCCCGGTGATGACGGTCTTGGGCGTCGCCGCCCCGTACTCGACGGTGACCATTTTGAGCGTGTCGGCGTTGGGGTGCTTCTCGATTTTGAGGACCTTGGCCAGCACGATACTGTCGCGGCCCCACTCGAGCGCGGCCCCCGGCAGCCCGACGGTTTGGACGGCGTTGACTTCGAGGCCGGCGACGGTGAGCCGCTCGGCGAGGAGTGTCGGCGGGGGCAGTTCGACGAACTCGCGGAGCCAGGAGAGCGGGACGCGCATGGGCGGGGGACCTCGGGCCGTGAACCGTTCGTCGGGGGACGTGTCCATGCTAACGAGGCGGGCAGCGCGCGGCGAGATTTCGCCGGAATGCGGCTTGCGGCGTGCGTCGAAGTGCGTTTAATAGCGTTTCCGGCCCCGATAGCTCAATTGGCAGAGCAGCTGACTCTTAATCAGCGGGTTGTAGGTTCGAGTCCTACTCGGGGCAATGACTTACGGCGAGTCTCAGATCTCGACTCACCATAAACCTACCACGAGCCCCCGGCACGCCGGCTTCGGGGCCCTACTACCGTCGCCCGTCACTCGCCGCCCTCGTCGCTCTTCCCCTCCCCCGGCTCCGCCCGGCCGTGTTTCAACGCCTCCGGGAGCGGCATGCCCGTCATCGCGTCTTGCATCTGGCTGGTCGGGTTGATGTAGAACCGCTGGGTCGTCTGGTAGCTCTTGTGCCGCATGAGCCGTTGCAGCACCTCGGGCTTCAGGCGCGGCGCGTTGACCGTGGCGAACGCGCGCCGGAAGTCGTGGAAGCCGTAGACGTGGCACGAGGGGGTGTGGGTGTGCTGGTCCCGACAGGGCAGGTGGATCCCCGCCGCCCGCTGGATGCGGGTGAACTCCACCCACAGCGTCCGGGGGGCGTGGTGCCACGGGAAGGCGAAGGGCGAGTCGCCCGCCAGCCGGCTCAGGTGCTCGATCACGACGGCGTGGAGCGGGATCACCTCGTCGCGGTCGGTCTTGGTGTCGTTCCAGCGGGTGATGAGTTCGCCGGCCGCGAAGTCGATGTCTTCCCGCCGGACGGCCAGGATCTCCCCGATCCGCATCCCGGTCAGGTACGCGGTCGCCGTGACCGCCTGCCACCAGTCCTTCGGGGAGTACTGTTGGGCGGGGTTCCTCGGGAGTGTCGCGAACTCCGCCGCGAGCGTGTAGATCAGGTCGAAGTGCCCCGGGGTCACGAAGGTCGGGAGCTTCTGGGGCTCCTTGACCATCCGGACCTTCGGCATCGCGGGCAGGTAGCCCCACTCGTGGGCCAGGCGCAGGGCCGCCTTCAGGTGCCGCAGGTCCTTGTTGATGGTGGCGGGCGCGACGGTCGATCCCGGCTTGAGGCCCCTCTCCAGCCGCCGCTTGCTCACGAACTGGTCCACCGCGGCGGTCGTGACCGACTCGACGCGGGCGACGCGGGCGATGCGGCCGAAGTGCCCCAGCGAATCGACGGCCGCGTCCTTGGTCCTGCCTGCCAGGCCCGCGAGGATGCGCTCCTCGTACTCGGACGCGAAGTCCGCCCAGAGCTTCTTGCTGGCGGGCTGGTGGACGCCGATGTCGAGTTCGCTCTGGACGCGGCGGAGTCGCTTCTCCGCGAGGTTGTGTCCGCGTGACCCCGGGCCGCAACTCTCGCTGTGGCGCTTGCCCCGGAGGTCGTACCAGCCCACGTACCAACTGGCCCCGGCCTCGCCCTTGCGGGCGACCTCTTTCTTCAACTGAAAGAGCCAGACGCTCTTGCTCATTCCTCGGCGCTCCAGAAAAGCGCGGGCCACCCGCGTGGCCCGCTGGGGAAGGGTCACTCGTCACCGGGTCCGCGACCGCGTCGCAGGTAGCCGGTCAGGTCGTCGAGGGTGTAGCGGACCTTGTTGCCGACGACGCGGGAGTGGGTGATCTTGCCCGCCAGCCGGACGTCGCGGAGTTGCCAGGCGTTGAGGCCCAGCAGCGCGGCGGCCTCCGGCTCGGTGACGGCGAGCTTGCCGCCCATCAGCCGCTTGAACTCGCTCGCCTCACTGAAAACCGCCTCGACGATTTCTTGGATCAGCGGCTTCAGGTCGCCCTCAGAAAGTTGCAGGGTCGCCACGCGTGTTCTCTCCGTGCTAGACAGTGGGCCTCACCGCGAGGCCGGGTAACTATCTCCGCGTGAGGAGGCGCGTGAGGCGTGCTGGCTCTGCCCCGGAGTACCCGCCGCAGTCGGCCGGCGTGGCTAAAAAAAGCGAGGCCTGCGGCACCACTGGGGATGCCGCAGGCCTCGTGGTGGACGGGAGGCGGGTCCGCTTAGTGGTCGTAGCGGATCTCGGTGATGTCGATGTGTTTGCCCTTCATGACGAACTTGAATTTGAGTCGCACAGTGGCCGTGGCACGGATCTCGCCGGCTTCCCAGTCGATGTACAAGTCCGGGAGGCCAAAACTCTCCGCGTCGGTGTTGGCCTTGTTAATCGAGCAGAGGCCCAAAAACTCGGTGGCATGATCCACGACCTCGGAGTCGTCCTCTCGATGAACTTGCGGGCCCGTGATGGGAACAGGAGGGCATCTAACATTGACTCGTTGATGTGCCAGACGTCTTCGATCTTCAGTTTCATGGCGTATCCCACAGTCGGGGTGCCGGGAGAAGTTTCCCGGTAACCATCTCTGCGTGAGGCGAGGCGCGAGACATGATTATTTGGGCCATGCGAACCGGTCCGCCCGACGGCCGTGCTCGATCGGACTTCCTTCAACCCGGCGGAACTTCCAGGGGGACGTGCCGTAAGGAACCCCGCGGAACCCCGCAACCCGGCCGCAAAAACTTCGAAAACAATTTCTCCGATTTCACCCGACTGCTCACTCGCACCTCACCTACTCGAGGCGACAGACACAGCCCGCGCGGCGGGGCAAGATGTGGACGTGTCGGGGTGTTCAGGTGTCTCTACGACTGGCCCGTGACCGTCCAGCGCCCTTCGCTCAAGAACCGGTCCTTGTAGACCTCGTAGCGGAGGACTTTCGTCTCCGGCGTGCCGCGGCCCTCGAGCACCGCCGTCACCGTGAAGCGGAACCCCTTCGGCCTCGGGCCGACGCCGGTGACCTCGTACCGCACCAACGTCTTGCCCTCCGACTTCAGGGTCGCCCAGGGGATGTCCATCGTCAACTGCGCGTCGGCCTCGGGGTGCCTCGACCGGAAGGCGGCCATGCCCTCGCCGGCCAGCCACGTGTCGAGCCAGGCCCGCAGGACGGCCTGGGCGTGGGACTCGGTGCCGCTGACGTCCTCCGACGCCGTGGTCTTGATGAAACACTTGCCCGACTTCTTGGGAACCTCCACCTCGTATTGGCGGGTTTCGGGTCCGCCCGCGAAGGACAGCGTCACGGGCACCGAGTAGACGCTGTACGCCCCGCCGCGAACCCAGGAGACGCCGGAGACTTGGTAAGAGGTCGGGCGTGGGGCCGTCGCTGTTCGGCTGACGAACTCGTCGAAGCAGTCCCCGGACTTGGTGTCCTGAACTCGGTCCAGGGACTCGTCGGAGCACCACTGACCCAGGGCGGCGTGGAGGGCCGCTTCGGCTCTGGCCTTGCGGCGGCCCTCGGAGACCGTGCCCCAGGCCAGGGACGCGACTGCGGCCGTCGCCAGGACGCCCAGGGCGACGCCGGCCACGACGACCCACTTCTTGGAGCGCCGCCGGGGCGGGGATCGGTGTTCGCTCGTCATGAACTCTCCTCAGGGCTTCGCCGGCCTCGCCGGCTCGAGTTGGTCGCACAGTTGGCGGAGGCAGGTCGTCAGGCCCTCGGCCTCTTTGAGTACCCGGCGGGCCTGGACGAGCAGGTCGTGGATCGGCGGGCTGGCCGCGGCGCGCAAGTCGACCGTCGTCGGGTCGAGCCCGCTGAACCGGAAGCCGGGCTGGACAGAGTACGCCTGCTTGGCCTTGTCGAAGGTGATCGGGATGCCGGCCGCCGACAGGATCTCCACGTCGCGGTAGATGGTCCTGGTCGAGCACTCGACCTCCTCGGCCAGGTCGTCCGGCCCCCAGCGGCCGTTGCCCAGGACGAGGCGCGTGATCCGGATCAGCCGTGCGAACCTGGCGCACTGTCGGTTCCGCCGTTCCGCATCGCTCCGCTGCTTCGCCATCCCGAGTCGACCCCCCTGTGGTCCGGGGATCATGGCAGGGCTGGCTGCCAGCTATGGGGTCAGGGTGCAGTCCGACCCGCTGTTGTCGCCACGGAAACTCATCATGCGACGATGAGGAATGACCCCGCTCTCCGACGACTCATTGCGTTGACCCCGCTCCGGCACTTCTACGCCCGGCTGCGGGATTTCGAGGGCCAATCCTTTCACCGCGAAGCCGCCGCGGAGTGCGTGCGGCGGCCGGACCGACTCCAGGAACTCATCGCCGAGAGCGTTCGGCACTTCGGCCTGTACGACAACCGGGAGGAGGCGTTTCACGACCGCGTCTCCGGCCTGACGCCCGCTCGAACTCGGAGCGGCGACTTGGCCAACCGCACGCTCGGGCTGATGGCACTGGGCGCGGTGAGCGTTCCGAAACAGCCCGCGTTGGAGTTCGACTTCGTCGACTACGAGGTGAGCCCGATCCGCACGACCGGGTCTCAGTTCGAGGACGGCACCTCTGGGAAGCACTCGGGCGCGGGCGGAATCGACGCCTTGCTCGCGACCAGGTCGGACCGGTTGCCCGTCATCGGGGAGTTGAAAGCCGACACGGACCGCAACCCGTTCTTGGGGCTCATCCAGTCGCTGACGTACGCGGTGGAACTCTCGTCACCGCCCCAGCGGTCCCGACTGGCGGCGGCGTACCCCGGCCGCTTCGCGTGGCCGGAGGGCGGACCGTACATCGACATCGGGCTCCTCCTGATCCGCTACCCGAACGACCCGGGCAAGGCGGAGTTTCTGCACCTGGTCCGGCGGCTGGTGGAGCGACTGGCCGTGCCGGACAGCGCGTTCTCCAAACTCGTGCGCCGGGTGGTCTGTTTTCGCACGGAAATGGTTGCCATCGACCACGCCGAGTTCGAGGTCGAGTTCGTTATCCCAGGTCTGGCTACGCCACCCAGCGGATGAGCCTGGCGTGGCGGATGCGACCCGACTTCGCGGCGATGTCGTGCCCGCCGATCACCGCCTTCCTGCCGACCACGGCCGGGTTGAGCGTCGCGGTATCGTCCTCCCGGTTCGTCATCGACTGTCGCTCGTCGTCGGTCCAGTTGCTCACCCAGGCGATGGGCTTGAGGGCGTCCCCGTCGCGGATGGAGAATTCTACGGCCCCCACGAAGTCGGCGTTGCCCTTGCCAGCGGTGCCGGACTTGAACCCGGTCACCTCGGCCTCGACCTCGACCCCCTTCTTCCGCTTCAGCCAGTGGCGGACCCGCCTGCCGGGCTGGTAGGGCTGGTCGAGTCTCTTCCACACGGTCCCCTCCTTGCCTTCCGCGAGGGCGAGTTCGTGGAACAGGGCCTTCTCCCGGGTGTGCGTCTCGGCCAGGTCGAGGTGCGGGTTGTCGGCCGCGAGGAAGGCCGACTCCAGGAAGAACAGCCGCTCGCGGAGCGGGGCGGGCGTCACGTCGGTGCCGTTCAGCCGGAGCAGGTCGAAGGCGACGAAGCGGAGCTTGCAATCTTGTGCGTCCTGGATCCGGGCCGCCTTCTCCGGGCTGGTGGCCAGGATCGCGACGGCGGCCTGGAGCGGGTGGCCCGTGACCGTGTCGCCGGTGTCGATCGTCGCCTTCGGGCAGACGAGTTCGCCGTCGAGGACGGTGCCGACCAGGTGCCCGAAGCCTTCGGCGAGGTGGGGCAGGTTGGCCGCGAATTCGCTCAGGCGGAAGGTGACCTCGGAGGCGGCGCGGCCGGTGACGCGGACGCCGTTCGCGGTGACGTGGAGCAGTGCCCGGACGCCGTCCGCCTTCTCCTGCACGCAGTACCCGGAGTCGTCCCGTTCGAGGGCATTCGCTTCGGCATCGTCCAAGTCGTTCCAGTCTCCGAGGAGCATCGGCTCGATCTGCTCCGGGAGCGGCACTCCCGGATGTTCGGTAGCCCAGAGGTGGTCGCGGAGGGCGAGGAGGTACGGCCCCTTGGCCGGTCGCCGCTGCGGCGGCACGGCGACGCCGTACCGGAGGCACAGGGATTGGAGTTCGGCCAGGGTCTTCGTCACGGTTCGGCCCTCGGGGTTGCTGGACCGACTACCCGACGCAGGGGCGAGGCCCGGCCACTCACACGGCGAACGGCTCGCCGTCGCGGGGCAGGTGCGTGCGGGGGAAGAATTCGCCGAACAGGTGCGGCTCGAAGGTGTGGATCGGGACCACCGTTTTCGGATTCAAGGCGGCCACCAGTTCGCGGAGGTCCGAGGTGTAGATGTGGCCCGAGGCGTGGGCCGGGACGAAGTCGCCGCCGACTCCGGCTACTTGCCGTTGGAGTTGGACCCAGTCGGGGTTCTTCAGGTAGCCCTGCCAGTAGCCGTAGAGGACCAGCACTCGCTCCGGGAGTCGGTCGTCGAAGTCGAGTGCCGTCATCGAGGGGCGGAAGGCCATCAGGTGCTTGCCGGGGTCGGCCAGGACCTCGCCCAACTCGATCCAGTCCGCCTGGAACAACCGGTTTAGCCGGTCGATGTTCCTCCTCCGGAAGCTCGCGTTGAAGTAGACCCGGATGCCGTTGTCGCGGGTGGGCCGGGGGACGCTGGCTTCGCCGGCGACCAGGTGCAGGACGAACGCGGCGTAGGCGTCCGCGACGAAGGTGCGGCCCGTGCGCCGGGCGGAGCGGTAGAGGGTGACCAGGCGGTCCACGTCTTGTGGCGAGAAGGCCGCGAGGACCAAACCGGGTGCGGACCTGACCAGTTCGACGACCCGTTCCTCCAGCTCGAACTCGGTCGTGCCCTGTTCCTTCTCCCCGCCGAGGTGGGTGCCCTCCATCAGCAGCAAATCGACGTTTCGAGGGGCGACTTGTTCGATCAGGGTGCGGGTCATGCCGGGCTTGCGGCCGTGCCGCCGGAGGTCGCCGGAGTAGAGCAGCGTCTTGCCGCCGGCTTCGAGCAGGAAGGCGAGGCAGCCGAAGGTGCTGTGATCGACCGCGAACGGGGTGACCGTGAAGTCGCCCACGGCGAACGGGGTGCCGGGCTTGACGGGCCGGTGCCGGTTGCGGTCCAGGGTGGGGCGGTTGGCGAAGAGGCCGCCGGCGAGCATCATCTTGCTCGTGCCGGTGGTGGCGTAGACGGGGATCTCGGGCCGCGAGTGGTGGAGCAGGCCGACGTGGTCGAGGTGGGCGTGCGAGAGCAGGACGGCGTCCGGGGCCGGGGATTCGTCGGTGAACAGGCCGGGGACGGGCCGGATGGTGCCGTCGGCGATGAGTTGCTCCCGCGAGGAGCGGAGGGCCTTGAACGAGTCGAACGGCTCCCGGTGGCCATTCACCAGGGGCAGGCCGACGTCGAGGATCAGTCGCGTCGAGGGCGAGGCGACTTCGACGCAGCTGCCGCCGATTTCGCGGGTGCCGCGGTGGACGGTGACGATCACGACTTCTCTGCCTCCCGGTGACTCTCGACTTCGGTCCGGATTTCGGCGTCCCGCCTCGCCACGGCGTGCGCATCTGCCCAGGGGCACTCCGGGACCGGGTCGGCGTCCCTCCCCAAGCGGAAGACCTCGGCGGCGGTGCCGTCGGCGGCGACGACGGTGTCGATCCCCGGCGGGTCGACGATCTTCTGGGCCTCCATCAGCCAGATCAGGCTCTGGTAGTTGACCCCGAGCTCGCGGAGTTTCCGCCAGGCGGGGCCGGTGCGGATCTCGGAGTACTCGGCCAGGGTCGGCCCCAGGAAGGCGACCTCCTCGGGTGTCAGCGGCACGGTAAGCCTCCCTTCCGTTGCCCGGTGCGGACCTCGCCGCGCTGGTTGGCCTGCCAATAGTGCCCGGTGGCGGCGTCGAGGGCGGTGAGCCAGTTCCCCCGGCTGCAGTCGGTGTCGATGCCGACGACGAAGCCCAGGTCGAGGACCTCGCCCGCCGTCTGCGGGGTGTGGCCGACGACGAAGGTCTTGCCCGAGTAGTGCGGCCAGGCCCGGTCCGGGTCGAGGAACTCCCAGAACAGGGCCGACGACGGGGTGTCCCGCAGCGGCTGGTTCGGGAAGTAGCCGGCGTGGACGAAGGCGTGTGTCTCGGTCTCGTGGAACCACCGTGCGGTGCGCAAGAACGCGACGTCCTCGGCCGGGAGGTCGCGGGGGTGTTCGACCCCGTAGGACTCGAGTGTGGCGTCGCCGCCGTGCCGGGTCCAACTGTCGAGGTCGCGGTCTTGGTCGAGCACCGCGAAGAGCATCTCCTCGTGGTTGCCGGTGAGCAGCGTCAAGTTCGTGCGGCCGCGCAGGGCCTTCAACTGGCCGATGACCCCGCGGCTGTCGGGGCCGTAGTCGATCACGTCGCCCAGGGCGATGAGCGTGTCGGCCGGTCCTGGCCCGATGGCGTCGATCAGGGCCGCCAGGGCGGTCGAGCAGCCGTGGATGTCGCCGACGGCGATGGTTCGATCCGGGGTCGGGGTGGCCATGGTTCCTCGCTTCGCTCTCGCGTTGTTGCTCGTCATCGGTTGAGGTGGGCCCCCAGGAGCACCAGGCCGACGGGTATGAGGGCACCGACGAACGCCACCTCCGGCCCCTCCAGGCCGAGGGACGTGAGTGCCCAGCCGACCAGCCCGGCGGCCGCGAGCAGGAGCGGCAGGAACAGGATACCCGCCCCCTCCGACGCGTAGGCCTTGTCGAGTTTGCCGTCCAAGAACTTCTGCCGCTCCATCCGCTTGATCGCGTCGCTGGCTTCGCGGTCGATACGGGCGTCGTCGTCGTTCATGTCGCTCCGGGTGAAAGGCGTCTGAGTCGCCGGGGAATCCGGGCGACCGATGACTCTACCCTGCCCAACTGCCAGGTCGAGGGACAGCCCGGCCCACGCCGCTCAACTTTCGTGCCGGTTCAGGGCGACGGCCTCCCGGTGGCGTTCGACGACGAGGTCGCGGAGTTCCGCGGGCTTCACGACCCGAACCCGCCCGGCCCAACCGACCACCCAGCGGAGAATTTCGTTGAGGCCGTCCACCGTGAACCGGAGCGTGACCCCGCCGTCCTCATGGCGTTCGGCGGTCTGCGTGCGGTGCCAGGCGTGTTCGAGCACGGTGTCGGATGCGTCGGCGTTGAAGCGCAGTTCGATGTCGTGGCTGCGGTCGCCCCGGTAGACCGCCCAGGCGTTGGCGAAGTAGCCCTCGAGGTCGAAGTCGTCCGGGACGGCGGCCGGCTGGCTCGTGAGGCCCAGTGAGCGGAACCGGGCGACGCGGTACGTCCGCGGCTGGACGCCCCCTTCGGGCCGGGCGATCAGGTACCAGGCCTGCTTCACCAGGGCGATCCTCCAGGGGTGGAGGTCGAGCGTGACCGGCCCCGACTCGTAGGGGCTCCGGTAGGTGCCGGTGACCCGCTTGCGTTCGACCAAGGCCCTCTGGACGGTGGCGATCCTGTCCCGCTGTTCCGGGTGGTCGGCGAGCTTCAAACCCAGCACGTCCATCAGTCGGGTCGCGTTGTCCAGGATGTTGCGAACTCGTTCGTTGCCGGTGTCCGCCAGCTTGCGGGTTGTGGCGTTCGGGCTCTGGGGTAACTTGAGGGCCTCGCTCCCCGCCAGGGCCGAGGCGGCGGCCTGGCCGAAGGCTTCGGCGTCCGTGAGGTGCAGCGGCGGGAAGCGGTAGCTACCGTGGACGCGGTAGGCGTTCGCGGCCTTGTCGAACGCGACGGGCACCCCGGCGAGTTCGAGCGTCTCGCGGAGGCGGTGGACGGTTCGCTCCGAGACTTCCAACTCCGCCATCAGCGTCTTCGGGGTCCACTGACCCCGGCCGCTGACGAGTTCCAAGAGTCGCAGCAGTCGGGCCAGGCGGGCGTTGTGCCGGAGGCGTCGCTCGGATTCGGGCGGTCGAGATTCGCTCATGACACCTCCGCGTTTGCGTCCGTTCGCCTCCGGTAACCCCGCCGGAGCGTCCTCTGGCCGAAGCGTCGGGCGAGGGACGAGACGCTGCTCTCACTGCGGCCGAACTCTCGGGCCAGGCGTGCCGGCCCTTCGCGGCGGTAGCGGGCGACCACGAGGGCGACCTCGGCGTGGGTCCAGACTCTTCGCATGGAATGCTCCGAAGTTTCGCGTCGTCCTTCGGGTTTCCTCCCGGAATCAAACGGGGTCGCCTTCGGAATTCGTCTCCGGGGCCGCCGTTTCGCTCCCCTCTCAGTCACTTGTTGAAATTGGTCTAAACGAATCTTGACAGGTGCGGTTGACAACTGCGGGTCACAACGCCGACTGACGACATTGGGCCAGGTCGATTGAACCGCTCGTCATCGGCAGTCCGACCCGGTTCGGGCGGGTCTGGTGCTTGAAAGCCAGATACTCGACGAACTGGTCGATGACGTGTCGCTCCGCCCGCGTGGTGAAGCGTCGCCGGGCCTGGAGGACGTCCCGGATGCCCTTGTAGCCGATCTCGCCGACGAACGGGGTCCGGGGCCAGGTGACGCGGTGGCCGTGCGGGATGGCGAGCGTGAGCCGGTCGAGGTCGCGGTACTCTTGCACCAGGGCCGTCCCGGTTTCGGGGGCCAGGAGGACGACGGCGAAGTCGCGGGGTTCGCACCCGAAGAGGCCGTCGTCCCGGTAGTAGCCGCACTCGTGGAGTCCGACGCGGATGTTGCGGGCGAGTTGGTCGCCGGGGAAGCCGTGGCTGCCGTCGTTCTGGTTGGTGCGGTTGCTGAGGGCCGAGCCGTACTTGCACTCGACGAACACCGTGGTCGGCGGGTTCTCCCAAGAAATTTGGACGTCGATCTCGCTGCCGCCTTCGGTCCAGGGGATCAAGTGCCGGGGGAACGGCGACTTGCCCACCCAAGGTTCGATGCGGAACCGGCGGTAGCACTGCCGAGGGAAACGGTCCCATCCCAGAGCCGAATTCAGGAAGTCGCTTACCCAGTGTCGGGGGTCGATCGTCCGCAGGGCGTGGACGAGGTGGGCGGTGACGTTGTCCTCGCTCGTCGGCCGGACGATGAGCGGGCAGTGCTGCTGCCCGAGTCTGGCCGGCTGGCAGAGGCTGCCGGCCTTGCCGTGGAGTTCGACCAGCATGACGGCCTCAGGTTAGGGTTACTCGAACACCCCGGCCCGCACGTCCAGGCCGAGCGACTTCCCCGCGTCGGTGAGCTTGTCCAGGGCGGCTTGAGCTTGTTCGGCGAGACCGTTGGCCTTCTCGTCCCCGGCGAAGGCTTCGCCGACCCGGTGCTCCAACTTCACCAGCACGCCTTCGACCGTGGCCGTGGCGACGACCGAGACCGTCGTAAAGGGGCTGCCGTAGCGGCGGCGGACGGTGACGCGGAGGATGCCCCGGTCGATCCGCTCCTTGTCGAGTCGGAGTTCGGCCAGGAACTCGTCGGGGTCGTGAAAACTCACCGCGATGGGGGCCGCCTTCGTCATCGGGACTCCTCCGGTTGCAGGTTGGTCAGGTGGTCGATTAGCCGACCGGCCTCGCGTTTGGACAGGTCGCCGACACGCTTGGCCGAACCCAGTACTTGGGCGACGACGCCGTCGAGGTCGTCACGGGAAAGACCCTTCCGCTTGCCCAGGTTCTGCAGGAACTGCAGTTGCTTGGACGTGGCTGAGCCTGGTGGCGGGGTTGAGTCGTGGGAAGCGGCCGGGCGATTCATCGGAAGCGGCTCGGCTCGATGACTCTTGACGGGTGGCGAAGGCTGTGGAGGTGCGGCATGCCCTTGCTCGGGTTGGCGTCGTTGGTCCCGTTCGATCTCGGTGGCCAGGGCTTCCTCCGCAAGGTGGAACAACTCGGAGACCTTTTCCAGCACGGCGTCGGCGTCGTCTAGCGGGTATGGGACTTCGCCGTCGAGGGTGACGGCGTAGCCGGACGAGTCGAAGTCGCGGCTGACCTTCCGGCTCAGGGAAACACTGGCTCGCAGCATGGGGCACTCCGCGTGATCGTTGCTGACCGGAGTACCCGGCGGATCGTGCTTCTACTCCCAAGGACGAAGGGACCGGCATGACGCTGAACCCTTTGAACTGCCGGAGTCATGAGGATGGTCACACCGCCAGGTCCAGGGCTGCTTCCCAGGCCTGCTCTTTCACCTTCGCGGCGGTGCCCCACCAGATGGCCTGAAGGCGGTTCGTGGCCCGCTCCGCTTCCGAACGGCCGCGGTAGGTGCGGTGGTCGAGCATCTCGGTGACGGCGTTGTATGCGGTCCACCACGTGTCCTTGATGCCCGGGATGTCGTGGCCGATGCCGCTGACGAACAGCTCCTGGAGACGCTCCCGCTTCTGCCGGGCCTTACCGTTGTCGTCGTCCTTCAGCGGGTCCGGATAGAGCACTTTGAAGTAGGTTTCGAGCTGAGCCGACGTGGGGGACAGCGACGCCAGCCGGTCAATCTTGGCCTGGGCGTCGTCGTAGAACTTGGTGGCCAGCCCGAGCACCCGCTGGGCGTCCCGAATCTTGGCCGTCAGGTCGCCGTTGTGCCGAATGCTGACGCCCTGACCGCTCCCTTGGCGGAGGGCCATCGACAGCGTGTTCTGGCAGACCACCCGCACCGGGGTGAACAGCACCCGCAAGGCCGACGAGCCGTCGTGCGAGTTGCTCAGGAGCAGGTACTTGTCCACGACGTCTTCGGTCTGCTTGACCCTCAGATGCCCCGGCAGCTTGGCCAGGAGGAAGACCTTTTCCCCCATCCCGAGGGCCCCGGCCGTGTGGTACCGCAGCCCGCCATCCGCCACGACTGCGTCGAGGAACCCGAAGGCCTGTCGGTTCTGGACGGGGCGGTAGCGGTCACTCACGAGGCCGAGGACGGTCTGGTTGTCGTAGCGGACGGTGGCGCGCGCACGGGGGACGGTAAGGCCGTCGAAGGTGGCGACGGGGGTGAGCTCGACCTCGTAGTCGAGGCCGGCGGCGGCGACGGCCTCCGCCGCGGTGGCCGGGGCGTCGAGCTTTTGACCGAGCCGGTGCCACGGCTCCTCCCCGTAGTACATGAAGGCGGGCTTGCCGTTCGTCGTGGCGATGTTCGCGGGCATAGGTACTCCGTTTGGGTGACAGACTGAGTACCCAGCCCACCGCCGTGAGGGGCTGGGAGCCTATTCAAGGGAGAAAATCCGAAGAAGTTGATCGAGTGAATTCAGACGTAAAGTACTGATAAGTCAGCGTTTGGGCCAATTAGCTTAATAGACGCACTTGCGGTATCGCCGATACCGCACGAACAGACCTTGACTGCCAGCTTCGCGGGCAGTAATCTTGCAATGCGGTATGACGGATACCGCAGAGGCACAAGTAAAAGCCATAAGAATCCGTCAGGGTGTTCGAACACCTAGTCGGTTCGGAGTTTTTACCAGCAGATGTCCGGCTCAAGTAAGAACCCAAGTTGGAATAGTCCAGCGGACAGTCTCAATGGGTCCAGGTCTACCCCAGGCTCGAATGGAGAATCGTGGTGCCAAAGTTCAGTGAATCCAAAAAAGCAGATGTTGCTCCTCGTCCGGCAACTCAGGAGGCGAAAGAGCCTGCTGCAAAGGTGCCCAGCCCATCCAAGGCGGGCAACGTCGAGTTGATTTCATTCAAGGAAGCACTTCACTTGGCAAACGATGGTGGCAATAAGCACCTGATGCTGGGCAATGGCTTTAGCATTGCTCTTCGTCCAGATATTTTCACCTATAACACGTTGTTCGAGCGGGCCAAGGAATCAAAGAAATTCTCCAAAGAGCTGCAGGAAGTCTTCGCCAAGCTGGGAACAACAGATTTTGAAATGGTGATGGAGGCACTGGAAAACGCTTCCGTCCTCGTCAGCCTCTACGAAAAATCAAATCCTAAGCTTGCCAAGGCTCTACAGGCTGACGCTGCCCGGTTGCGTGATGTACTCGCAGAGACGATTGCTGAAAACCATCCGGCTCGGCCTTACGATGTCACGCCCGAACAATATGCATCCTGCAAACGGTTCCTCGCCAACTTTGACGGCCACATCTACACGCTGAACTACGACCTGCTACTTTACTGGACCTTGATGCAGTCAGAAGTCGAGCCTGAAGTAAAATCTGATGACGGATTTCGCAAACCGGAAGACAGGGAAGAAGAGTTCGTCACCTGGGATGTCCAGAACACGAACGCCCAGCGAATTTTCTACCTCCACGGTGCTCTTCATATTTACGACGCCGGGGCAGACTTGCTGAAATTCACCTGGAGCAAGACGGAGATTGCACTGATCGACCAAATCAAGAGTTCGCTCGTTAAACGCGAATACCCGCTGATTGTCACCGAAGGGACATCCGACCAAAAAATCGGCAGGATACAGCATAGCAGCTTCCTTGGTCGTGCATATCGCAGTTTCGCCAACATTAGTGGAAGCCTGTTCATTTACGGCCATTCGTTGGCGACGAACGATGAGCACCTGCTGAAACTCATCAATAAGGGGAAAGTGAAGAAGGTCTTCGTCGGCATCTACGGCGACCCGTCCGCGGAGTGGAATAAGGCCATCATTGAACGTGCCCGCAAGTTCCAAACCTGCCGTCGAAAGGGCTCTCCTCTTGACATCTATTTCTTTGACGCCATCACCGCCCATGTCTGGGATGCTCAGGACTTTGGGACTGCCGAGAAGAAACCATACAAACCGACATCAAAGTAAACGGTAGTTGTTAGACCCGGAACTGGCTGCTTGATAACGGCAGCAAGCCCCTGTGGCTTATAAAGGGCATTGCAGGTGGAAGATCGATGAAGAAGAAGCTCAGAGACCTCGCCGACATCCGGACCGGCTACCAGTTCCGAGGGAAGGTGGTGCCGAATGACGATGCCAACGTGGCCGTCATCCAGATCAAGGATGTGAACGAGGAACGGATGGTCCAAACGGCCGAGTTGGTCTCGGTGAAGTTGGACAAGCCGGAGCCGTATTTGGTGACGCGGGGGGACGTACTGTTTCTCTCACGTGGGCACCGTCAGTACGCAGCCGTGGTGAGCGAACCGGTCCAGAACACAATCGTCACGGGGTACTTCTTCATCCTGCGGCCAAAAGTGAACTTGATCCACCCGGAGTATCTGGCATGGGCGATCAACGGGGCGGAGTTCCAGGCGGCATTACGGCCTTCCGTTCGGGGGAGTCACATCCCCTTAGTGTCGAAGGCCGACTTCCTGGACCTCGCTCTCCGTGTCCCTCCGCTGGACGTGCAGCAGCAGGTGCTCAAACTCCAAGAGTTGTCCCGCCGGGAACGGCGGTTATCCGAGGCGATCCAGACCAAGCGGCAGCAATTAGTCGGGGCCATTACCCACAACCTAATACAAGGAACCCGGAAGGGTCCGGGGGCGAAACCATGACCAAAGATCCGATCAACCAGGACGAGATCAACGCCATCGTGTGGAAGGCCTGCGACACCTTCCGCGGTGCCGTCGATCCGTCCGAGTACAAGAACTACATCCTCACGATGCTGTTCCTGAAGTACCTCAGCGACCTGTGGAAGGACAAGCGGCGGGAGTACGAAGAGAAGTACAAGGGCGACGCCGAGCGGGTGAAGCGGGCGTTGAGCCGCGAGCGGTTCGTCCTCCCCGACGAGTGCGACTTCGACCTGCTTTACTCCCAGCGGGACGCCGCCAACATCGGCGAGCTCATCAACATCGCGTTGGAGAATATCGAGGACGCCAACAAGGCTAAGCTCGAGAACGTGTTCCGCAACATCGACTTCAACTCCGAGCCGGCCCTCGGGCAGACGCGGGAGCGGAACCGGCGGCTGAAGCACCTGTTGAATGACTTCAACGACCCGCGGCTCGACCTGCGGCCCTCCCGCATCGGCAACCGGGACGTAATCGGCGACGTGTACGAGTACCTGATCGGCCAGTTCGCCGCCGGGGCGGGCAAGAAGGCCGGGGAGTTCTACACCCCGCCGGAGGTGTCCACCCTGCTGGCCAAGCTGGTGGCCCCCAAGTCGGGGGACCGCATCTGCGACCCGGCCTGCGGCTCCGGCTCCCTCCTCATCCGCGTCGCCAAGGAGGTTCACGACGAGAAGGGGAGCACGAGCAAGAACTTCTCCCTCTTCGGCCAGGAGTCGAACGGCAGCACCTGGGCGTTGTGCCGGATGAACATGTTCCTGCACGAGCAGGACGGGGCACGGGTCGAGTGGTGCGACACCATCACCAACCCGAAGCTGGTCGAAGACGACAACCTCATGAAGTTCAACGTGGTGGTGGCCAACCCGCCGTTCTCACTCGACAAGTGGGGGGCGGACACGGCATCCGCCGACAAGTTCGAGCGGTTCTTTCGTGGGATTCCGCCCAAGAGCAAGGGGGACTACGCCTTCATCACCCACATGATCGAGATCGCCCTGGCCGGCGAAGGGCGGGTGGGGGTGATCGTGCCGCACGGGGTTCTCTTCCGGGGCGGCTCCGAAGGGCTGATCCGGCAGAAACTGACCGAGGAGAACTTCTTGGAGGCGGTCGTCGGATTGCCGGCGAACCTCTTCTTCGGTACCGGCATCCCGGCGGCCATCCTGATCTTCAACAAGGGGAAGAAAACAACCGACGTTCTCTTCATCGACGCCAGCCGCGAGTATGCGGATGAGAAGAAACAGACCCGGCTGCGTCCGGCCGACATCGCCAAGATCGTGGCGACGTACCAGAAGTTCAGGACCGTGCCGAAGTACGCCCACCGGGTGAAGCTGAGCGAGATCGCGGAGAACGATTTCAACCTGAACATCCCCCGCTACGTGGACACCTCCGAGGCGGAAGAAGAGATCGACGTGGCCAAGCTGCAAACGGAGATTGACGGGCTGGAGGTGGAATTAGCCCAGACGCGGGCGGAGATGAAGAAGTACCTCTCCGAACTGGGGGCGAAGTGATGATTCCGCTCTCCACGATCATTTCGGAACTGGAATCGGGCGTCAGCGTTAACAGCGAGGATGTTACCGCTGGCGATTCTGAGCATGGCGTACTCAAAGTGAGCTGCGTTTCTGACGGCCACTTTTACGCACAGGAGAACAAGCGGGTTATCCCAGGCGAACTCCATCGACTTGTCTGTTCGGTGCGTCGAGGTGATTTGCTCGTCACGCGGGCCAATACGTTCGACCTGATCGGGGCCTCTGGTCTCGTGGACCGAGACTATCCGAACCTGTTCTTGCCGGACAAGGTGTGGCGTGTCGTGCTCAAGCAGGGCGGTCGAGATTCCATCGACTGGCTGAAGCATGTGCTGAATTCGCCGCAGGTCCGTGCTGAACTCAAAAAGCGGGCGACCGGGACGAGCGGGAGCATGAAGAACATCCCCCAATCGTCGTTCTTGGCGATCAACGTCTTTCGGCCCCTTCCGGACGAACAGCACAGGATTGCTTGCATCCTCGACATATGGGATCGCGGCATTCGGAAGCTCACCGACCTGATCGCCGCGAAGCTCGGCTTCAAGCAAGGGCTGATGCAGCAACTGCTGACCGGCAAACGGCGGTTTCCAGGATTCACGAGGGAATGGCCGTCCGTACCGATCGGTTCATTCCTCACTGAGAGCCGTACCCCTGGGACGCACGGTGCGGAGGCGAGGAAGCTCACCGTAAAGCTGTACGGCAAAGGAGTGATTCCAAAGTCTGCTACACGAGCCGGAAGTGAGGCGACCAAGTACTACCGGCGGAAAGCTGGGCAGTTCATCTACAGCAAGCTCGATTTCCTGAACGGAGCCTTCGGCATCGTTCCCGCCGAGCTTGATGGCTACGAATCGACCCTCGACTTGCCGGCGTTCGACATCGGTGCCTCGGCCGATCCCGACTGGTTCCGATACTACGTAATTCGCGAGGCCTTTTACAAGAACCTCCATGGGTTGGCGAACGGCGGCCGAAAGGCTCGCCGGGTGAACCCGGATGACCTGCTGAAAGTGAACATTCCCTGCCCGACAAAGGCAGAACAGCAACGCATTGCGGATGTCTTGAAGGCGGCCGACCGCGAGATCGATCTGCTTCGCCGGGAACTCGACGCCCTCAAGCAGCAGAAGAAGGGCCTGATGCAGAAGCTGTTGACCGGCCAGGTGCGAGTGCGGACGAACCACGAGGAGAATCACCATGTTAAGCCGTGAAGAGCGAGTCGCCTATGAGCACATCTTGAAGGAGATGGCTCTGTACGTCGAGCAATTCATCACGCCGATCAGCCAGCCTGATGAGGACGAGGAGAGTGGACGCCCAGTGGGCACTGGTAACTACCTGCAGATCAATGGTTCTGTGTACCTGGCCACGAACGAGCACGTAGCTCGCTGGATGCCGGACCGGGGCATCGCTCATCTTCCCCAGAAGGGTGGCTCATACCGGCGACTTCAGCTAATGAACGTGTTCGACTTTCCGGTCGATATGGGGATTGCCAGGCTGGATGAGCCCTCCTGGGCCGGAGCCACTCAAATCCCCTTGCCGATTGACCGTCTCGATGAAAAATACAACCCGGTGCCTGGGGAGATCCTGTTCACCTGCGGATTCCCCGTTTATCCTCGCCGAGGCCTTACGGAGTATGAAATCCGCCAGCCGCATGGCACTCATTTCGGTTATCTATCCCCACCGGCGGTGCCCATCCTGACGTATCCGGTTCCCGAGCCGGATCGATTTCCTTCGGGGCTCGATCCGGACTTCCATGTCGTGGTGAACTATGAAGGGGACGCCTTCCGGCCGGGAGAAGAAGGGCCACGAGAATCTTCGGATCCGAGTGGAATGAGCGGCAGCCTGTTGTGGGACACTAAGTTCATGGCGTGTGAAGGGGAAGGCTGGTCGCCTTTGATGGCCCGAGTCTGCGGCCAGATCAACCGGTGGAACGATGATCGCGGGCTGCTCATCGCCACCAAGGTGGAGAAACTCCGTGAGTCGATGCTGTACTTCGTCAGGAACGAGGCCGCCTATTTTCACTGGCTCGAGAGGGGGCAACCTCTCTGGGACGATCTGACCAATTGGCTGATCGCCGAGCGTGCCATCCCTGGGCTGATTCCGTGATTGGAGTCTCGTAATGGCGCGACAGAAAAAAGAACAGGCTCTTGTCCCGCCCGCCCTACCGGCAGACTACGCCCCGTTCCTGGAGTCGCTCAAGAGCCGGGTGCGGCAGGCCCAGACGACGGCGATGCTGTCGGTGAACCGGGAGTTGATCCAGCTCTACTGGGATATCGGCCGGCAGATCGTCGAGCGGCAGGAGGTGGCCGGGTGGGGCCAGAGTGTGATCGATCGTCTGGCGGGTGACATTCAGAAGTCGTTCCCAGGCATCGAGGGCTTTTCGCCCAGCAACGTTTCTCGAATGCGGGCGTTCTTCCGGGCGTACCGCGGCGAGCCGGGAATCTCGACACCGCCTGTGCCGAAATCACGCGGGAAGAAATCGGCACAGCCTGTGCCGAAATTGGCCGAGGATGGCCCACCCCCTCAGGTAGCCGGGCTTCCCTGGGGTCACAACGTCGTCCTGCTCTTCAAGGTGAAAGACACGGCCCAACGGCTCTGGTACGCGGCGAAGGCGATTGAGCACGGCTGGAGCCGTACCATCCTGACGGTTCAGGTCGAGGGCGGGCTGTTCGAGCGGCAGGGGAAGGCGACGACGAACTTCGCGGCCACGCTGCCGAAGCCGCAATCTGACCTCGCCCAGCAGTCGCTTAAAGACCCTTACCTGTTCGACTTCCTGACGCTGCACGACGAGGCCGTCGAACGCGACCTCGAAGCGGGGCTGGTGGACCACGTCCAGAAGTTCCTGCTCGAACTCGGGGCCGGGTTCGCCTTCGTCGGCCGGCAAGTGCCGATCACGGTGGGCGACGACCCCGATTACCTCGACCTGCTCTTTTACCACTTGAAGCTGCGGTGCTTCGTCGTGATCGACTTGAAGATGAAGAAGTTCACCCCGGCCGACGCGGGGCAGATGAACTACTACCTGTCGGCGGTGGACAGCCTCATGCGACACCCGACGGATGCCCCGTCCATCGGGCTGATCCTCTGCAAGACGCGGGACAAGTTGAAAGCCGAATACGCCTTGCGGGACATAAACAAGCCGATCGGCGTGGCGGAGTGGCAAACCCAACTCGTGAAGTCGCTCCCGGACACGTTGAAAGGGAGCCTGCCGACCATCGAGCAGATCGAGGCCGAACTGAGTGCCGAGGAAATGCCATGACCGACCAACTCCCCTCCTTCCTCGAAGACCACATCTCCCAGATCCCGGCGTTGCAGCTCCTGCAGAACCTGGGGTGGGAGTACCTCACGCCGGCGGAAGCGGTCTCCCTACGTGGCGGCAAGCTGTCCGGCGTGATCCTGGACGGCGTGCTGGTGCCCCACCTGCGGAAGCTGAACAAGATCCGCTTCAAGGGCGACGAGTACGAGTTCAGCGAGGCCAACATCCAGTCGTCGGTGCAAGCGATCAAGGAGGTTCTGTTCGACGGCCTGGTGCGGACCAACGAGAAGATCTACGACCTGCTCGTGCTGGGCAAGAGCCTGTCCCAGACCATCGACGGGGACACCAAGAGCTTCCCGATGTTCTTCATCGACTGGAACCCGGCCACGTTCCTGACCAACAACGTCTTCCACGTCACGGAAGAGTTCGAGGTGGAGCGGACCGGCAGCCACGATATGCGGCGACCGGACCTCGTGCTGTTCGTGAACGGCATCCCGCTGGCCGTGATCGAGTGCAAGCGACCGGACCTCAAGGAGCCGATCGAGCAGGCGATTTCGCAACACCTTCGGAACCAGCGGGACGACGAGATCCCCAAGCTGTTCCTGTACTCGCAACTGCTGCTGGCCGTGTCGAAGAGCGAGGCCAAGTACGCCACCACCGGTACCCCGCTGAAGTTCTGGGCGGTGTGGAAGGAGGACATCGATGCGGCCCTGGCCCCGCTCGTGAACACGGCCCTGAACCTGTCACAAAAGCAGCGGCTGTTCGGAAACCGCTACGCCTACGTGCGGGCCTACTTCGATCTACTCGAACGGGAGCCGCGGGAAGTGACGCCCCAGGACCGGGCGTTGTACTCGCTGTGCCGGCGGGAACGGCTGCTGGAACTGGTCTTCAATTACACCCTGTTCGACGCCGGTGAAAAGAAGGTCGCCCGCTACCAGCAGTTCTTCTGCATCAAGAAGATCCTCCGGCGGATCCGCGAGCGGGACGACGACGGTCGTCGCAAGGGGGGCGTCGTCTGGCACACCCAGGGGAGCGGCAAGTCGCTGACCATGGTGATGCTGGCCAAGGCCGTCGTCCGTGAGAACCTGCCGGACTGCAAGATCGTGCTGGTGACCGACCGGGTGGACCTGGACGACCAGATCTACAAGACGTTCCGGCACTGCGACCTGGAGCCCGACCGGGCGAAGAGCGGGCGGCACCTGGCCACGCTGCTGACCGGCCCCAAGAGCAGGGTGGTCACGACCATCATCGACAAGTTCGAGACGGCCGTGCTCAAGTGCGAGCTGCGGAACGAGAGCGACAACGTGTTCGTGCTGGTGGACGAGAGCCACCGGGGGCAGTACGGGGCCATGCACACCCGCATGCGGAAGGCCCTGCCGAACGCCTGCTTCATCGGGTTAACCGGCACCCCGGTGAAGCGGAAGGAGAAGGACACGATCACCAAGTTCGGCGGGCTGATCGACACCTACACGATCCGCCAGGCGGTGGAGGACAAGGCGGTGGTGCCGCTCCTGTACGAGGGGCGGGACGTTGAACAGCAGGTGGACCGGAAGACCATCGACCGCTGGTTCGAGCAGTTGACGGCCAAGCTGACCGTCGAGCAGCGGGCCGACCTGAAGAAGAAGTTCGCCAGCACCGACCAGTTGAACAAGGCCGAGCAGAAGGTGAAGGAAATAGCCTTCGACATCAGCGTCCACTTCCGGGACAACTGGCAGGGCACGCCGTACAAGGCCCAACTGGTGACCCAGGACAAGTCGGCCGCACTGCTTTACAAGAAGTGCCTCGACGAGTTCGGGCTGGTGTCGTCCGAGGTGCTCATCTCCGGCCCCGACGACCGGGAGGGGAACGAGGAAGTCAGTGAGGAGGACCTGCCGGCGGTGGTGGCCTTCTGGAAGCGGATGATGGCCAAGCACGGGAGCGAGGAGCAGTACAACCGGAACGTGATCAACTCGTTCAAGTCCGGCGAGCACCCGGAGATCATCGTCGTCGTGGACAAGCTGCTCACCGGGTTCGACGCCCCGCGGAACACCGTGCTGTACCTGACCCGGCTGCTCAAGGAGCACACCCTGCTCCAGGCCATCGCCCGGGTGAACCGGCTGTATGAAGGCAAGGACTTCGGGTACATTATCGACTACCGCGGGGTGCTCCAGAACCTGAACAAAGCGTTCGACCTGTACGGCAAGCTGGAGGAGTTCGACGCGGCGGACCTGGAGGACGCCGTCATCGACGTCACCGAGGAGGTGAAGAAGCTGCCCCAGCGGCACTCCGACCTGTGGGACGTCTTCAAGGGGATCAAGAACAAGCAGGACGAGGAGCAGTACGAACTGCGGCTGGGTGACGAGGAGCTGCGTGAGCGGTTCTACGAGCGGCTGTCTGCGTTCTCCCGAAACCTGGCCCTTGCGTTGTCCTCGGTGCGGTTCATGGAGGACACCCCGAACGACAAGGTCGAGCGGTACAAGGCCGACCTCACCTTCTTCGTGAAGCTGCGGGCGGCGGTGAAGCGGCGGTACGCCGAGGTGGTGGACTTCAAGGAGTACGAGGCCAAGATCCAGAAGCTGATCGACACGCACGTGACCACGGGCGGGGTCGAGAAGGTGACCACTCTAATCAACATCTTCGACAAAGACGCCTTCCTCAAGGAAATCGAGAAGCTGGAGGGCACGGCGTCCAAGGCGGACACCATCGCCCACCGGACGAAGAAGACGATCATCGAGCGGATGGAGGAGGACCCGGCGTTCTACCGCAAGTTCTCGGAGATGCTGGCGGACGCGATCCGGGCGTTCCGGGAGAAGCGGCTGGCCGACCGGGACTACCTGAGTGAGGTCATGGAGATCGCCGACTCGGTGCGAAACCGCACCGGCGACTCGCTGCCGGACAAGCTTCGCAACCAGGATGTGGCCAAAGCCTTCTACGGCATCCTCCTGGAGCCGTTGGGTCGGCATGCTGCCGAGCCGGGGGAAAGTCGGGAACTCTCGGCGGACGCGGCCCTGCGGATCGACGAGCTCATCCGGAGCGAGAAGATCGTCAGTTGGGCCAGCAACGCGGACGTACAGAACCGGATGAGGAACTTGATCGAGGACTACCTGCACGAGTTGAAGGACGAAACCGGACTGCCACTGACCTTCGAGGACATCGACGAGATCCTGGAGAAGTGTCTCGACGTCGCCAAGCGGAGGTACGAGGCGTGATCGAGAACGGACAGCCCGGGGGCGGTTATCTCCTGCGGCACGGCGGGCTCGTGATCCCGTTCCAAGTCGAGCACCGGGACCGGAAACACTTGGCTATCAGCGTCCACCCGGAGATGCGACTGGAAGTAGCTGCCCCCAGGGCGGCGAGCGTGGCGGAAGTGCTCGCCAGGGTGCAAAAACGGGCCGGGTGGATCGTGCGTCAGTGGCGGCTGTTCGAACAGTACCGCCCTGCCCAGCCGGAGCGGAGATACCTGAGTGGGGAGACACACCGCTACCTCGGGCGGCAGTACAGACTGAAGGTTCAAAAAGGGACGCCGACCGGGGTGAAGCTGATCGGCCGGTTCCTGCAAGTGCGAACCACGAGCGAAGCGAGCGGCGAGGTAGTGCGGGAGTTTCTCGAGGGTTGGTACCGGCACCACGCCGAGCGGGTCTTCGCCCAGCGGCTGCTGCACTGCCTCGGAGCGGTGCGGTCACTGCGGTTGCCCGCCACCCCAACACTGACCGTCTGCAAGATGTCGAAGCGATGGGGGAGTTGCACCAAAGCCGGGTCGATCCGGTTGAACGTGGAGTTGGCGAAAGCCCCGGTCCCCTGCATCGACTACGTGATCGTCCACGAACTCTGCCACCTCAAGGTTCACAACCACGGCCCGGAGTTCTACCGCCTACTCGGCCGCTGCATGCCCGACTGGGAGGCGAGGAAAGACCGGCTTGAGACCGTCACGGTGTAGTCGCCCTGCCACCTCCCAGCCCGGCCTGGCCAGAAGGGGACGTGTCGGAATCGGCCGAGGAGCGGATGATGAACGCAGCACAGTCCGCGAAAAAACTTGCCAGCCCCTTCTCGACCGGCGGGGGCGGCGACGACCTCCAATTCCAGGTGGGGGCGTACTACCTGGCCGGACTGCTAACGCAGCACGTCCCGCGCGGACTCGACGCCGGCACGCTCTCCGAGGTGCGGTTCCAGAGGCTGTACGAGGGCGTGCCGCTCGACGACCTCATCTGCGTCGCCGACACCGCCACTGGCCAGACGAAGCTGCCGTTGCAGATCAAAAACGACCTGACCTTCGGCGAGAAGGACCCGCTTTTTGAGGAGGTGATTGCCGCCTGCTGGCGGACGTACACCTCGGCCAGCTTCAACCGTGGCCGTGACCGCTTCGGCATCGCCCTCGGCGTGTACAAGACGAAGGTCGATGAGCACTACCAGACGGTGCTGACCTGGGCACGCAACAGTTCGTTGGCCTCGGCGTTTCTCGCACGAATCAGCGTCTCTCGGTTCGCCCACAACAACCACAGGGAGTTCGTCACCCTCGTCCGCTCGAAGCTGGACACCGTCGCGGGCAGCCCCATCAGTGACGACGACCTCTGGGGCTTCCTGCGTTCGCTGGTGATCCTCCACTTCGACTTGCTGACCGGGGGCTCCCGCGACGCCACGCACTCCATCAACTGCCTCGGTCACGTTTTGCAGCACGGGGCCGGTCCCGGTGCCGCCGAACTGTTCTCGCGGCTTCGCGACATTTCGGCCGAGGCGAACCGGTCGGCCGGCGAATGTACCCGTGAGGCCCTCACGCAACGACTCCAGACAGAGGGCTTCCGCCTCGTGCCGTCGCCCGACTGCCGCGAGGATCTGGCCCGGCTCGACGCCCTCAGGGAACACATCCTCGCCGACATCCGAACGGACATCGGCGGCCTCACACTGAACCGGGTCGAAGCCGTCGAGGCCCCGGAAGGCCAGTTCGGCGTCGCGGCCATGCTCCTGTTCACAGGCCCGCCCGGTGTGGGAAAGTCCGGCATCTGGAAGATGCGGGTAGACCGGCACCGCCTCGCCGGTCCCTCCCTGGTCCTCTCGGCCGACAGGATCGACGGAAGGGGATGGCTCGGTTTCGCCCGTTCGCAAGGGATCTCGCGAACCGCAGAAGAACTGCTCCTGGCGATGAGTGCCCACCCGTACCCATGCATTTTCATCGACGGGATCGACCGGATCGAGGAGGAGGGGGCCCGGCTGGCGGTGAACGACCTGCTCCGAACGGCCGAAAAGCTATTGCCGCCCGTTGAGGGGCGGCGGCGTTGGTGGTGCGTCGCCACGGCCCGCGAAGGAAGCCTGGGACAGCTAACCTGGATCGACCGGAAGGTCGTTCAGCAGATCTTCCCCGTTCGGATTCCGGAACTGGCCGATGAGGAGGTGCGGCTCGTCCTGGCCCAGCAGCCGCGTCTCAGGGCGTTGTCGTCCCAGGCCAGGCTCAACCCGATCTTCAGGAACCCGTTCCTGCTCGACCTCATCACAGACCGGCGTATCGCCGGAGATGAGGCCGACAAGGTTCCGGCCACGGAGATCGAAGTCAGCGACGTGTGGTGGGAGAGGGTTGTTGGCCGCGACGGACAAGCGGAAGGGCGGGAGCGTCAGCAGGCCCTCGTCGAGGCGGCACGCCGGGTGATCAACGCCCCTCGGAGGTGTTTTCCGGACGGCGGGATGCCCCCTGACGCTTTGGTGACCCTCGAGTCGGACCGCGTCATCACTCGGGACCAGGGCCAAAACGTCTACCGGTTCGGTCACGACTTGCTGGAAGACTGGTCACTGCTCCGACTGCTGGGGCAACGCCGCCAGGATCTGCCCGCGTACCTGCAGGAACTCGGACAGCCTCACGGGCTCTTACGGGCCGTTCGGTTGCTGGGCTGCATGCTCTTTGAGCGGGGTGAGACGGCAGGCGAATGGGCCGGGCTGCTGCGATCATTCGAGCAATCCGCCCAGCTGGCCCCTCGCTGGCGACAGGCCGTCCTGACCGCACCGTTCCTGTCCACCCGGCTGGAAGAACTGCTTGACAAGGCTCGGGAGGCTCTCCTTGCCGAGGACGGACGCCTCCTGATCGACCTGCTGGTCGCACTGCGGACCACGGAAATCGACGTGGATCCTCGGATCGCGGAGCGGACGGCAACCATCGCGGACTCTCCCGCGGAGGCGTTGGCCCTCGCGTTGCGGTTTCCGCTGCCCCGCTGGTATGCGTGGTACTGGACTCTTCACTGGTTGCTGCAGCACTCCTCGGAACTCAGCGAGGCGGCCAGGCACGAGGCGGCAAGGATCATGGAAATCTGGCAGGAACGGTCAGGGCCGGGCGACCCCCTGCGTCGAGAGGTCGGCGAACTGGCGTTCAACTGGCTAGAAGAAAGCGACGAGGACTGACCCGTGGCAAAATCCGAGATCGATTACAGGGCCCGCGAGGAGCACGAAACCAGACTGCGGAAAATCGTCCTCCACTCGGCCGACGTCTTGCCCGACCGGGTGACCGAGTACATCAGATCTGCCGCGGAGGACGACCGGTGGAGGGCACGGGAACAAATCCTGAAGACGTTCGTGCCGCTGGTCGATCACCTCCCGGCCGCTTACGTGGATTTTGCCGTCGGCGAGATGATCCAGGGGCCCAAGGAAGCGGACTGGGCCTCGTTTCACGACATGATGAGCGAGCTGGGGATCCGTGGGGCGATGGACTACCACCCGCCGGCCCACGTCCAGGGGCCGTTCCTGCGGCTCCTCCGCACGCATGAGGGCGATGGGCTCCGCCTCGTCGACGGCCTGACAAACGCCGCGACGGACTGCTGGTGCCGACGCGAGCGGAACGAGCACTTCCTGGGGTGCAGCCGGACCCCGCTGCCCGTCGTCCTGTCCCTGCCGTCCGGCCCCAAGGAACTGTGGGGCAACGAGGAGGTCTACTGCTGGTTCCGCCACACCAGCGTCGGGCCGTACGCGGTCATTTCCGCCCTCATGGCCCTTGAAGTCTGGATGGAAGAGCAGATCGCCTCTGGGCGGGACGGGGGCGAGCTGATCGACAAGGTCATGGCGGGCACGCGGAGCGTCGCCGTCCTGGGCGTGTGCGTCGCCCTCGCCCTCGGCTCACCAGGTCATTGCCTACCGGCCCTGCTCCCCTACATCGCCCACCCCTTCGTCTGGCGGATGGACATTCACCGGCAGGGCAAGGATCTCCAGGGGCCGCCCATCATCGACTTCCTCGGCCAACACGAGCACATCAACGAGCAACTCCGTGAGCGGAACCGGCGTCCGCAGCGGGGCCTGGAGGTCCGGAACCTGGTGCCTCTCGTGGTCATGCAGGGTGAGGATTCGGCCCGGGCCGCCCTCGACCAGGCATTCGCCACATTTGGCGACGAGCCGCCCCTCCAGTACGAGGAGGAGCGGGGCCGCGAGGAGGTCGTCCAGGCACTCCGGGCGGAGATCGAGGATTATCGAGGACTCCTCAAGCGGGCGAATTACCAGCAGGTCCGGACAGAATCAGCGACGTGTTGGCGGTATCAGCCGCCCCGCGAGCCGAGTCCGGAGGAGCACACGAGGTTCGAGCAGGCACAGGAGTTCCAGGAGTATTTCGGCCTGGACAACTGGGCCCGGACGACGCTGGAAGCGAACACGCCCCCCGACACGGACACCATGGGCCGCGTGGTCCGGGCGGCGGTTTCCTACTCCCGCCCGGACGACTTCTCCGAAAGTCTCGGACCCGACCCCACAGAGGAACCCACCCGGCCGGATGCCTCTGCACGGACTTCGATCTGCTCCCCCGACTGGACGTTGAACACGGAAACAGACCCGATTCGCGAACAGTCCACTGCCGCGGTTGCCGCCACGGTAGCAATCAAGGCGTGGTCTTGGGCACAGGAGCAGGGGTACGGCGGCTGGTGTCGGTCTGTCCTCCTTGCCGCTGCCCGCTGCCCGAGGAGCCGATTCGACGCCATGAACCGGCGAAACGTCTTTGGCCTGGACCCCAGGCTGAACGGGGCCAGGGGGCTGACCGCTCTCGTGGCCCAAGGGTCCGCCGACGAGGAGGTCAGGCTGGCGGTGCTCGAGCAGATTTTCGACCCGCAACTCCAGGTGGTGGGGGCGGTGTTCGCGGGGCTACGATCGTCTTGGGGTAGCGATGACGTCTTTTGCTGGAACTGTCTGTGGCTGGCCCTCTCCCTTGCCACGGTTCCGGGCGATACGGTCGTTCCCAGGATGGGGCTCGCCTTCAACGAGGCCGGCATGGCGAGACTGGAGCAACTTTGGTCACGGTGTACCGACAGCCTTCAGCGGGGCGAGAAGCCCGCGTTGCCGGCGGTCGAGGTGGACGAGCGTGGCTTCTTTCTCTGGGACCTCGTCGTGCGTGTGCTCCAGGGGCTTCCCATCGAGGAACTGAACAGTGAGCCGGGAACGAAGCAAGCCCTCCTCGGGCTGACCGACGGCCTGATGAGATGGACGGTGCGCGAGAACCTGAGTGGGGACGAAGAGGATCGCCGGTCACGACGCCGTTCCGAGGCACCTTGGGAGTGGAATCACTTCTTCCTCGGGTGGGTCGCCGCTTTAGCCCGCCACCTCACGCCGGAGGAGGCCGAAAATCACGTCATCGCCCCGGTCCTCGCGACCTGGCCGAGGCTGCCTCACCTCGCCGCGAACCTACTCCACGGCCTGTTCCAGTATCAGGTTGCCCGACTACCACCGCAGGAACCACCGGAGCCCCAGGCCTTCCGGACATGGGAGCGGGTCTGCAACGACTTGCTGGGCCGGCCGGAACTCGCCCGCCTCGCCGACCAGGAGCACCTGTCCAGCGATTGGTCCGAGGCCGTGACGGTCATGGTGTTCGTGGGCCACGGCTCGTACATTCTGAAGGAGGAGTGGTCGCACATTTCGGCCTTTGCTGCTCTCATCGAGCGGTGGCTGGCAGTTGTCGGCACCAACCACGGTGCGTACCGGGCATTCCTCACGATGCTCAAATCGGCATCCCGTCACTACCAACCCGCCCAGGTGGTCGGCTGGCTGCACGGGGTCACCTTGAGGAGCGAGGCTGTGAAGGCACTCTGGGGTTCCCACAACAACGGCGAGCGGACCGCCAGGGTCTTGCACGCGGTTTGGCAAGCGTCAAGGCAAGCACTAATCGGGAACCGAGCCGTCTTCCAGCACTTCTCGGACCTGGTGGACCGACTGGCGGCCAACGGAGTCACCCTAGCGAGCGTGATCCAGCAAGAGCTGGAAGGGTTCAACGCCGGTTGAGATCGACCCATTCAACGCTACCCCGCCGAGGCCGTGACCGATGACTTCGGCGATGTCGGTAGCCCGGATGCAGCCTCAGGGACCGCGACCAATGCGACAGAGTCCTTACCCGGGCCGGTTGGAACCCCTTTACCGGGCACCCAAGTCACAGGCACTCATCGACCTCGACGCCGATCTCTACCCGACGGTCCTCGGTCAGGGTGAGTTCGTCGTCGGTGATCATGTGGCGATTGCAGGTGGAATGAGTCCGTTCCAGGTAGAGGCGAACGGCGTAGGCCGCTTCCTCCTCAGTGGTACCCCAGTAGAACGGTCGGCCGGACAGGGTGCGGGCCTCCCACAACTCGCCCTCGGCGTCGTGACTGACGTTCGAATATCGGCTGGCCTCTGGTGAGGGGTCGGTGCCCGGTCGGGCTTCCCTCACCTCGCCCTCAACCCGAGGGGAGAGTCGGGCGACGAGGTCTTCCAACCGGCGGACCCGTTCCTCCAGGTCCGATTCGGTGGGCGGTGTGGCCAGGTAGCACTTGCCGCAGGTGTGATTGCCGGGTCGCGTTAAGTTGTCGAGACGCTTTACGACAATGTTGCCGCACCGGCACCGGCCTTTCCAATACCCCGACTTCCCGATGACGGGTTCGGAGAGGGTGATGCTGCCGAAGGTGCGGCCGGCGTGGTTGGTCGCGACGGGCATGGCTCCTGTCTCGATTACGTGCCCCAGGAACTCACCCATTCAATACCCTCGAATGAGTGACGGATTCGACGATTCGGTCAGCCGGCCTGACGGGAACGACACAAGGTGTCTTCCACCACGTCTCGGAAGTAACGAAGAGCCGCACAGGCGGCATCCCCCGGGCACGAGTGGCTTCGCCACCGCGAGCCCGTCTCGGTCATGAAAATCCGAAAATGCCGGCGGAGGAGAGCGTCCAGGGCCAGGAAGAACACCTTCGCTTGTATCTGGTGAGCGGGGAAATAGGCCGCACACTCTCTGTCCAGATCATCCGACACCATGGCCTGGGGTTCGGGCATGTCGGGGCTCAAATGGTCGCCGTTCAGACAGTCTGGCACGAGGGGATAGACCTCCACCGCATTGGCGGGCAGGAGAGACGCGAGCCGAAGGCCAGTGAGTTGGTGCTGCGTCTCCCTGCGGGCGACTTCCTGGCGGACATCTGGTGGCGGCAGGACGTCGTACAGAGCCCTGAGTCTGACAACCTCATCGTCGCGGAGGAGGCGGGGCCCGTAAATCCGCTCGATTAGCCGCCGGACCCGTGCCTCCACCCGCTCGAAGTCCTCCAGTTCCCACTGTACGAGCACGGTGGCAGTGCCGTCGCCCGGTCGCTCGACCTCCGCCTGGTAACGCCGGCCGAGTGTCCGCTCCAGCCGTTCAACCAGCTTTTCTCGCTGGGCCTCGGTGAGCTTGTGGGTGTCTATGAACACGTGGCGGACTGGGGTAGTCCGTTTGGGCTGCTCGGACATCGGTCTGTTTCCTTGGTCGGCCTGGGGGTTTCTCAGTCGGTGTTGGGCGGGGTGCGTGCGAAGTCCCTCAACCCACTCGCGACTGAGGAGTTGAGGGACTTCGGGAAACGCTTGCTACTCGCTGCCGGATTCTGTGACGGCGTGCCTGTCCGGGTCGAGAGTGCTCTCGAGGGGGACGGGGATCCGGTCCGTGGTCCGGTTCAGGAAGTAATAGCCCCGGTTGTTGTCCGGGGCCGGTGACGGGGACATCGGGGTTCCGGGCGATAAACTCACCGGCGTAGCGGGTGACCAGGTCGATGACAGTGCGGAAGAAATCGACCCCCGTCGCCTGCAGTTCCGGCGGGAGGTCCCTGGACTGGAACTCGGGGTCCGAGGGGGAGAACGGCGGGACCGGCGAGCCCCCGAGGCGCTCGCGGAGGAGCGACAGGGGGTTGTGGTCGGCGAGCGCGGCGTAAAGCGTTCGGAGGCGTGCCGCCGCGTCCTCGCCCATAATCCGCTCGCCGTACTGCTCCGTGAACCGTCGCTCCAGTTCCCGGCCGAGCGGGACATCCCAGGGGTCCACGGCCAGGTGGAACAGTTCGTCTGTTGTCGTTTCGTCCGTAGTCGTCATGTCCTACTCCCCGACAGGTCGGATGCCGGGTCGTGGACCGAAGTCCATCCCGGGCCGACACCCTCACCTCACTCGTCACTGAGGGGTTGAGGGCTCGACTCCGGGAACTACAGGGAGAAGTCGAGGCACTCTGTGGCGGCGGCGGACTCGGGGTCGCTCTGGATCCGACTTGAGACGGGACCGGTCCAGAGTGGTTCGAACCACGTCTCCCGTCGGTCGACGCCTGAGGGCGAACATGGCAGAGGGTCAGGGAGGTGTCGTTCCCTGTGTGAACCGGTTGCGATGCCGGCCAGCGTCGGTGTTGATCGCCATCGGTTCGTGCCCGGCCGAACAATTCCTTCAGGGCAGGTTTACGCATCCGACGGGTGCGGTCAGTCACCTCGAGGTCGAACCCTGTCCCACTGTCGGGAGCAGCGGCCCTGCGTCCGCCAACACCCCAATGACGTAGTCGCCGAAGTTCAGGTTGGACGCCAGGGCATTCTGCCGGGCCCGTTGCCAGACGGGGTGCGGCACGTTCTTGACGCTGAGCGTCTTCGTGCCGGGTCCAGGTGGGGAAGTGGCTTCGGTCGCTGGCATCGGGGAGGGCGGGGTGCTCATCGTGCTGACTCCTTGGCGTTCGGGGAATGGTGCTCGACTCCGGGTGAGTTACCTCGAGGCGGCGACCAGGACCGGGGCGGTCGGGGCGAGGGGCTTGCTCGGTCCGGGTGGGAAGGTGTGACGTTTCGAGGCCGTGACACGGTCGCCCCTGCCCGCGTCGCAGACGCGACGACGAGAGACCAGGTCGAGGCGTCCAGTGTCGCCGAGGTGGGGTCGGCCAGGGGCGGGTCGAAGTCGAGGAGGGTGCGACAGGCACCTTGCCGAACAACGCCCGGCCTCGTCCAGGGCGGTTGTTGCTGACGTCTCGTCCGGACCGGGTCGCATCGACCGCGTCGTCGGGTGGTGTGTTCCGATTCATGTCGAGTCCCTTCTCATGTGTGACGAAGTCACGTTCTCTCGTGTTGGTCTTGAGTGTTCTGTTCCCGTTAGTGACGAAGTCACATTCATTTGTGGTGGGGTTGGTATTGTCATCTCCGGGAAAATCTACTTCTACTATTGCTAATGTTAAGTGGTCCCCACTCTTCAGAGTGGGGGAGTTACCGCTATTTGCACGAGGCGAGCCGCGGTGAGGCGTGGGCGAGTTCGGCCCGAAGGCATTCTCGCTAGGGTCACTTACCCTCAGTCTTCGAATCCTTCCGACGCGGACATTTCAGCCCATACTGCAAATGATGGGGGTCCGCATTCGCATCTAGTGAAATCCTTGACGTGGTTTGGTCGCAGGTCGCGAAGCAAAGGGGCGTCCGTGCCCTGTGTTGACGTGGTATGGAGGTTACTCGTCCAGCTTGACCACCCAGTCGTTCCCGACGAGGTCGGGGGCCAGTCCCGTCTCGTCGTCGAGGGAGGCCAGGGCGAGGGTGGGGGCGAGGGCAAGCCGGTAACCGACTCGTGCCGGGGGCGACGAGGGTCCGAGTGGGACCGGGACCTCCCCGAAGGCGTTCATCAACAACCGCCCCTAGAGTGAATCGCCGCCCTGCGCGTTCGGGGGCTACCGGGGTGGACGCCGTCGCCGGAGGCAGTGGCCGAATACGTCCTGAGCGACGTAGCGTTACGGGTTGATGTCTTTGAGTCAGAGGGTCAGAGTTCGCTCCGCTTTCGGTGCCGATCCAGGGACGCGGGGCTTGGCCGCCCGGAGGCCTCCGTCGGCACGGGGAAGGGCCCGCCCCGGTAGGCCTCGTACTCGGAGCCGTCGAGTGTCGGGGAGACGAGGATGGTCATGGTCTTCGGATCGACGCCGACGAGCCCGAGGTCGAAGAGGGTGTGGATGTCGGCCCGCAGGATCAGGCCGTTCGTCGGGTGGTCCGTCTCGGGTCCGAGGTAGGGGGTGATGTGGGCCGCTTCGAGGACGGCCTCCACGGAGCAGCCCGACACCGCGCACCGCCGGTCGTAGAAGGCGAGGAGTCGGTCTCGGAACTCGCTCTGCCCCCGCCTTCGGACGACGTTGGCGAGTGACCGCTCCCGCCCATCTTGCAAATCCGCCGGGTCGAAGACGCCCTGCGTTTGGAGGTCCTGCTGCTCTTGGGCGGCAACGGAGCGCCGGCCGCCGGTCTGCCCGTCGGGGCCTCGGGCCTCGCCCTGTTGGTCCGCCACCACGCGGAATTCGGCGAGGAGTCGCCTCTGGCCCGGCTGCCGCCCGCCGGTGCTGACTCCCTCGTAGTAGTCCAGGTGCCGCTCGAGGGCGTCGAGCGCTTTGCGGAGTGCCGGGACGCCATAATCTCGGTGGATCATCTCCAGGAAGTGCCTGGCCGCGAACAAGTTGTTCTTCCGCTCGAACCCCTCCCCGTCCCGCAGCGCCTTGAAGTTGTCCACGGCGTCGGCCGCCGAACTCGGGTTGAATTTGACCCGCTCCGCGAGGTCGTTGATCCCACTCTGGCGACTGGTCTCCTGCTCGTACACCCGCTTGGCGACTTTGTACGCCTCGCGAACCATGTCGGGGGTGATCACCATTCTCGTGGGTGTCCGCGAAAGGTTACGTGGAGTTGGTGCCGCGGCGACCAGGGACCCCAGGGCCCGCGGCGAGTTCGACGCTCGGTGGCGTGACGAGCTTACGCGTCGCCGCCTCTCGCCCGTGGGAGCCTACGGAACCCGAGTGAATCGGGTAGGCTTGCCTACCCGTACGCCGGTGGTGAGCCCGGCGTGTCCCAGGGGGCCACTACTGACCGATGGCTCGCTGCCCTTCTCCGGCCGGTCCCAACGTAGGCCGGGAGAACGTCAGGCGTCGAGTTCGTCGAGTTCGCCCCCGTCCTCATCGGCGACCTCGAAGTCTCCCGCCGTCTCGCCCGTTTCGTGGACGACCTCTGAAGTCGCCGCGGCGGTCGGGTGGTGTTGGCCCGGCGAACTGATCTGGTCGAACAACTTGTCGAGCTGTTCCGAGGAGGGCCGCGTGGCGGGACTCTGGTCCGATTGGGCGGCCGCTTGCGCCTTCAGGTCGACAATCCGGTACTTGCGGACGCCGTCGCGGTTGAGGTTCGGCATGCGGACGACTTGGTACTGGCCGACCACTTTGTCCTCCACCCGCCGCAAGTAGTTGCCGAGCCTCTTCCGCTGCGTCGAGACGTCGTCCGCCGCCATCACGTACGAGGGCAATTCCGAGGGCGCGACTTCCCCGAAGAGTTCCTTCACTGTGACCTTGTCGAACTCGAAGGCCCGGAGCCAAGCCAGCACGAGCCGCTTGAGTTCCTCCAAGTCTTCGTCGCCGTCCCGGCGACGCTCCTGGACGTTCTTGAGGAAGTCGATGAAGCCGGCGGCGGCGAGGATGCCGCCGAGCGTGGCCGTCCACGACTCGTAGCTGCCCATCACCTCATTACCGGCGGGGCGGCCTCGGGCGACCCAGTTCTGGATCAGAACGAGGGCGGACCGGACGAGTTCGGGTCGGTTCGCCTTGGCCCAGCGGACGAGGTCCGGGTGCTTGAACGCCTCTTGCTTACGCTCCTCGGGCCGCTCCATCTTGGCGTCGAGCCGGACCCAGACGACGCGGCGGGGGAGGTCCCCGCCCAGTTGGAGGTTGTTGGCCGTGGCCATCCAGACGGTCCGCAGTTTCAGCCGGACCATCCGGGTCTCGCCGAGGACCCGGTCGCTCCAGCGTTCCGTCGTGAGGATGGCTTCGAGGGCGGGGGCGCGCAGGGTGCCGGTCAGGTTGTCGAGCAGGATGAACGTCGGGAACTCGATCAACTTCGCCGTGAACGCCTTCCGCCACTCCTCGCCGGAGTCGCGCTGCGGGATGGCCTCCAGCGTGGCCCCCGACGACGGGATCGCCACGGCGTTGGCCAGCAGCCCCTTGCCCGTGCCGGCGACCGCCGCCTCGAACAACGCGAGGGGGACGGGGCCGTCGATCATCTCCCGGACGAACGGGGTGAGCAGGTAGGCGACGGCGTTGGTCCGGTCGGCCTCCGATTGGAACGGGAAGTCGTGGAGCAGTTCGGACACGATCCACCGCCTCGCCTCCGCGACATCCTCCGCGGCCGGGTCGGCCGGTACCTTGGAAGGGTTGAAACCAGGGTCGGGTTCGTACCAGAGTTGGCTACCCGCGTCGTAACCCGGCTCCTCAACAAGTTTCGCGCCGGCCGTGAAGTAGGGGCACTTCACGACGCCTTTGAGTTTCGGGAACACCCCCTCGTCCCAATCGGGGCAAGCCATGAGGTCGCGGACGAATTCGATCGGCGGGATGTCGATCACGACCTTGTCGTCGCCGCCCGCGCTCCGCGCGGCGTACTTGCGGACGAAGTTGGCGGAGCGGCCGAGGTGGTGCCGCATGGCGTCGAGACTCAGCGGTTCCGGGAATACGCCGTCGTCGTACGGGCGGATCCGCACCAGCGTGCCGTTCTGCTGGAAGAGGGTCGGCGGCCGGTTGGCTTGGGCGATCGCGTCCAGGCTCTCCTGGGTGACCGCCCCGAGCGGCTTGTTTTTGAAGACGATGAGCTTCGACGGCTGGAGCGAGTTGTCGGGGCGGACGTTGGGGTCGGTCATTCGGCACCAGGGAGTGAGGGTTGTCGTCGGGCGACACCCTTCTCCGCGTGAGGTAGTGCGTGAGGTGCGGGGTTCCCCTCGTAAGTCGGGGCGCTCGCGAAACCCAAAGTCGCAGCTGAGCCGTATCCCCCAGGATTACAGCGGCCATCGTTTCGGGGAGAATCGGCGAAATCCGCACCAAATTCACGCGGCCACTCCTGAACACCTCACCTTCGCGCTACCTCGGCCGGCCTCGGTCTTCCCGATCCGCCCGGCTCTCTGCGTCGGCCTCTTGCCACCAGACGACGTGGGTTTGGTCCAGCCGGTACGACTCACCCTTCTTCGTTTCGATCCAGAACTTCCTCCCGCACCCTCCGGGGTGTCCCATCACCTCGCGAATGAGCCTATCGAGTTCCGACTTGAGCGTTTTCAGCGCTTCGGGGGCGACCCCGGAGACCGACTTCTCCACAGAGCCGTTCGTGCGGTGGGGCCTATTCTTGCCCCGCGGCTTGTTCTCGCCAGGATCAGCAACTTTGTTGGGCCAGATGCACTTGAGGATCACCCCGTAAGTTACCCACCCGTCGTGGTCTGCGCTTTTCATGCGGTAGGCCTTCAACAGTAGGTCAAACAGTAGGCCGTGATTGCCACCGAGCACGATTGCCTTCCCCCCGCTCGGGCTGAGGCGAAATCGGAGGCCGCTGAGTGCCTCGACCTCGACGCGCTTTTTTTGACCGACGGCCGCGGAATTAGGGCCTTGCCGCACATTGTCCCAGGCGAGCAACTTCAAGGCGAGCCGCGTCGATTGCACGAGCGATCCGACCCCGCAGTCGCGGTCGCGGTCGCTTTGTCGAATCCCGCCGGGCAAACTCCAACTGACCCCAACTTGGCCCACGTTTTGGAGGGTGTTCATAGCCGAGGGTATGTCCTGCGCGCCGATCGTGCAGGCGAGTTCAAAGAAGGTTCGCGAGCGGGGGTCCTGGATCCGCTCGGCCAATTTGCCCAGAGACATCCCATCCCGGTTGGACAGCCGGCTGACCAACTTGCGCCGACACGCCTGGAGCAGTCGGGCGAGGACGGCGAGTCGGCACCGGAATTGAGGAAAGTTCGCCACGCCGTCGTCCTCCTCAGGAAGCGGCTGGCCGACCAAGTGCCAGTAAGATTCTACCCCGTTCACTGAGAACTTAGGGTCGCTCGGCGGCTCGAACCGCCCCCGCGAGTTCAGGGCGACGATCTCGTCTCGGAGCGTCTGCCAAGCCTCTTGGCCGGGCTTAGGTTGCCATCCCGAGTCTCCCGAAGACTCCCGTATTAGCTTGACTGCGTAAGCCGAGGCCCAGAAGTGGCAAGGCGATTTCGGCTCCGGCGTGCTCATTTTGGAAACCATTACGGGGTGGTACGGAAAGCCTTGACGAGTACGCTCGGGGGCGTCCTGCTTGCCCCCGGTGGCGAAGGTGGCGTGGCGGAAGGGGGAGTCCGACGCGCCCCCTTGGGTGCGGTGCGACCTACCACTTACCTACCACGCGAGGGTGGCTCGGGGAAGGTTCGGCTCGACTTGCGCTTCGAGAAAGACTTGTATCTCCAGAGTATCGCGTAGGGTGGACTAGGGTAGCATAGGCTGGGGCCGGACTCTTAATCAGCGGGTTGTAGGTTCAAGTCCTACTCGGGGCACTCGGCACCGGACGCAACACGGATTGACCCCGACCGGGGCGTATTCGGTCGCTGCGCGGTCTTCCTGACTTCGACCACTTCGTGGCACCGCTGATCCAACCGGGTGTCTCTTCTGACAGTAGCGACGAAATGGCCTTGGCCTCGATCCCCGAATGCCTCTGGCGACAAAAGCACATCCCACCTACCTACGGCCCTAGCCGATGCACTTCGACATGAGCTGTGCGACCGTGACCTACTCGAAGAAGCATGTGCCTTACACATGCGAGACAAGGATCTATACGGCGGGGGCGGACTGATTGAGTCAATTAAGCATTTCGCACGCCGGTTCCAGGCATCCGCGGCACGGGTGCAGTTCGTTGCGCTCGACCCAAACGGAACGTTCGGCAACTACGCGACGCAATTGCGAAGCAGTTTGATGGACGGCAAGGTGAGCGTTCTGGACTTGGCCTGCGGGTCGGGGGGCGGGCTTCTCGGACTGTTGTGTACACTCGCCGAGCTGCGCTCCAGGTCACATGGACCGCCCCTCCCCCTCGACCTTTGCGTCTTGGGGGCGGACTGTTCGGACGAAGGGCGGGCCATTCATCAGTGCATGTCAACCCGACTACGGCCGCACATGGCCGAGGTGGGTATTCGGCTCCGTAGTGAATACATGTCTTGGGACGCAACACAACCCTTCTCGACTACGGCATTAATGGATCATTGGTTCGATATTTGCCACAGTTGTGAAGAATATATTGTGTTCATCTCTGCATTTAGTGGTTTTATGGTTGGCAACTCTGATGTCGTACTGGAAGCTATTGACGATATCGTCAAGCGTCTTCACGATAGGCCTTCCTCCTTGGCTTGGATCGAACCGAAGGGTAGCGGTAGCGAGAAAATGTTACCTAAAGCCTTGAAAGGGATTGCTCGGCTTTTCGGGGTCAGCACGAAAGGGGCGCAGGACGGGCCACACGAGATATTCGATTACGTCCATCCCCTCACTGGAGTGGCTCTACCTGGTCGTGCTCACGTCTTGCCGTGGGAGAACCTGCCCCGATGACGCCGGCACCGCTGAATTTCGAGACCCTCGCGGCGCGGGCACTTCACTCGAGCCGGGCGGCTCACATGCCGATTTACGCCGGCCTCCGCGTGTTGTTGGAGACCTTAAAGAGCGACAAGGAAGCTTTCGCGGCCTTGTTGGACCGCCGCTGCCGGAACCGCATCAACTGGCGTTACTACGGCTACCAAATTGTTAAAGAGGCAATCCGTGACAAAGACCCTAGCTTTCGGAACTGCGTCTACGGTAGCCCGCTGACGGCGCTCGCCGAGGCCCACGTCTTGAGTCTCATGGCCCGCGAACCTGCGTTCGCCGTCCCGGCGTGCGCCTTCAGTTACGAGTGGCCGACCGCCCGCACCACCGGCCGGAACTTCGCCCCCTTCATTGACGGGTACGATCGACGCAACCAATCGGTCGCCCGCCTGCTCGTAGAGCACAAGGGTTCCGTGGCAGTCGTTATGGATGTCAAGGCGTTTTACCCGAGCGTAGACAAGCAGCGCCTCGGCACCGAAATCGAACTGCGTTTGCAGCAGGTGGAGGACCTACTCGTGCGGGGTGCCATCCATCAGTTCAGCGCGAGCATGATCGGGATGGTGACGCCGAAGGCCTCCGGCATCCCGATCGGGCCCGACCTCTCCCACGCTCTAGGTCACATCGCGCTTGGGCCAGTCGATGCGGCACTTCAGTCGCAATTCGCCGACCGCTACCTCCGCTACGTCGATGACATCGTGCTCGTTGTTCCGAAACCCGAAGTCGGCCGATCACTGAAGGCAGTGAGTGATGCACTCGGGGTCGAGGGGCTAGTTCTGAACGAGGGTAAGCAAGACGAGGTCGATGCCGGGACCTGGCACGAGGAGGCCGTCGTGTTTAAGACGCCCGACGGGTCGTCGGCTTTCAACACCCTCATCGACGAGGTCACGCTGTTCGTCCTCCGCCACCCGGACCAGGCGACCGAGTTGCACGCGAAATTCCGGGACGCGGGCTTCGCCTTGCCGGTCGGGCGGTTTCAGACGTTGACAAAGTCCCCGCGGTTTCTCGGTTACTTCCGACGCCGAATCTACGACACCGCGGCCCTGCTAACGTGGTTCCTGGGACTAGCGACTACTCAACAGTCGCTACTCGCGCAAGCGGCTTCTGTTCGGCGGGAACTGACGCTTGAGGCGGAGCGTTTGGCCGAGGAAGTGCCGGCCACAAGCCCACAACGTCGTCGCTGGTACGTCCAGGCTCGGCGGCTGGTCCTCGGTCGTTTACTGTACCTCTACCCTCCTGGTGAGTACCGGAAGTTGCTCAGTCTCACACCAGGCATCGACGAGTTCGCGGAGTACCGATTGGTACTTCAATCACTGATGAGTCATGATTTCAGCCGCGTACTCGGCTACCCCGGTCGCGTGGTTTCGGCAGGGTGTCAACTCTGGTCGGAGCACTACCCCGGCAAGACGCCGCACATATTTTGGCCCAATGCACCAACTCGGATGCACGCCGGCTCGGCGGCCCACTTCGCCCTCCTACTTGGTGTCACACCGTCGGAGGAATTTCTTCAAGCGTTACATCCGACCGCGTCAGGGTCGGAGAGTCTGGTTCGTATGTGTGCCGCGGGCGCAGTCGATGCGGCAAATATCAGCCACCTCAGTTATCTCGACGAAATGAATCTTCTTTATCGCAGTGTACCTCATGCCGAAATCGTGCGACTGATTCGCTCGCGGTTCGACGAGTCCGAAGATGTTGGCATGGATGGCTTGATGTTGGGTGGCAATTCGCACCAGCTTTACCGCTAGTTTTAACTTGGTCCAACACAAAGATGCCATAACAGCGTCATGCTACGGTCTTCGGCTATGACAAACGCCTCGGCGGTGGCGTCGTCGAGCAGCGACTGCCGCAGCGTCGGCTTGACCGGTTTCCGGGGCGTCTCGCACTCGCAGCCGGCCTTCCGCCGGGCGTCGAACTCGAGCTTGGAGCGCTCCGTGTCGCGCTCGAAGGCCGCGATGTTGTGGGCGTACTGCTCCCGCCACCGCGCCTCGGCCCTCCACGGCGGCGCGGCGGCCAGCGCCAGCGCCGGCGACTTGCCGCCGCTCGGCCGGGGCGGTCGCCACGCACCAGAACAGCGGCGGCTTCGAGTAGGCCCGCTTGGACGAGGCCGAGCGGCTGCGGCCGACGGCGGCCCCCAGCAACGCCAGCCCCGGCACGGCGACGCAATCGACAGACGGCGTCGGTCGCACCCAAGATAACCTCCCGGTCAGCCGGTTCGGCGGCCCGCACCCGCCCGGCACCTGAGCGCGGACAGCGGGCGGAGTCCGCACAGCGCGGCCGCCGCGCCCCACCCCGCCACACAGGCCGAACGTCTAGGCGGGCACGTCGCGCTCGAGGAAATCGACGAATTCCCGCGTCGCCCGACGTTCTCCAGGTTCGTGAGCGTGTGCGTCCCGAGCAGCGCGGCGACGTTGACGCGCAGCAGTCTCCGCGAGGTGGCCCCGAGTGTGGCGTTCCGAGCCGGTCGCGCCGGGGCGTCGGGGTCCGCCTTCCGATGACCGCGGCGACAATGCGAAGGTGTCGGTCATCGGGACCGTGACCGTCTCCCCGGTGTCCCACCGGCTCGACTTCGCTACGGACAGTGGCTCGCCACTCTGAAAAGCACTTCCTAAGATCAAAAAGGCTTTTTCGTGACACTACACTCTTGAGGTTCGCTATGGCGATCGTTGGTCCTACAATCCTCGACAGCCATTCGGCTTCTGAGGAGTACGGCGCAGTCGTTATGATGACATGCAGGCGCGTAGACTCTTGGTTCGATGATTGCGAACACATTGAAATTGCAGAGCAAGTTTGCTGGGGTCCGTTACCGCCTTGGCAGTCTTGACTGAAGCTTACCCGCAACTCGTTATGCCGCTGGTCGATCTCGAACAACTGACGACTTGGAGCGCAAGGTTCGTCGCCTGGTTCGATCGGCATGGCAAGGGGGTTAAGACCAAGCGGGGTGTCAGTAAGTCTGTCGCGGTTGACGCGGTCACGAGCGGCATCGATCGCATCATCGGCCTGCTCCGCGGAGCAACCTGAAATGCCACGTTAGCCTGGGGTTTTGGCGGCCCGCCGATCCGTGCCACCCGCCATTTTTCCGTCGCCACGGTGCCCGCAACGCCGAGTGCGGGCACCGTCGTGTTCTGGCCCACGGCCGGGGCAACGCCATCCTGGTGTCGGGCAGCATCGCGCAGGTTGGGCAGGAGCGCTCCCTGGGCGACCTCAAGGCCCTGTGCGCAGCCCGGAAGAAGCGGGCCGCCGACTACAAGGGCGAAAGCGACCCGGCGTCTAGCGCGGCCGCCCTGAACAACCTGACGCGGCGTGCGGGTTCGGGATCGTTCAAGTGGCTGTGGGCCGAAATCGAAATGGCGATGCCCTGAGCTTCCGCGTTCGCGGGCCGACCCACGGCTCCGGCGGCGACCGCGACTGTTGAGGTCGCGTCAGCCAGTGTCGTTGCGTCGCGCCTTTTAACCGCCTGCGGTCACACCGGCCGGGACAACGAGAAGCTGGGTGTGGTCGCGGCACCACACCACGGTCGGCGGATGATCAGCCCCCGGAAGGCCCGACCTCACGGACCCCGCCGCGATCAATCAAGGAATGGCCCCGGCCATTGAGTCCCAGCCGCCGAACGGCAACTTGCCTTCACTCGGACGCTCGATATACCAGTCCCCATGCCAACTACCCCCGGAGCCCAGCATGGCCGCGCCGCTCCCGGTCAAACTCCTCCCCCGAGTGATTTGCCCCCACTGTTGGCACAAGTTCAAGCCGGCGGAAATTCTGTGGGTCTCGGCCCACTCGTCGCTGCGCGGTGACGACCGACTCGGGCCGGACGCGCCGGCGCGGTTCTTGCCGTCGCGCTTCAGCGTCCGGGGGGCCGCCCGGGACGCCCTCGGGGCGGAGTGCAGTCGGCTGGCCTGCCCGAATTGTCACCTGACCCTGCCGCGGGGCTGGCTCCAGACGCGGCCCTGGTTCGTGTCGATCTTCGGCGCGCCGGGGTGCGGCAAGTCGTACTACCTGACTTCGCTGACGCACGTCTTGCGCCGCCGCCTGCCGACCCAGTTCCGGGTCGGCTTCACGGACGCGGACGCGGAGTTCAACCAGGCGATCGTCGGGTACGAGCAGCAGCTCTTCGGCAACTTCCGGGCCGACGAACTGCACCCGCTCGGCGACCTGATCCACAAGACCCAGGAGCAGGGGGGCCTGTACGACCGGGTCACGGTCGAGGGCCGCGAGGTCATCTACCCGCGGCCCTTCCTGTTCGCCCTCGACCCGGACCCCGAACACCCCACCGCCGGGGCCGACGCGGCCCAGGTCCTCTGCCTGTACGACAACGCCGGGGAGTCGTTCTCGCCCGGCCGGGACACGGCCCTGCGGCCCGTCACGCGGCACTTGGCCGAGTCGTCGCTGCTGCTGTTCCTCTTCGACCCGACCATGCACGCCCCGTTCCGCGAGCGGCTGGCGGCGGCCGGGGGCGAGGTGGCGACCGACCTCCGGGCCGTCGGCGGCCTGCCGCGCCAGGACCTCGTGCTGACCGAGGCGGCCGCGCGCGTCCGGGAAAAGTCCGGGCGGCCGGACGGCGAGCCGGTGGACACCCTGCTGATCGTCGTCGTGACGAAGATGGACCTGTGGCGGAAGCTGGCCCCCGGCCGGGCGGACCTCGGCCCGGCGCTGCCCGACGTCTCGAAGGCTTACGTCAACTTGGACCGCGTGGAAGGGGACTCCGCCGCGCTCCGCGTCTTGTTACTGCAACTCGCCCCCGAGGTGGTGCGGACGGCGGAGCGGCTCAGCCGCACGGTCCTGTACGCCGGGGCGACCGTGCTGGGCCGCCCGCCGACCCGCGTCTCGGCGGACGGCGAGTGGGGCGTCCGCCCGAAGCAGGTCGAGCCGGACGGGGTAGACGTGCCGGTGCTGTACGCCCTGGCGAAGCAGGGCGGCCGGCTCGTCTCGGGCGCGAGGCTCAAGAAACCTGGGGTGGCCAAGCCGTGATCTACGAACTGCTCTACACCTCCGCCCCGCGCGGCCTCGGGGCCGGGTCGGCCGGCTACTGCACCGTGGCGAGCACCGCCGGGCTGCCCGCCGACCTCGCCGACCGCCTCGAGAAGCTGTCGGTCTACGCCCACCGGGCCGTCGGCCCGGACCCGGCCCGCTCGGGCAACCCGCTGGTCCTCGCGCACCGGGTCATGACGCTCGGCTACCGGCCGTGGCACGTGCTGTCGCGGGTGGCCGACGCGGGCCTGGACTACTCCGACCGCGGCAACTTCCTGGCGCACCACCTGGCCGCGACCGAGCCGCTGCCGGCCGCCGGGCCGGCCTGGCTGCTGGGCCGCGGCGGCGCGATGCTCGCGCGGTGGGACGGCACGCCCCGCGCCCTCGCCCCGCGGGACCGCCTGCCGGACGCCGACGCGCCCCCGGCCCCGTGCCGCCTCTGGGAGCGGGCGGCGGGCGACGCCGGGTGGGCCGGGGTGCTGGCCGCCGCGACCGACCCCAACCGCCCGGCGGTCCTCCTGCACCGCCCCGACGACGACCCGCTCGCGCTGTTCGCCGAGGCCCTCGCACTCCTCACGCCCGCGGAGCGGTGGCGCGTGACCTTCACGACCGCGGACGCCGGGGAGCCGGCCGCCGTGCAGTGGCGCGCCGTGGCGACCGACTCCCCGGCCGCCGCCGCCGCGGCCCGCCGGACGGACGCCCTGGTGATCCGCCTCGACGGCCGGCTGAAGTCGCCCCCCGGCGGCCCGCTGACCGACGCCGCCCGCACGGGCGAAGCCGTCCGGCCGAGGGCCGAACCGGTGCCGGACGCGACCCGGTCGCCCGCCGCGGGCTTGCCCCGGCCCGCCGCCGCCCGCCCCGAGCGGCGGATCGAGGCGGGACGCGCCGAGGTGCCGCGCCCGCCCGCCGCGCCGCCGGCCGCCGGCTGGGGCCGGGCCGCCGCCGTGGGCGTCCTCTCGGCCGGGGTCGCCGGGGCGCTGTTGTGCGCGGCGGAGGCGGCGACCGGCCGGTCGCCGTTGCGGCACGCCGGCGTCGTCGGGGCGGACGAGCGGGCCTACGCCAGCGCCGCCGCGAAGCAGGAAGCCGCCGCGAAGCTGGCCGAGGACCTCTTGCGGGACGAGAAGGCCAACGTCGTGGCGGCACGCCGTGCGGGCGAGGACGAAATCAAGGCGCTGACCGCCAGCCGCAACCAGGCGGAGGCGGAGAAGAAGACGCTGGCCAAGGACGCCGCGGACGAACGCGCGCGGGCGGCGGCGGAAAAGAAGGCGCTGACCAAGGGCGTCGCGGACGCCCGCACGCAGGCGGCGACTCTGACCACAGACTTGCAGAATGCGGCCAACGAGAGGCGGAAGGCCGAGGGCGACCTGGCGAGGATGTTGTCGGGGAAGATCGTGACGGCCAAGCTCAAGGGGAAGCCGGGGGAGTTGGGTTTCCCACTTTTGGGCGAGGGGCCGCACAAGCTGGAACTCTTCGGCAGCCCTTTCAAAGCGAAGCCCGGAGCCGAGGCCGGCACGATCGAGGTCTCCTCGGCGAAACAGGGCTGGACGTTCCGGGTGGACGACGGCCAAGTGAAAGTCTCCGGCGGGTCTGCGGACCAGCTCGCGAAGTTGGGGCCGGCGGTGCTGCGCGTGACCGGCAACGGGGGCCGGGAGCAAGGGCTGTATCAGTTCTTCGACGTGGAACCTCTCCCCGTCAAACTCGGCGACAACAGCCTCAAAGCGCCTGCTGCGGACGCGGCCTTGGCCGCCCAACACGAGGGGCGCATCGAAAGGACCGGCCTGTTGACGGATGTCGGCGAGGACGATCTCGTTTTCCTTGGCCCGATCGAGCTCCATGTCGGCAACAAGAACTGTACGTTGGGCCCGCCGGCAGCCTCAACGCCCTCCCCCAAGTTAAGTCACCCGGACGCGACGGGCGACATCAAGAGTGCCGTCCTCGAGATCAAGAAGGGCAAAGCCCGCGAGGAGGGGTGGGTAGTCTCGCTCAAAGTCAGCTACAAGACGCCGCCCCCCGCCGAGAAGCCGAGGTTCATCGCCGAGGTCGGGCGTGTGTTGCCGGGACTGATGACCGCGGACGGCAAGCCGGTGACTCAAAAGCTGTTCCGCCTCGAAAGCGGCAAATAACGGGGGTGGCGATGTCGGACGTGCGGCGGGCGGTGGCGGCCATCACGGGGCGCGGGGCGGGCGGCGGCGCGGGCCTCGCCGACGCCGCCGCCGTCTTCGCCGAGGCGTGCCGGCAGGCGAACGACCGGCTCGCCGCCTGCGCGCAACTCCTCGACGCGGGCCAGCGCGACGAGGCGCTGCGCCGCGGCCAGATCGAGCCGGACTTGCTGTCGCTGTACGCCGACCTCGACCTGCCCGCCCGCGACGGCTGGGACGACTACTGCCTCGACAAGGTGCTGCCCGCGGCCGCCCGCCTCAACGCCGTCGCCGCCCAGCGGCTCAACCAGGCCTACGCCGAGACCGAGCCGGTCAAGGAGTTGCTCGTGCGGCACCGCTTGCTGGCCCTCGCCCGCGCGCCCCTGGGCGAGCGGCTGCCGATCATGCGGCTGCTCGCCCGCGCCGAGCCGGGCAACGCGGGGTGGGCCGACGACGTGGCGGAGTACGAGGCGGCGCGCTGCGACGAGATGCGGGCCCAAGCCGCGCAGGCCGCCCGCGCCGCGGACTTCGACCTGGCCGACCGGCTGCTCGCCGAGCTGACCGAGCCGGGCTGGGCCGCCCCGCCCCCGTTCGACCTGACCGAGCGCGTCCGGGAGGCCCGCGCCGGCGCGCTGCGCGAGGCGGCGGCCCGGCGGCTCGCCCCCCAGCGCGTCGCGTTCGACCTCGCCCAGGCCCAGGACGACCTCGCCGCGGCCCGCGCCGCCGACCACGCGGTCCGCAACGTCCAGGGCAAGTACGGCCTAGCCGACGACGACGCGCTCGTCGAGCCGTTCGCCGACGCCCGCCTCTGGCTACGCCGCGAGGAGGTCGCGCGGGCCGGGGACCGGGACTACCGGGCGGCGCTGCGCGAGCTGCGGACCGCGCTCGACGAGGGGCTGGCGTGGTACTACGTGTCCGAGTACTACCGCCAGGCGGTGATGTTCCACCGCGCGTTGCCGAAAGACCTCCGGGCGGCGTTCCACCGGCGTCGGCGGGTCGAGTGGGGCTTGCGGGCCGGGGTCGCCTCACTGGTCTTGCTCGCGGTGGTCGGGGCGGGCGTGGGGCTGTGGCTAGTCGTCGGGTCCCGTTGAGTGGTGCGGCCTCGGGCCGCGGGGGGGCGGGTATGAGCGACGAGTGGTTCGTGCGGAGCCGCGGGCGGGTCAGCGGGCCGCGGACGGCCGCCCAGGTCCGGGAGTTGCGCGCCCAGCGACAACTGCAAGGGTACGACGAGGTCTCGACCGACCGCCGGGCCTGGCGGCCGATCGACCTGGAGCCGACGTTCGCGCCGCAATCGTCGCTGCCGGAGCCGAGAGACGCCCGCCCCGACCGGGGGCCGGAGCTTGAGGGGCCACCCGCCGAGTCGCACCGGCGGCGGTGGGCAGCGACGGCGTCGATCGGCCTCCTGCTGGTCGTGGCGGCCGGTGCGGTCGCGGTCTGGGCGGCTCACGGCCGGACGCGCACTGAACCCGGTGTGATCGCCTTCACGGCCAAGACGACGCCAGCCGACCGGGACCGGATCATCGCCTCGGCCGTGGGACTCGTCGTGGTGGGGACCAGGTTGCAGATGGCGGACGGCCGGTTGTACGAAATCCCCGTGGGGACCGGGACGTGCTTCAGCGTCACCCGCAACGGCTACGTGGTCACGAACAAGCACGTCGTCAAGTCGTACGTCGATGCGAAGCAGGCCCAGGTCCGCCCGTCGGAGAAGCAGCGAATTCTGGGGATCCGCGACCTCGACCCCAAGGTCTGGGTCTTCTTCAGCCGGGACGAGAAGTTCGTCGCCGAGGTCGTCCACGTCAGCGAGGACTATGACATGGCGGTCCTCAAAGTGGACCGGGAGTCCCAGTGGGCGTTCGCCCTCGCGGACCTCCCCACCGAGGACGTGCCGAGCGTGCCGGTGACGGTCCTCGGCTTCCCAGGGATCGACCGCGACGCGGTGGACCAGAAGGCCCAGATGGATGAGACGATCCGCGACAAGGCGCTCGGCCCCGTCCAGATGTCGTTCAAGGACAGCGACTTCATCCTGTCCGTCCAGAACGGGAACGTCAAGAAGAAGCCGTCGCCCATGCGCTTCGAGGACGACACGCGCGACACGTTCTACATCGAGCACACGGCGCGGGTCTTCGGCGGCAACTCGGGCGGCCCCCTCGTGACCGCCGGCGGGGTCGTCGTCGGCGTCAACACCGCGACCCGCACCAAGAAAGTCGGCGTCGATGCGAAGGGGAAAGACGTCCGGGAGGCGATGCCGGAGTTCGCCTACGCCTTGGGGCTGAGTCAGCTCCGCAAGGAGATCGACCGCCACACCCCCGGTGTCCGCTGGGGACAGCTCAACCCCTAGCGGGCCACCCCAGCTCAGTCCGAGGCGGGCCTTACGGGTGACGATCTTCTGCCCGCCCCCAGTCAGCGCCCCATCCGCTCGTCCGCGACGTTCCGGGAGGCGTCCGGCTTGTCGCGCTCGTGGCCGTTGAGATCCGTGTCGGTCAAGTCCGAGATTGTCATCGCGTGCCCCCTCGCGTTCCTGACCCAGAACGGGCCGGACTTTGTCGATTCGACCGCCAGTCGCCGATTACAGGGTGGGGAACAGTTGGAGGCCCCCGGCCGGGAAGTCGCTCACCCCCCACTGGGACAGCCGCTTCGTCGCCGGGAGTTCGACGGCGTTGTCGGCGGACGCGACATCGTGGTCGGTGCGGGAGGTGACCAATCCGCCTGGGCAACGCTCCTTGGTCCTGGAAGCCGTTCCACCCGAGGGCGTGGTCGATCTGCCACTGGGTGGAACGGTGTCGTGGCAGGTGAACCCGCCTGGGTCACATTCGAGGGGCCACCGTCAATCGGTGTCGTGACGTTCAACGTCTTCGGGGCGAATCAAGAGATTGTTGTTGCGTCTCGTCGGGGAACCCTTACAGTTGCACGCTCTTGCCGATCTGCCGACGAACCCGCGCCCCGATGCGAAACCTCCCGAGGTTCCGATGGCGACCCTACCCGGACTGGCCGAGGCGTACCGCGACAACCCTTACGAGGTCGCCGGCTTCGCAAGCGTACCCACGCCCGACCCGGACGATGTCCGCCGGGTGATGGCCAACATCAAGGCGTGGGCGGCGGCGGACGGGGCGGACCTCACCCGCCCGCACTCGGCGCAACTTTTGTTCGGACTACTGCACGTCGCGCGGGCCTGGTACGCGACGTGCGGCAAGGGCGACTACTGGCCGCACCTCGACAGGGCCGTGTACCGGACCCTCAGGCCGGCCGAGCAGTCGCGCGTCCGGCGCATGTTCCGCCACGCCCTCGACGAATTCGGCTACCCGTCGGTGGGCGGCGGCGACAGCCTCGTGCGGGACGTGACGTACCACTGCGGGGTGCCGGACCACTCGCTCGCCGGCCTGGTGGGGTACGCCGCCGAACTGACCGACGCCGAGGGCGAGGCGGCGGTCGAACTGCGGGCCGGCGACCTGGAAGCGCTCGTCCCCGAGTCGTTCCCCGGCCTGCACGCCGGGGTGCGGCGGCTGCTGAAGTCGGGCCGGCGGGGGGTCGAGCCGCTATGGGCGGCGGTCGCGTCGGCGGTCCTGGCCCTGCGGCAGGGCGAGTCGCCGGAGGACGCCGTGGGGTCAGCCCGCCTGCCGTGCGGGGTCTCCCGCGACGCCCTCATCGAAGCCCTCCACAAGCTGAGTTCGGCCGGCCCCGGCCCCGTGGGGCCGACGACGCCGGTGGCTCGGCCGCCGCGGCTACGCTACGAGTTCGACAGCGGCTCGGTGCGCGTCTGGGTGCCGAACGGCGGCTCCGGCACCTGGTCGCTCACCGGCGCGGAGGTCGCCTGGGACGTGACGGCGCGCGCCCGCACGGCCTGCCTGCTCCGGCCGCCGACCGGCCCGGTGACGGCGACGGGGCCGGGCCGCCCGCGCACCTGGCAGCCCTGCCGCAAGGGCTTCCCCGGCATCCTGTTCCACGCCGGCTCGGGGCACCTCCTCGAAGCGGACGACCCCGCCGGCCTCGACCCCGGCCCGTGCGTCCTCGCCTGGCCCGGCCCCGCGCCGCCCCAAGTCGAGGCCAAACCGTTACCGCTCAACGAGTGGTCCTACCTCGCGTCGCCGGGGTGGACGGCGTGGCGCGTCCAGGTGCCGGAGTGGCGTAAGGATCGGCCGTCCTGGGAGGTCGGCGGGGCGAAGTTGCCGCTGGCCCGGCAACCGCAGCCGGCGGTCTGGCTCGAAGACCCCGTGGCGTGGGCCGACGACGACCGCACCGGCGAGCGCCTGCGCGTCTACGCCACCCCGCCGACACTCACCCCCGGCCGCGACGGCTTCGAGCCGGTCTTCCTCCACCGCCGCGCGGTGGGGATCAAGGTGAATCGCGGTTCCGTCCACGACGCGGCCGGCCTCTACAGCGTCCGCAAGACGCGGGGGGTCGGCGTGACCGTCGCCCGCTACGCGGTCATTCCGGACCTCAAGGTCTCGCCGCCAGCTTACGACGGCGCGGACGGCGTGAGCGTTTTCGTCAGAGGAAACCACTTCTCCGGCCACTGGGCCGCGCCCAACGTCGAGGAGCTTGCCGCGCCGCACGGCTGGCGCTTCCGCGGCCGCACGGACCGGCCGGCGCTGGAGGCCGCGTTCGCCTTCGACGCCCCTGCCGAGGGGACGTTGCATTTCGCCTGGCCGGTCGCGGGGCTGCGCTGGCGGGTCGTCGTCGGCGGCGTGGCCGGCGAGTGGGGCCGCAATGTCGCGCGGGTGTCGCCGGCCGACGCTTGCAAGGCCGACAGCCTCCTCCAGGTGCAGGCCGACGGCGAAGTCCTCGTCAACGGCACGCCTGTGAAGAGTCGCCGCTACCGGGAGCGTGAGGGCGGCGTGCTGGTCGAAGTGCGGCTCGACGGGCTGCTGACCGCCGGCACCGTGACGGTGAAGGCCAACGGCCAGACCCTGTGCGCGGCGGTGTCGCACGACCGGCCGACGCTGACGAAACTGTCCCTGACGCGCAGCGGCCTGGGGGTCACAGTCGCGTGGTCGTCGCCCGTACCCCACGAGATCGCCGAAGTCCTCGCCTGGAACCCGCTTGCCCCGGCGTCGCCAGTGCGGGCGTTCGCCGTCCGGCCAGGCACACCCTGCGAACTGCGCTGGGCCGACTTCGTCCCCGCGGGCGGGACGTGGCCGGCGGTGTGCGTGGCGCTGGCCGGCGCGAATAAGCCCGGTTTCAGTACGGCCCGTCAACTGGCCGTCCGCGACGACGATTTGACGCGCGCATTCGTCGCCGTGATGCCGCGGAAACCGGACAGTGATGTTGCGAACCCGGTGCTACTGGCCGTGGCGACGCACGTCACGACCCGGCTGCACACGCACCAGCCGCCCGACGCGGCCGCGGCGCTGGCGGTCGCGCAAGCCGCCGGGTCGCCTCGGGCGCTGCCGGCCGTGGAGTGGCGGGAGTTCTTGGGGCGACTGCCGGCGGCGTGGTCGGCCGTCCGCGACGGCCTGGCCGCGTGGGGCAAGCCCCCCGCGCAGCCGGCCGAGTTCGTGGCGGTAGGCGAGTACGCCGCGCGGCTCGACGAGTTGACGGGGGAGTCGCCGGGGGCGGGCGAGCGGGGACGGCTCGTCGATGCCGCCGCCTGGCTGCACGACTTCCACAGCGAGAAAGTTTTGCCGAGTCTGGAGGCCTTGTGCCCGCTCATCAGTGGGCAGGGCGAGATGCAGCCGCGCGGAGGTTCCGCGAAGCTCCAAATCTTGTGGGACATGCCCACGGGGCGGAACCCGAGGCTCGGGCTGGGCGCGTTGCCAGTCGAGATGGAGGCGCGACGCCCCGGTGCGGTAGCCGATCAGTTTCGGATGACGTGGGTGCGTGACAAGTATGCTTGGAGTGTCCAGCAAGTCGGCATTTACACCCCGTTTCCCCTTTCGTTCGGCGAACCGCGCGTGGCACGCCCCGACCCGACGCAGCTGTGCGAGCGCTGGAAGCTGATCGCGCGGATCGAGGGCTGCTGGGGCGACTCGCCCGCCCCCGCTTCACCGCCGTTTGTGGCCGTCGTCGAGGCTGCCCTGCGGGCGCGGCCAGGACCGCGGGCGGTCGTGGCGTTCCTCGCGGAGCGGGCCAAAGTCCGGGCGATGGAGTTGACGATCGACACGCACACCGTCGGCGTCACCCCGCGGCCCGACCTTGCGGAGGCCGCCCACGCCGCGTGGCGGCTCGCCTTCGCCGCCCGCGCCGGCCGGCGACTCGGCGACGCGACCGACTTCACCGACGCGCTCGTCGCCGCCGGGCCGGCCGAGCGCGTCGCCGGGCTGCTCGCGCTCGCGGAGATGCTCTGCGTCGCCCTGTTCACCGACGGGCTGGGGTTCGCCGCCCGCTGGACCCCCGTCGTCACGCACCTGCCCCCACCCGTCGCCCCGGTGAGCCGCCGATGAACCCGCTCGATGTCGCGGCCGCCGTCCGCCACGAATACGTCTCGTACCTGACGACGACCTTCGGCTTGGGCGACGCCGAGAAGGCCCTGCGCGACCGCTTCGCCGCGCTGCTGCGCCAGCCGGGGCAGGTGCTCAAGGGGCCGTACCTCGAGGCGACCGCGCCGTACGCGCCGGGGGACCGCACGCTGGCGCAACTCGTCGAGGCCGGCGAGCTGCACCCCGAGTTCCGCCGGCTCTTCCGCCGGCCGCCCGCCCCCGCCCAGGTCGTCGGCTTCGGCAAGCCGCTGGCCGTCGCGCCGCCGCGGGAGCGGCTGCCGGCGGGCCGGGTGCTCTACCGCCACCAGGTCGAGGCCGTCCGCCGGCTGACCGGCCCCGGCCTGCCGCACACGGTCGTGGCGAGCGGCACCGGCAGCGGCAAGACCGAGTGCTTCCTGCTGCCGGCGCTCGACTGGTGCTTCCGCCACCCGACCGCGACCGGCCGCGGCCTGCGGGCCTTGATCGTCTACCCGATGAACGCGCTGGTCAACGACCAGATCCGCCGCCTGCGCAACCTCGTCGGCTACGCGAAGGGCGAGCCGGCGGTGCCGATCCGCTTCGCCCGCTACACCTCCGAGACGGCCAAGACGGTCGCCGAGGGCCGCAAGAAGGACCCGACGGCCCCGCTCAACCAGTTGCTCGGCCGCGACGAGATCGTCGCCAACCCGCCGGACATCCTGATCACCAACTTCGCCATGCTGGAGCAGGCGATGCTGCGGCCGCAGGAGTCGCCGTTCTTCGCCGCCGTGGACGAGTTCGCCTGGCGCTTCGTCGTCCTCGACGAGGCGCACAGCTACCGCGGGGCGCAGGCGGTCGAGCTGTCGCGGCTGATGCAGCGGGTCCGCGCGGCGGTCGCGCGCGGCCAGGCGGAGAAGGGGGTGCCGGTGCGGCCGGCGGTCTGCGTCGCCACCAGCGCGACCCTCTCGGCCGGCGGCACCGAGACCCCGGAGGAGCGCCGCGCGGAGACTGCCAAGTTCGCCGGCGGGCTGTTCGGCACGCCGTTCGACCCGGCCGGCGTCACCTTCGCGGACCGGCTCGACCCGGCCGCCGGCGGCGCGCCGTGGGCCTTCCCCAACGCCGACGCCCAAGCCAGCGCCGACGCCGCCTGGGCCGACCTCGACGGGCCGCAAGTCACCGCGACCGACTCGCCCCTCGACGACGGCTACGCCACACTCCTCTCGACGGTCGCCGACCCGGTCGCCGTCGCCGTTGCCCGCAGGCGCTCGACGGACCGCGCCGGCTTCCTGCACGCCTTACTCCACGGGCACCCGCGCTTCCGCTGGCTGTGGGACCAGGTCAGGCTCGGGCCGGTCGCCGTCGAGGACCTGGCCGCCCGCGCCGACTGGGCCGGCGAGACCTTCGAGCGGCGCGCGGCCGGGGTGGCGCGGCTGGTGGACGCCTGCAACGCCGCCCGGACCGCGGCCGGCGAGCAGCCGCTGCTGCCGTGCCGCTACCACCTCTTCGCCAGTGCCCTCGAAGGGCTGTTCACGGAACTAGCCGCCGACGCGGAGCCGTCGGAGGACTGCGACGTGCCGGAGTTGAGGATTCGCCGGCTCGTCGCGCGGCGGATCGCCCCCGACGACCGCCAGGCGGCCGAGCTGGCGCGCTGCCTCGGCTGCGGCACCCCGTTCGTGGTCATCGACCCCAACCCCCAGGACGCGGGGCTGGACCAGCCGCCCGTCTGGGACCGCGCGATCGACGCCTACGCCTTCGGCCCCGGCCACTTCGACGGCGTGCCCCTGACGCCGGTGCGGCTCGACCTGCGCACCAACCTCGCCGAGGGCGCGGCGGTCCCCGCGCCGTTGAATCCGCTGTGGCGCACACTGTACCGCGTCGAGAAGAGCGCGTCGGGCAAGGACGCCAAGGCGTGCCCGCACTGCGCCCGGTCGTCGAGCCACTACGACGTGGCCGGCCGCTTCCAGACCGGCCAGGACGCGCCGGTCGGCATCCTCACGTCGGCGCTCTACGAGCAGTTGCCGCCGCTCACGGCCGCGGAGCAGCAGCGGGTGCGGGCGGAGTTGCCGGAGCGCTTCGGCCCCGGCGGCGACCCGATCGTCGGCGGCGGCCGCAAGCTGCTGATCTTCAGCGACAGCCGGCAGAACGCCGCCTACCTGGCCGCGTACCTCCAGGACCGCGGCACCGAACACCTCATGCGCGAGGTCGGCTACGACGCGCTCGCCGGCGAAACCGCCGGAGTCACGCTCGACGGCTGGGCCGGGCGGACGGCGACGGAACTGAGTCGGCGCGGCCTGCGGGTGCCGTTTCTGGTCGAGCGCGACCTGGCCGACCCGGAGGTGAAACCGTTCACCCGCTCGTACCTCGACGACAGCGCGGCGTGCCGCAACGTCGCCCTCGGCCGCCTCTTGACCGACCTCCAAGGGACGCAGCCGCAGTCGCTGGAGGCCGTCGGCCTTGTGGCCGTCGGCTGCACGCCGCCGGCGCTCGACCACCTCGACGCGGCGGACCTCGCGCCCAACCGCCCCGAGTGGCCCGGCGGCCCCGTCACCGTCCGCGAGGCGCGCGAGCTGATCGACCGCGTCTTCCGGCTGATGCGGCGGCGCTACCTCGTGACCTGCCCGGCCAACGTCGATCGGCCCGGCTTCGGCACCAAGCAGCAGTACCTCGTGGCGGTCGTCCCCGACACGGAGGGCGATTCGTTCACCGGCCTGCTGGGCAAGACCGCGGCCGACACGGCGTTCACCGACCTGCTCCGCCGCTGGGCCGAGCGGCGCGGCGGCGTGCCCGCGACCGACGCCCAAGTGGAGGAGTTCGGCCACTGGCTGTTCGCCGGCCTGTCGGGGCTGAGCGAGTCGGTCCACGCCGAGACCGTCGGCGGGGTGCTGGCGCTGGCCCTGCGGTACGAGGCGATCACCGTGCGGCGGGCCGACCGACTGTTCCGCTGCGGCTCGTGCGCGGCCGTCGCGGCGACCGCGTGCGGCGGCGTCTGCCCCGAGCCGCGCTGCCAGGGGCACCTCGCGGAAGTGCTACCGGGCGCGCTGCCGGCGGACGGCCCGGAGGACGACGGCTACGTCCGGCGGTACGTGCTGGGCGGGCGGGCCGAGTTGCGCTGCGAGGAGCACACGGCGCAGCTGGGGGCCGACCTCGGGGCCGACACGCAAGAGGCGTTCCAGGCCGGGCAGGTCAACGTCCTGTCGTGCTCGACGACCTTCGAGATGGGCGTCGATCTCGGCGACTTGCAGGCGGTCGTGATGCGCAACGTCCCGCCCGGCACGGCCAACTACCTCCAGCGCGCCGGGCGGGCCGGCCGGCGCGCGAAAGCGGTCGCGTTCGTGCTGACCTTCTGCCAGCGGCGGCCCCACGACCGCCACCACTACGCCGACCCGACGCGGCTGATCGCCGGCACCGTGCGGCCGCCGCGCCTCGACCTGGCCAACCGCGCGATCCGCGACCGGCACGCCGCCGCCGAGGTGCTCGCCGAGTACTGGCAGTGGCTCGTGTTACCGGCGGGTGGCAATACGAAGGGCTTCGCCAACGGCGGCACCGTCGGCCTCTACTTCGCCGACGCGCTGGCGGCCACGGGGCGGACGCCGCACGCGCACCTGGCCGCGTGGCTGGCCACGCCCGCCCACCGGGGCCGGTGCCGCGCCCGGCTGACCGGGGCGTTCCCCGACGTGACGGCCGACCTGGCCGACGCGCTGCTCGACCGGCTCGCCGACCACAACCCCGCGGCGAACCCCCTCGCGCGGGCCGGCGACGACCTGGGCGCGCTACTTGAGGCGTACCGCACCGAGGCCGAGCTGAGCCGCGCCGACGCCGAGGTCCAACGGCTCGCCGGGAAGGCGACGCCCGAGCGCGAGGCCCGGTCGCTGGCGGACGCCTTCGGCCGGCTGGAGCGGCAGCAGAAGTCGGAGTTCCTGATCAGCGCACTCATGGCCCGCGGCGTCCTGCCGAGCTTCGCGTTCCCGGTCAACGTCGCCCGCCTGCACGTCCTGCGGACCGAGTTCGAGGGGCGGTCGAGCAGCAAGCTGAAGCTCGAGCGCGACGGCAAGATCGGCCTGGCCGACTACGCGCCGGGGGCCGGGGTCGTCGCCGGCAAGCGGGTCTACACGTCGGTCGGTCTGCGCAAGTTCCCGGCGCAGCAGTTCCACTTCGACAACTGGTATCGGTGGTGCCGCACCTGCAACCACTTGCAGCTCTGGGCGGGGCAGGCGGACAAGCCGACCGGGTTGAAGCCGGACTGCGAGGCGTGCGGCAACCTGTTGCGCTCGCCGCCGCAGCGCTGGGTGCTGCCGGAGTGGGGCTACGTGACCGACCGCAAGGCCCTGGCCCGGCCGCCGCGCGGCCGCCGCCCGCCGCGCGGCAACTCGACGCGCGCGTACTTCCACGGCAACCTGCCGACGCCGGGGTCCGCCGGCTGGGGCGCGCGCGTCGCCGCCCCCGACGCCCCGGCCGAGGTCCGCGTCGAGGGGGTCGCGGCGGACGGCCAGAGCCTGCTCGTCTTGAACCACGGCCCCCGCCGCACCGACAAAGTCGGCCGCGCCGGGTTCGAGGTCTGCGCCCGGTGCGGCCGGGCCGACTTCGACAAGTCGAACAAGGTGGCGAGCCACCGCCCGCCGTACCACCTGACCGGCCGCGCCTGCCAGGGAGCGACCGGCGGCGCGGCCGCTTTGCGCGAGCCGGTCGCGCTGGGGCACCGCTACGCCACCGACGTGGCCTGGCTCGACTTCCACGGCAGCGGCCGCGGCCGGGCCGACGCCGGCTTCTGGCTGAGCCTCGCCTACGCCGTCGCCCACGCCGCGGCCTCGGTACTCAACGTCGAGCGGGCCGACCTCGAGGTCCTCGCCGTGCCGCACGAGGCCGACGACCGGCAGGCGGTCGTGCTGTACGACGCCGTGCCCGGCGGGGCGGGGCACAGCCGGCAGGTGCTGGCCCACCTGCCCGCGGTGGTCGCCCGCGCCCGCCGGCTGCTGGCCGACTGCAGTTGCGACCGCGCGGCGGCCGGCTGCTACGGCTGCCTGTGCGACTACCACAACCAGTTCGCGCACCCGCACCTGTCGCGCGGCCCGGCGCTGGAGTACCTCGACCGCCTCGCCGACGCCATCGACGGCGGCCCGCCGGACCCGTGGCGGCCGGCCGAGCCGGGGGCGGCGCGGGCGATGGCCGACGCCGTGCTGGCCGCCGCGGGGCCGGTGACCGTGGCGGCGGCCGGGCTGGCGGCGGGGCCGATCCCCGGCCTGGGCCGCGACTGGTTCGACGTGCTCGCCGAGGCCGCCGCCCGGCCGCCGACGCGCGGCCAGCTCACGCTGCTATTGGGCCGCGTGCCGCCGCTGGGGCCGGACCCCGCCGACGCCCACGCGCACCTGCGGCTGGCGGCCCTGGCCGCGGCGGGGGTCGCCGTCCGCGCCGCGCCGCCGCCCACGGCCTGGGCGTCACTCCGGGCCGGCGACGGCCCCGACGCGGTCGCCTGGCGCTGGGGCGCGGCGCTGAACCTGGGGCCGGAGGTCGGCCCGGCGTCGCGCACCCGCACCGGCCACGCCGCGGAGGCCGGCCCCGGCGACGCCCCGCGCGGCGAGCCGGCGGCCTTCGAGCGGCCGCGGCCCTTCCGCCACTTCACGCTGCCCGGCGGCGAGGCCCACGACCCGCTCGCCCCGCGGCACCTCGGCCCCGTCTTCGCCGGCAAGCTGCGCCGCTGGCTGGTCGCCGACCCCCACGCCGCGCACTCCCCGCGGCACCTCGCCGACTTGTGGCAACTGCTCCGCCGCCTGGAGCCGGCGGCCGACGCCGAGGTCGCGGTGCGGGCGCGGCCGGTGGACGCCCGCCGCGGCCAGGACTGGCTCGACCGCGGCGCGGCCCCCGACGCCAAGCGTGACTTCGCCCGCGACTTCTCCCGGCCCGCCGACCAGTTGGCGGCCTGCCGGGCCTTCGAGGCCGACTTCAAGCCGTTCGGCCTGCGGGTGGCCATCGACGGCGGGCCGGACCGCGTCCACGACCGCATCTGGCTCGTGCAGGCCGAGGCCGCGGACGGGTCGCAGTCCTACGCCCGCGTCCTCCTGGGGCACGGCCTGGCCGGGTTCAGCAAGGCGAGCCTGCAGCACTCCGAGGGCGTCTGGTTCCGCCTGTCGGCCCCGGAGTTCGCCGCCCACTGGGAGGCCCTGCAACCCCGCGCCGTCGGTCAGCGGCCCCCTGCCCGTGGCCCCCTCGCCGGCCGCCGGTGACGCCCCGAAACCTCCGACCGGCGGGGCGGTCGCGCGCGACCCCTGCCGCCTGCCGATTCCCCTGGGTGGGCGCGTGGGGCCGGGGTATACTGCCCGCCGCCCCCTCCCCCCAACCCCCGGCCCCACCATGACCCGACTGCTCGCGACCCTCGCCCTCCTCGCCGCCGCGGCGGGCAACCCCGCCCGCGCCGACGACCCGAAGCCGATCCGCGCCCTGCTCGTGATCGGCGGCTGCTGCCACGACTACGCCAAGCAGAAGGACCTCCTCACCAAGGGCGTCTCGGCCCGCGCGAACGTCGAGTGGGCGATCGCCTACGACCCGGACGCGGGCACCAAGCACCTGAACCCGGTCTACGCCAAGCCGGACTGGGCCAAGGGCTTCGACGTGGTCGTCCACGACGAGTGCTGCGCCGACGTGGCCGACCCGGCGGCCGTCGCCCGCATCCTCCAGCCGCACCAGGACGGCCTGCCGGGGGTGGTGCTGCACTGCGCCGTCCACAGCTACCGCACGGCCGGCTACCCGGCCAAGACGACGCCGTGGTTCGAGTTCACCGGCCTGGCGTCCACCGGCCACGGCCCGCAGGCCCCGATCCGGGTGAAGTACGCCGAGCCGGGCCACCCCGTCACCAAGGGGCTGGCCGACTGGACGACCGCCAACGAGGAGCTTTACAACAACTCGACCGGCAAGCTCCTCGACACGGCGAAGCCGCTGGCCGGGGGCGAGCAGACGGTGACGGACAAGGCCGGCAAGGCGACGGCGGCCGCGGGGGTGGTGGCCTGGACGAACACCTACGCCGGCAAGGCGAAGGTGTTCGCCACGTCGCTGGGTCACAACAACGTGACGGTCGCCGACGCGAAGTACCTCGACTTGGTGGCGCGGGGGCTACTGTGGTCGGTGGGGAAACTCGACGAGGCGCACCTGGTGCCGGCCCGTCGCGTGATGCTGGCCGACTAGGCACCACGCCGACGGCCAGCGGCAACCCCGTAGGAGTGGACACGATGGCGGGCGAGTTGTCGAAGGTCGCGGCGGGGCCGGTCCTCCTGACGGGCGGCAACCCGCAGGTCGCCAAGGCCGACGGCGACGCCCCGGTGCAGGCTTACATTGCCGCCATGCCGGGCTGGAAGCGCGAGGTCGGCGAACGCCTCGACGCGATCGTCGTGGGCGCGGCCCCCGGCGTGCGCAAGGCCGTGCGCTGGAACTCGCCCTTCTACGGCGTCGAGGGCCGGGGCTGGTTCCTCTCGCTGCATTGCGTGGCGAAGTACGTCAAGGTGGCCTTCCTCCGCGGCACGTCGCTGTCCCCCGTCCCGCCCGGCGAGTCGAAGCAGAAGGAGGTGCGCTACCTGCACCTCTACGAGGGCGACCCGATCGACGAGCAGCTCGTGGCCAGTTGGGTCTGCCAGGCCGCGGCGCTGCCGGGGGCCGAGTGCTTCTGACGGGCGGGCGGCGTTAACTGCGGGCGTAGTCGAGGGCCGTCATGCCGGCCGGTCCCGCCGCTGCGCCTGCTCGCGGAGCTGCCGGGCAAGGACAGGACTGTCGATGGTCATGTCACCGTACTCGCCCAAGAGGCCGTTCGCCTTCCGGTATTCGACGACCTCGGCCCCGTTCCAGGGTGGCTGTGGCGGCAGCACTCCCAGCAGTCTCAGTGCGTAGTCGGTCACACTCAACCCCATTGTCGCCGCGTCGCGGGTGAGCTTCTCGGCGACTTCCGCCGGCACTTCCAAAGTTAGGGTCATCGCAGTCCCCCAAAGAGTTGGTGTACCCCATCTTCCGCGATGCCGTCGGCCCGGTCAAGCGGGGCGGCTACAATGCCCGCCCCGCCACGCCCCCCCCGCGAGTGACCGTCATGGCCGTCAACCTGCCGCCGCACTACCACGACGCCGAGGCCCGCTACAAGAAGGCCAAGACGGCCGAAGACAAGCTCGTCGCGCTCAGGGAGATGTGGGTCATCCTCCCCAAGCACAAGGCCAGCGAGAAGGTCCAAGTGGACCTCAAGTGCCGCATCAGCGAGCTAAACGACCAGATCGAGGCCGAGGCGTCCGGGCCGAAGAAGTCGGCACCGGGGACGTTCAAGCTCGTCAAGCAAGGCGCGGGGCAAGTCGTGCTGCTCGGGCCGCCCAACGCCGGCAAGTCGTCGCTGCTGGCGAAGCTCACCAAGGCGACGCCGGCCATCGCGCCGTACCCGTTCACGACGCGGGAGCCGGGGCCGGGCATGATGGACTTCGAGGACGTGCGGGTGCAGCTCATCGACCTGCCGCCGATCACCGCCGACCACTACGAGAGCTTCGTCACCGACGTGACCCGCTCCGCCGACGCGGCGCTCTTGTTCCTCGACCTCGCCGACGACGACGGCCCGGCCGCGACGCTGGCGACCGTCGAGCGCCTGAAGCAGTCGCGCCGGCTGCTCGTCGGCAGCGCCGACGCCAACGACGACCCGACGACGTACTCGCTGCCGACGCTACTCGTGGCCTCGAAGTGCGACGACGACGCGGCCGACATCCGCCTCGAAATGGCGAAGGAAGTCCTCGGCGACCGCTACCCGATCCACCTCGTCAGTGCGGAGGCCGGCACCGGCTTGGAGGAGCTTCGCAAGGCCATTTACGATCGGCTGGGGGTGATGCGCATCTACACGAAGCTGCCCGGCAAGCCGGCCGACAAGGCGTCGCCGTTCACCTGCCCCGTCGGGGCGACGGTCGGCGAGTTCGCGCCGAAGGTCCACAACGACTTCGAGGAGAAGTTGAAGTCGGCGCGGGTCTGGGGGTCGGCCGCGTTCGAGGGCCAGACCGTCGGCCGCGACCACGTGCTTGCCGACGGCGACGTGGTCGAGCTGTCGATGTAGCCGGCGGAATCTTGGTGCGCGGCGGCCGGAACTTGCTCTCATTCCGCTAAGGGTTCCGCCGTGTCCCTGGCCTTACATCGGGGACTCTGCGGGGCATTTACGAGGGCAAGCGATGACCGAAGCGGAGTGGCTAGGTTCTCCCCATCTGTTCACAATGATTGACCATCTCGAAGACGCGCCGCATAACCACCGCCGTATCCGACTGTTCGCTTGCGCTTGCTGTCGCCGGGTATGGGAGTTACTACGACTCGATGCCGCTCGTAGGATTGTAGACTTAGCGGAGGGCTATGCTGACGCTCAAGTCAACGAGGAGGAACTGCGGGCGGCAAACGAACCCTCTCGCTTCCCCGGTATTGAAGCCCAGTACCGAGGAGAGGCAGAAGGCGAAACTCAGCTAACACGTAGGGTGCTGGACGCAATCAATGCAGCGAGGTGCCTCGCTTCACCAACTTTCTACACGTCGGGTGGCGCTTCATTCATTGTCCAAGAGACATCTCTTGATCCATACCGTGATTACACTCCTAACCCGGAGACTGACGGGGGAGGTGGTCCACCAAGAAGCGTCGGAGCGGATGAGGTGGAACTCAGGGAGAAACTGAAACTCCTCCGTGACATCTTTGGCAACCCTTTCCGCCCGGTGGCCTTCGACCCGGCGTGGCGAACGGATCATACGGTCGGCGTCGCCACGAAGATGTACGACGAGCGGAACTTCGACGCCATGCCTATCCTCGCAGATGCTCTGCAAGACGCCGGCTGCGACGACGAGGACATCCTGCAGCACTGTCGTGAACCGGGAGACCACGTGCGGGGCTGCTGGGTCGTGGACCTCGTACTGGGCAAGGAGTAGGCCCCGAGGGCGGAGGGCGACCTGCTCCCGTGCGCGGACGGTTCGGGCGTGGCGGTCGAGGGGGTTGCGCGACACGGGGCGGTGGGCGGCGGTGTACAACGTGCGGGTGGCCGACCACCACACCTACTTCGTCGGCACCGACGAGTGGGGGTTCAGCGTCTGGGCGCACAATGCGTGCTTGATCATCTACCGCTACGCACAGGGGCAATACCCGCCGGAAATGAGGCACTGGAGCGTCGGGATTACTACTGACAAGGAGAGTCTCTACGCTGACCTCAAGAACGATACCGCTGGACAACCGACCGATAATGATGCAAAGAAGCTTCAGAACTGAATTGATTGGGCGAAGGCCGATAAGCCCAAAGCTTTGGTTCGGAGCCTTACAACACCTCCCACGGGGGCTTTGGGCAAGGAATTGACAATTTCTGATGCAAACGCGGCGCAGGCAATCAAAGAAATAAATGCTCTGGTAGACGCAACCAAAGGGAAAGGGAAGTGGACGTGGAGCTTGGATGGCGAAAGCTGTTTTGAATTGGTCGCGAAGATTGTAAGAGTCGCCAAACCTGACCAAGTCATTCCTGCATCGCTAAACGGCAGTTCGAAGCAGCGGGATGCTCTCCTCGCCGCCTTAAATGCGATCATGGATGGCGGTTGAGATGTGGACGATCTGCAAGAGCATCAACGGTGGACGGCCACAGTTGTCGTTGCTCTTGCTTCGACTGTCACAATTGGAGGGTGGGTTGTGACAGAAACTGAATGGGTGAGCGAATCTGATGTCTCTTCGCTCATCTTCTACATTCGAAACCACAACAAGAATGACTTGCGTCGTTTTCGATTGTTCGGGTGTGCCTGTTGTCGTCGGGTATGGCCTCGACTGAATATGGCAGCGGCGGCGCGGACGCTTGTGGAACTCGCCGAGGCTTACGCTGACGATGAAGCGTTCGGGGAAGAACTACAATCGGCAGCTACCTCTGCCGACTTCGCAGATTTTGATCAGAGGCTATATCGTTCAACGGAAACAGGCCCGCAGCTTTCCAAACTCACTCACAACTTAACCGACGCGGTGAGGAGATTGGCAATACCTGAGTTTAACGCTTCGGTTGCAACGACGGTTGCAGACATCGTTGCTGGAGATCCAGAAAAAGATTTCTTCTTTGACCCTGAGCAACACCCATTTGGCTCGGATGTCCTTGCGGCTGACCGAGAAACTGCCGAACAAGCAATTCTCGCCCGCGACATCTTCGGCAACCCGTTCCGTCCCGTGGCCTTCGACCCGGCGTGGCGGACGGACGCCGCGGTCGGCGTCGCCGCGCAGATGTACGGCCGGCGGGACTTCGCCGCCATGCCCGTCCTGGCCGACGCGCTCGAGGACGCGGGGTGCGACGACGAGGACATCCTGGGCCACTGCCGCGGGCCGGGCGTCCACGTCCGGGGCTGCTGGGTCGTGGACCTGGTGCTGGGCAAGGTGTAGGCCCCGCGGAGTCCAGCGGTTGCACCGTTGAACGCTTGTGGGGCAGCCCGCAAGGATGCGTCGCCGGGCGGGAGATCGCGCCGGACTCTCCTGCTTCAGCAGACGATGCCCTTGCCTGGCGGCCGGCGCAGTGACGGGCGGCTTGCTACAATGCCCCGATGAACCCGCCGCACGCCAACCCGCCGCCGAATTCGCCCACCTTCCTGGTGCGGCACGGCGTCATGCGCTTCCTCGGCGAGTTCGCGGCCCCCGCCGAATTCTACCTCAAACGCGGCGAAACCGTCGTCCTCAAGACCGACCGCGGCGTCGAGGCCGGCGAAGTCCTCTGCCCCGCCACCCCGCAAATGGTCGCGGCGCTGCCGGAGCCGACGCGCGGGCACGTCCTGCGGCACGTCGGGCCGGACGACCGCAAGCGGCTCGCCGACCTCGTCGGCATCCAGAAGCGCGAGTTCGCCAAGGCCGAGGAGCTGGTCCGCGAGCACCGCCTGGCGATGAAATTCGTCGATCTCGAACACCTCTTCGGCGGCGAGCGTGTCGTAGGCTACTTCCTCTCCGAGGTGCGGGTCGATTTCCGCGAACTCGTCAAGAGCATGGCCCGCGAGTTCCACGCCCGCATCGAACTCCGGCAGATCGGCGTGCGCGACGAAGCGAAGCTCCTCGCCGACTACGGGGATTGCGGCCGGCCGGTCTGCTGCAATACTCACATGGTGGTGATGCCCCCGGTCAGCATGCGGATGGCCAAGCTGCAGAAATCGACCCTCGACCCGACCAAGATCAGCGGGCGGTGCGGCCGATTGAAGTGCTGCCTGCGGTTCGAGCAGGACGTGTACGAGGAGTTCCTGGAGCAGTTGCCGGCCGTCGGCAGCCGCGTCGTGACGAGTACGGGGCAAGGCCGGGTGCTGGCGCAGGAAATCCTCGCCCGCCGGGTGCTGGTCGAGTTCGAGGACGGCCGCCGGCTGCCGGTGGCGTTGGCGGACGTGTTGACGCGGCTGTAGTCGCGTGGGCGTGATGCGATTGACGCCGGTCGCCGGGTCGGGGAGAATCCGGCGGCGTGCGACCGGGTGGCCCGCAAGGAGTACCGAGTGGACGGCAAGATTTGGGACGTGGTCCGCGGCGACCCGCGCTACGCCTACGAGGCGTACGAATTCCTCTGCGACGCGGTCCAGTTCACGCAGGACAGCCTCGGCCGCTGCCCGCACGAGGGCGGCGACCCCGACGCCGACTACCACGTCGGCGGCCACGACCTCGCGCGCGGGGCGGCCAACCTCGCCGTGCGCGAGTTCGGCATGATGGCCCCGGTGGTGTTCCGCCACTGGGGCATCCGCACCACCAACGACATCGGCGAGATCGTGTTCAACCTCATCAAGGCCGAGCGGCTCAGCCAGTCCGACCGCGACGAGCGCGAGGACTTCGCCGACCTCTTCGACATCCCCGAGGCCCTGACCAGCGGCTTCGAGATCGTTCTGGCCCGCCCGCGAAAGAACCCCCGATGACCTTCGCCCGCCTCCGCTTCGCCGTGGCCCTGCTCGCCTTCGTCGCCTGGCTGAGCTGGCTCGCCGTGGCCGTGGCCCAGAAGGGCAACCCGGTGCTGTCGCGCGCGCAACTGCTCAACGCCACACACCTCGTCTACGCCGAGGTCAGCGTCGGCGACGACGGCCTACCCAAGCCGACCGCGACCGTCGTCGAGGTGGCCCGCGGCGACGGCGTGAGTGGCAACATCACGGTGCTAAATTTGCCGAAGGCGTTGCCGTCCGGGGCGAAGTCGTTCCCCGGCCCCGGCCTGTACTTGCTGCCCCTGGGCGGCGACGGCAAGACCTTCCGCGTGGTCGGCCTGCCGCGCTCGCCGGGCTACGAGGCGGCCGACCCGGTGCGGCCGGTGATCTACCCGGCGACCGACGCCACGCGCGTGCAGTTGCAGCGGCTGCTCGAACCGCAGCCGTAGCGTCGGCTACAGCTTCTTGCGCGGCGGCAGTTCGCTGTCGAAGACGCGGACCTTCGTCCAGTTCGCGCTGTTCTCCTCGATGAACTTCAGGTGCTCGGGGTGGACCGCGTAGGCGTCGTGGCTGGCCTTGTCCTTGAAGACGAGGTGCAGCGCCACGTCGAAGTCGAGGTCGTTCACGTCGCGCTTGAAGTCGATGCCGCGGACCCCGGCGGAGTAGTAGAGCACGCCGGCGCGGGGTTCGAGGTACTGGTCGCAGGCCGCGACGAGTTTGAGCGTCGCCGCGGGGGTCGCGTCCTTGAGCTTGAAGTAGACCATATGGCCGATCTGCATCGCCGTCTTGGCGGCCGGAACCTTGTCGTCGGGGGCGATCGGGGCGGCGAGCAGCAGGCCGGCGACGAGCGTGGCGGTGAACATTGCGGAGAACTCCAGGGGGGCGGGGCGGACAAATCCGTCCACCGCAGAGGGCACATGAGGGCGCGGAGAAAGGCCAGAACCTAGAGAGTTAAAACCGGAGTTAGGTCTTCTTTTGCGCCTTCGCGAGAGGTCGGTTTCGGTTTCAGCTCGCCTTTAATGCCTTTCTCCGCGCCCTCATGTGCTCTCTGCGGTGGACGGATTTGTCGCTAACCCCGCACGCCCGCCGGGCGGCGCGCCGGCGAAGGCTCGGGGGCTTTCGACACCCGCGGCAGGCGGGCCGCACGCGGCGTCGGGGCGAGGTCGGCCAGGCGGGCCTGGGCCGACGCGAGCGTCCAGCCGTGCGACTTGTCGAAGCGCAAGCCGACCGTCCAGCCGTCGGCCGTTTCTTCGACGAGGCCGTCGCCCAACTCGACGCGCTCGCCGGGGGCCGTGGCGGGGACGCGGGCCTCGACGGCGTCGTCAGTCTCAGACCAGTCGGGCGGCGCGGCCAGGCGGAGGAAGTGCGCCCCCAGTTCGCGGGCCAGGAACGCCTTGGCGGCGGCGACGGCGAAGTTCGGCGGGAACGCGACTTGTGCCAGCAGCCCGCCCGCCCGCAGGAAGCGCAACTCGACTTCGGGCTGGTCGGCGAGGGCCTCGCAGTGCAACGCGGCGTCGGCGGCGACCGGCAACAGTTGGGCCGTCATCTGGCCGCGATCGACGTGCAGGCCCGGCGCGTGGTGGCGGTGCAGCAGCCGGGCGAAGGGGCCGGCCGGCGGGGTGCGGCCGTTGCGGAAGCCCGGCGGGTGCGCCGGACTTGCGTCGCCCAGCAGCACGCGGCGGCCGGCGAGCAGGTCGGCGGCGTGCAACTCGGCGTCGCCCAGGAGTTCCGCGTCGGTCAGGATCGCCACGTCGAACGCGGCCGGGGCGTGCAGGGCGGCGTCGCCCCGCAGTGCCGAGACCGGGCCGACGACCACGGCCGCGGCGTCGATCAGCCGGCGGGCCAGCGTGGGGGCGTCGGCCTCGAAGTGGCGCAGGCTCGCGGCGTGGCGCTCGGCGTCGGCGCGGGCGTCGGCCAGGCGGGCGGCGTGGTCAGCCGCGGCCGCGATGACCTCGGCCTCGGCGAGTTGCAGGCGGCTTTCGAGGTCAGCGTGGGCTTCGACGCGGGCCGCCTCGGCGGCGGCTTCGGCGGCCGTCAACTCGTCGGCCTCGCGCCGCAGGACAGCAACGCGGTCCTCGATTTCGGCGACCTTGGCGGCCAGCGGGGGCGGGGCGGCGGGCGACTCGTCGGCGGCGAACAGCCGCTTGACGCTCGCCATCCAGCCGGCCGGCTTCTTCGCCTCGGCGGCCTGCTGTAGCGCGGCGAGTTCGGCGACCGCCTGCGCGTGGGACTGGCCGGCGGCGTGGAGTTCCGCGGCGACCTCGGCCAAACGCGGCGGCGGGGTTCGCGGCGTCGCCTGGCGGTCGCGCTCGGCCCGGAGTTCCGCCCGCCGGTCGCCCGCCGGCGCGTCGGCTTCGAGGCCCGCCACGCGGCCGGCCGACTCGCGCGCCGCGGCTTGCAACTTCACGCGCACTTGCTGGACCGCGACCTCGCCGTGGACCCGGCCGACGCGCTCCGCACTCGCCGACGGCAGTTGGTTGGCCGGCTCGCCCGCGCCTAGCGCCCGCAGTAGCGACGTTTCGCCCGCGTCGCGCAGGCGGACGATGAGCTTGTCGGCGTCGATCGACTCGGCCGTCAGCAGCACGACGCGCTCGCCGCGCTGCCGGCAGGCGCGGGCCAGTTCGCCGGCGAGGCGGAGCTGGTCGGCGGCGCAGGCGTCGAGCAGGTACACGTCGGGGCAGGCGACGGCGGCGCGCAACGCGGCGAGTTCCGCGGGGGTGCCGTCACAGGCGACGGCGGCGGCCGGGGCGAAGGGGGTGGTCAGGGAGTGGCTCGCGGGCGGGGTTCGGGGCGGGCGGGCGGCGGCGTTCGCGAGGGCGGGGAACCAGGCGTGGCACTCCGGGACCCCGGCCCGGTCCGGCCGTGGGCCGGTCCCGACTGGCCCCGCCTCGGGGAGTCGTTCGCTCATCGGCGGGCCTGGCGTCGCACCGTCGCCATCGACAGTGCCCTCGTCACGGATTGCATTGGGAGCCGACTCGTTCGCGCGGCCGAAGCGGGCAAACCGCTTCTTTCGGGAGTATAGACGCTCAGGCGAGGAGAAGCTATCGAACTCCCGATTTTCCCGATTTGACGCCCGCGCGGCCCGCACCGGAACTGAGGCCGATCCCCCGCAGACTGCGCCAAGGGCGCAGGGACCGGCGCGACCGCAGTCGCCCCGCCCCCGCGGAACCTCGCCGTCGAGACTACTTGCCTTTCTTGACTTCCTTCTTCTCCTCGGCCGGCTTCTTCTCCTCCGCCTTGATCTTGCCGGTCGGGAGCACCTGCACTTCGACGTCCTTGCCCTCGCTGGTGACGATGACTTCGTAGTACTCCATCGTCTCCTTGCCGTCCTTGACCTTCGTGACGGTCTCGGCGCTCTTCATCTTGCCCTGGGGGTACTTCGCGGCGACCGCGTCGCGGATCGGCTTGGGCAGGTCGGCGACGGCGAGCGACGACTCGAAGCCGGTGATGACGCCTTCGGTCGTGAGGGTCACGTCGGTCTTGACCTCGCCCTCCTGAATCGTCACCTCGTAAACCTTGACCTTGTCTTCGAGTTCGGTGGCCGCCGAGACCATCTTGGCCTTGGGGAAGCGCTTCGTCACGGCGTCCGTGATCGCCTTGGGCAGCTTGTCGAGCGGCACCTTCTCCTCGCCGTCGGCCGCGTGGGCCATCGCGAAGCCGACCATCGCCATCGCCACCATCGCCAGCAGAATGCCACGCATCGGGAGACTCCTTGTGCCCCGCCCGCCGCGCCGCGGACTGCCCGCGGCCCGACGAGTCAGGTAGGCCCAAGGTAACGGGTGCCCGTAAAGTCCCGGTGAAGGCGGCGTAAATTCGGCCTTACGTTTCGCCAGGTTCACGCGGCGGCGCTCAACTCCTTGACGACCCCGGCGACGAGTTCGGGCTTCGCCTCCTTGAGGATGTGCGCGACGCGCGTCGCCGGGATTTCGAGCTTCTCCAGCGTCGCCGCGACGGCCTTCCAGGTGCGCTCGAGTTTCTTGCCCTCGGCGAGGTACAGTTCCCCCGCGAGTTCGGCGAGGCGCTGGAGCTGGATACTGTCGATGTTCTGGTAGTAGCGCTTGATGATGCCCTGCTGGGCGCGGTTGAAGTCTTGCATGCCCATCGCGGTGGACCTCCGTTTGAAACGATGTTTTGGCGAGCCGGAAGCGTTAGCGCCCGGAGTTCCCCGCGCCGACCGTTGGCGCAAGCACTCCGGGCGCTAACGCTTCCGGCTCGCCTGAATCATTCTACCGCCGCCAGCCACGTCAGGATGTCGTCCACGAACGCCAACGCCCGGTCCTCGAACTCCAGCGTGTGCGCCAACCCGGCGTACTCCACCACGCGGCTCGCCGGGTGCGCGAACTTCGCCGCGAAGGCCCGCGTCGCGGCGTTGTCGATCACGCGGTCGTCGCCGGCCAAGAGCGTCAGCGTCGGCGTGGGGTTCGGCGTCCGGCGTAGGCGGAGGTCGAGCGCGGCACTCCCGACGAAGAAGCGCGCCGTCGCCCGGTGGGTGTCGTGCGGGTTGGTCCGCAAGTACGCCTGCCACGCCGGGTCGCGGGTGAACAGTTCCGGGGCGTTCAGCGGCACGCCGAAGAGCTTCGTGGGGTGGAACAGCCGCGCCGCGGTGAACCGCAATCGCTCGCGCAACGTTGTGCGGACGCGCGGCACGAAGCCGGGGGCGACGAGGACCAGCGACGCCACCGGCGTCACCGCCGACGCCGCGAGGGCCAACTTGCCGCCCCACGAGATGCCCATCAGGTGCGTCGGCCGCGGCGGCCGCGACGCCAGGAACTCGACGATGTCTTGGCGCAAGCGGCGGAAGCCGGGGGCGTCGCCGCGGGCGACCGTGTTGCGGCCGGCCCCGCGCCGTTCGAGGAAGCAGACCTCGTAGCCGGCGGCGGCGAGCTTCGCGCAACTCCCGGCGTACCAGCCGGCGTGCGAGCGGATGCCGTGGACGACGACGATGCGCCCGCGCGCTTCACCCGGCGGCGCGAACTCGTCCCAGGCGAAGTCGTAGCCGTCGGAGGTGACGAAATTACGCGCCAAGGAGGCTCTCGCGGCGGGTGGCGTGGGCGGCGACGCGGTCGGGGTCGATCGTCACGCCCAGGCCGGAGCCGGTCAGCATCGGGGCCAAGCCGCCGCGGCCGAAGGTGATGTCCTCGCACGTCAGCGCGTCGAGCACCAGCCGGCGGTCGTAGCTGCCTTCGAGGTAGCGGATGCCCGTCACGCTCGTGGCGAAGTGCCGGCCGGCCGCGGAGAGGATGCCCGTCTCGCCGACCTGGCAGCCGAGCTGGTAGCCGACCCCGTGGGCCGCCGCGTAGGCCGCCAGCCGCAGGGTCCGCACGAAGCCGCCGCACTTCGAGAGCCGCAGGTTGAAGCGGTCGCACCAGCCTCCGGCGACGGCTCGCTCGGCATCCGTCATCGAGCACAGCGACTCGTCGAGCATGATCGGCGTCGTGACGCGCCGGCGGACTTCGCCGAGGCAGGCCACCTCCTCGTGGGCCACCGGCTGCTCGACGGAACTCACGTCGGCGGGGCCGAGGGCCAGAATGCGCTCGACGCACTCCGCGGCCGGCCACGCCTCGTTGGCGTCCACGCGCAGGTCGATCCCCGGCCCGGCGACGCGGCGGATCACGCGCAGCCGCCTCGCGTCGTCCTGGCCGCGGATGCCGACCTTCACCTTGAGTTGCTTGAGGCCGTACAGCCGCTGGCCGAGGGTCGCCACGCGGGCCTTCCAGCCCTTCGCCGACAGGATGATGCCGTCGTAGCGCACGACCTCGCGCGGCAGGTACAGCTCCGGGGCGACGAGCTTCGTGGCGTTCATCAGCGGCTCGCCGAAGCTGCGGCCGAAGGCGTCGAGCAGGGCCAGCTCGACCGCGCACCGCGCGGCGTTCGACAAACACCCGCGGTCGTCCCCCGGCACGTCCGGCAAGGCGAAGTGTTCCGCGAGCGTGACCGCCTCGGCGAAGCTCACGCAGCCCGGTAACGCCCAGGCCGTGCGCTTCAGCAGCGCGAGCGCCGAGTAGATCGTCTCGCCGGTGACGTAGTCGCGCGGCACGCCCTCGCCCCAGCCGACGCTGCCGTCCGACAGCCGGCAGCGCACCACGAGGTTGTCGCTCTCGCGCCGCACATGCGAGGCGTGCCGCACCGGCCGGCGCAACGGCACGCGCACCTGGTAGGCGTCCAACTCGGTGACGGTCACGGGCATTCAAGTCACCCGCGGGGGACGATCAGTTACGGCGCGGCCGAGGCGGCGGCGAGGCCCTGCCAGGCGTCGCGCAAGAACCACAGCCCCAGGGCCATGAGCGCGAACGCGCTGGCGACGGGAAGATACCGAAACCACCGCCGTTCGGCGAAGCGCCGGCCCCCGGCGCGGCTGGCGTAGACCACCCCGACCCCCAGCGCGACCAGCACCGCCGCCAGCCCGACGCTGAACGCCAAGAGCATCGGCAGGCTCGCCCCGAGCCGCCCGCGGTTGGCCGCGAGCAAAAATATCAGCACGGCGTCGTAGCACGGCACGATGCCGCCGCCGATGCCGAGCAAGACCACGCGCGCCCAGCCCTGCCGGCGGGCCGACGCCGGGGACTCCGTGAACAGGTGGACGTGGTCGGCGCGGCCGGTCAGCCGCTGGACGAACAGCCAGAAGCCGACGCCGGCGATCAGCAGCCCGCCGACGACGCCGAGCCACGCCTGGGCGAGCGCCGGCGGCGCGTCCCCGTAGGCGGCGCGGAACAGCCCGGCGACCAGGATCACGCTGCCGGTGTGTGTGAGCGTCGTCGTGATTCCCAGGACGACGGCGTGCGCCACGGTGCCGCGCTCGCCGACGAGGTAGGCGGCGACCATCGTCTTGCCGTGCCCCGGCGTGAAGGCGTGCGCCGCCCCGAACCCCACGCACAGCAGCAGCAGCAGCCCGAAGCCGAGGTCGTGGTCGAACAGCGCCGCGACGCCGCGCTCCCGCAAGTCCCCCGTCAACGTGAGGGGCGCGACGGCCAACTCCGTCGGTACGACGGCCAACTCCGTCGGCGCGACGGGCAGGGCAGTTTGCGTAACGGTGGCTGAGACGCGCCGCGCGCGCCGGTCGTCGCCGGGCTGGTACTCGACGGACGCCTTGCCGCGCAAGTCGCTCGGCTCAACCACGTCGCCGAGGTCGATGTCGGGGCTGGCGGCGTCGAGCGTCAGGGTGATTTGCCCGGCCAGGTCCTCGAAGTTCTGGTCCTCGAAGGCGAACGCCCCGCCGCCGGCCGGCAGCTCCGCGAAGAACTGCAAGCGCAAGCGCAAGTGGTCGCGGTCCGGCTCGACCTCGGCCTTCTGCACGCGGAACGTCAGCCCGCCGCCGCCCATCGTCGCCCGCAGGTTGTCGGCGATCAGCGGGGCCTTGCGCGCGGCGTAGACCTTGGCGTAGGCGAGCGGCCCCGTCAGCCCGGCCACGTCCTCGGGCTTGAGCACGCGGTTGCCGTCGATCGCCATCGTCCAGTCGTTGAGTTCGAGCGCGTACTTGACGCTGACCCCCGCCCCGCCGACGCGGACATGCACGACGCGGTCGAAGCGCAAGTTCGGCAGCGGGTGCGCCAGCGCCGGCGACGCGGCCAGCAACACGGCGAGCAGTGACAGCGTTCTCATGGCCGGTCCCCGAGGAGGTTGCGGGGCATCTTACGCCGCCCGCCTCGGCCACGGCGGGACACCCTAATCAGTGTCGTCGGTGAATTGCCTTGTGCCGGTCCGACGCCTTAGCGATGATGAGGGTTAGCGCCGCCCGGTCCGCCCCGCTGTTCTTCGCCTTTTCGTTGGCCGACCACCCTTCTCTTCTCGGGAGTCCTCCGTCATGGTCCACGCGCCGCCCCGAACGCCCGCCCCTCGGCCGGGGTTCACCCTCATCGAGTTGCTGGTGGTCATCGCCATCATCGCCATCCTGATCGGCCTGTTACTGCCGGCCGTGCAGAAGGTCCGGGAGGCCGCCGCCCGCATCAGTTGCACGAACAACTTGAAGCAGATCGGCATCGCCTGCCACGCCTACCACGACGTCAACTTGGTCTTGCCGCCGTCGGTGCTGATGCACAAGGCGGTGACGAACCCCGCCGACTTCAACCAGAATTTCGGCCCCAACTGGGCGGTGCTGATCCTGCCGCAACTCGAGCAAGGCAGCCTATTCAACGGCGTCAGCGCGAGCGTGACCAACTACCCGATCACCGGCGACGCCGGCTGGCGGTCGCTGCGGGGCGTCAACCTGAAGGCGTACCGCTGCCCCTCGGACACGGGCGGCGAAACCGTATGCGTGCGGGCCGGCGGCGGCTGGGCGCGCGGCAACTACGGCGGCAATGCCGGGCCGGGCATGTTCTGGGTGACCGGCGGCACCGACGCGGCGATCGTCTCCTCGGGCGGCGTCATGGGCGACAACTCGCCGAACTTCGCGGGCCAGAGCTTGTACGCCGGCCTGAACTACCCCGGCGGCGGCGTCATGCCGGTCAACCGCGGCCTCCCGTTTACGGCCATCACCGACGGCACTTCGAGTACGATCCTGGTGGACGAGCTGCGCATCGGGCCGAGCGAGAACGACATCCGCGGGACGTGGGCGCTGGGCCAGACCGGCGCGAGCGTCTCGGCGGCGAACGGCCGCGGCGACACGCCGTCGCCGAACTTCTCCTGCTCCGGGTGCGACGACATCCAGGGGTCGGACGACCGCAACGACCTCGGCATGGGTTCGTGCCCCGGCTGCGGCAGTTGGCAAGTCACGGCGAAGAGCCGGCACACCGGCGGCGTCCTGGTGGGCTTCGCCGACGGCGGCGTCCGCTTCGTCCGCAACAGCGTGAGCGTCAAGACGTGGTTCCTGCTGCACAGCCGCAACGACGGCACCGTGCCCGGCGACGACTACTAACGCGTCTCGTCGTCGTTGTGGTTAACGCCACAGCACGCCTGCGTCGCGGCGATCCACTCGTCGAGCGTAATCAGCGGCTCCGGCGGCGGGGCCGGGGGCGGGGGGAGCGGCGCGTCGTCGGGCATGGGGCGACCTCAAGTGGGGTGGGACACTTCTCCGGCAATTCTCGGTAAACTGAACGCCAACGGCCAGGAGCGAATCCGGCCGACTCCCCAAGCCCAGGCGGCGTCATGAAGTTTCCGATCACTCTGAACCGGGACGAGGACGGGGTGTGGGTCGCGGAGTGCCCCGCGATCCCCGGTTGCGTCAGCCAAGGTGTTACGCGCGACGAGGCGGTGGCGAACGTCTAGGGGGCCATCGGCGCGTGCCTGGCGGTTCGCTCCGAGCGGGGCCTGCCACCCGCCACGGCGAAATGATCCGTTACGCCAACTGCGTTGCGCGCTGGTTTTCGTGGGGCGGACTCGGTTGGGCGGGGGGGGCGTCGGGAATTATTTTGGGGTTTCGCAAGATTTCCGGGATTCCTGTTCCCCCCAGGCGTAGCAGGCGTTATCATGCTCGCAAGTACGCGGATGAGCTAACCGCACTCTACGATCATGGCCGCCTGGCCGTCTCGGCTTCTAGAATAGCTCACTTGAGATTCGCATGGCTATGAATTTGTATGTCGGGAACATGGCGTTCTCGACGACGGAAGACACACTTCGCCAACTGTTCTCGCAGTTCGGCACCGTGACCAAAGCGTCGCTGGTGATGGATCGGGAAACCGGCCGTCCCCGCGGGTTCGCCTTCGTCGAGATGAGCGAAGGTGGCCAAGCCGCCATCGACGCTCTGAACGGCCGCGACCTCGACGGCCGCGCCCTGACCGTGAACGAAGCCAAGCCCCGTGAAAGCCGCGGTGGCGGCGGTGGCGGCGGCGGCGGTTACGGCGGCGGCGGCGGCAGCAGTGGCGGCGGCGGTCGCAGCGGCGGCGGCGGCGGCGGCTACGGTGGCGGCGGCGGTGGTGGCGGCGGTTACGGCGGCGGCGGCGGTGGCCGCAGCAGCGGTGGCGGCGGCGGCCGCTACTAACTTACGACTCACGACTAACAACGAAGCCCCGGCGACCACAATCGCCGGGGCTTTTCCGTTGACCGCTCCCGCCCGTCCTCGCCTTCCCCGGAGCCGGTCGATGGACACCATCCTCGGCGTCGGCGAACTCCTCTGGGACCTGTACCCCGACGGCCGCAAGGTCGCCGGCGGCTCGCCCTTCAATTTCGCCTACCACTGCCGCGCCCTCGGACACCCCGCCCAAGTGGTGAGTGCCGTCGGCGACGACGAACTCGGCCGTGAGTTGCGCGAGTTCGTCCGCGGCCGTGGCGTATCCGACGGCCTGATCCAGACGGTGCCGTACCCTACGGGGACCGTGCGGGTGAGCCTTGACGCCGCCGGCGTGCCGACCTACGCCGTCGCCGACAACGTCGCTTGGGACCACCTCGCCTGGACGCCCGAACTCGACGCCCTGACCCCGGCCGCGGTGCAGTTCGGCACCCTGGCCCAGCGTGGCGCGTCGGCCGGGGTCGTGCGGCGACTGGCGGCGGCCGGGCGGGTAAGGGTCTTCGACGCGAACTTGCGGCAGCCGCGCGTCGATGCGGCGATGTTGCGGGCGAGCCTCGACCTGGCGACCGTCGTCAAGATGACCGACGTGGAGCTGGCGACCGTGGCGGTCACGCACCCCGGCGAGTTCGACGTGCTTTGGCTCACCCTCGGCGAGCGGGGGGCGGAGTGGCGCTCGCGCGGCGTCGTCGAGCGGCAGCCGGCGTCCCCGGCGGCGGTCGTCGATACGGTCGGGGCCGGCGACGCCTTCGCCGCAGCGATGACGGTCAAGACCCTGGCCGGCGTCGCCCCGCGCGAGTGTTTGCGCTTCGCCTGCGAGTACGCCGCGCGGACCTGCGAGCACGCCGGGGCGATCCCCTCGTAGGCGGATTAGCTGGAGGCGGGTGAAGGCTTGTAAAAATTACCGGAAACTAATTGACGCCTGCCGGGCGGGTTTGGTAATTTTTCTTCCGCGGGGAAATCGCCCCGCGAACAGGCAACCAGGAGATGTCAGAACCCCTCCCGTACAACCCAGGGTCGAACCCGACGGGCGGCGGCGTCGGCCCCATCGGTATTCCTGGCCTCTACGACATCCTGCGAGGTCGCCCCACCGATCCGAATCAACCCGCAGACCCCAGGTTCCCAGCGAACCCATCCCCGGCGCAACGGATGCCGTGGAGGCCCATCGCTCCCATCGCGGTCGATCCGCAAAACCCCCGCCCGTATTAGTCATTGCCCGTTCGGGCAGTGACTCGTCGCCCAACTGTGTTTGTCGTTCCTTGGTAGAACGGATGCTGCCAAGTCCAATTCAAGGGAGTGAATATGTATGAATATCGATTTTCGCACTCGATGCCTGATCTTGCTATTGGCCGCAATACTCTGTCGCGCCGAAACTGGGACATGCGTCGAGAAACCGGTCGCGGTGCGGACGAGTGAACTCGGCCTCCTGCTCGAAAGCAAGGGTACGTCGCGGTGCCCCTACTCCGGAGCGTAGAGAACGAGGGCGACAAGGCCGAAGTCTATTTGGCACGCGTCACCATCAACAGCAAAAAACTACTGCTGTGTATCGATACTGGGGCACAACATGGCGTCTATCTACGATTGCCGGCACTCGAGAAGGTCGGCATCAACCTCGGAGGTGTTGTTCCGGAGAAGGCGTCGGCCAGGTCGATTACCGAAACCAGGACCGAGGTCGGCCTGGTCGATCGCGTCGCGTTCGAGGGCTCGCCATACGTCGCCGATGGTCCGGTATCGGTGGAATATGTCGGCGGGTTAAACACCGAAGAGTCTTACGCTAACTTGAAGACCGGCGGCACCGAAGTGGCGGCTCTGGACGGCTTGATCGGCCTTCGGTTTCTTCAAGAGCATTCGGCGGTGATCGATTGCGAGACTAGCACGATGTACCTGATGCCGCGGGCCAAGCGGCTCCTGCCGCTGTGGGGGGGCCGCTGGGAATGCACCGGCGGCGAGCGAGACGGCAAGCCGATCACCGACGCGGCGACGCGGTGGCTCTGGGTCCGCGACGACCTGACGGTCGAGATCAACGGCGTCGGTAATTCCTGGCAGGGGGTACTCCGCCCGACGCGGTACGGCCAACGCGACCTCTTCCACGTCTTCATCAAGGACGCCGACGGACAGTCTTACGCCGGGTTTGAAGGCATCTACCGCCTCGACGGCGACAACCTCACCCTCTGCTTGCACGACAATTCCCTCCGACACGCCCCGGCGGCGCGCGTCCAAAAGGGCCTGCCGACGGAATTCTCCGCCGGGGCGGGGTCGGGCTACGTCGTCTACCACTACCAACGTAAAGTGATCAAGCTACCTTCCGAGCCGCCCAAAAAATAGCGACCCTGACTCAGTCGAAGCTCTGCCCGGTGAGCTTCAGGAAGGTCGCGTGGAAGTCGAACTCGCGCGTCTTGAGGCTCACCGCGGTCCCGGAACGCACCACCTCCGCGAGCGCCTGGCGGTCGGCGTCGGCGGTCAGGTCGAAGGTGCGGCGGCTGCCGTCGGACGCCACCACGTCGGCCTTGCGCTCGGTGTGGGCTGTGCGTAAGTTCAGCGGGCTGTCGAGCGCCACGAGCTTGCCCTTGCAGACGATGCCGACGCGGTCGCAAATCTTCTCGACCTCGCCCATGTCGTGCGTCGTGAGCACCACCGTCGCCCCGGCCGCGACCCGCTCGCGCAAAATACGGTGGACCACTTCGGCCGAGTGGATGTCGAGGTTCGCCGTCGGCTCGTCGAGGTACAGCACCTTCGGTTCGTGCAGTAGCGCCCGTGCCAGCAAGAGCTTGCGGCGCATGCCGAGGCTGTACGCGCCGACGACGGTGTCGCCCGCCTCGTCGAGTTCGACGAGCCGCAGGCAGTCGCGGACTCGGAGCCGAGGCACGCCGTAGAGGTCGGCGAAGAACTCGAGGTTGCGGCGGCCGGTAAACTCTTCGAAGTGGTTCTCGCGGTCGGGCACGTAGCCGAACAGCGGCTTGACGTCGGCCCACTCGCGGACGATGTCGCGGCCGAGGACCCGCACCGCCCCGGAGGTCGGCCGGCGCTGGCCGATGAGGACGCGGATGGTCGTCGATTTGCCCGCGCCGTTGGGGCCGAGCAGGCCGAATAACTCGCCCTTGCGGATCTCCAACTCCAGCGAATCGACGGCGACGAAGCGGCCGTACTGCACGCGCAACTTGTCAATGTGAATGGCGGTGTCGGGGTTGGGCACAAGAAATACCATTCACCGCAGAGGGCACATGAGGGCACATGAGAAAGGCAAAAACGAGGAGAGCTAAAACCTTGTAGTGGTAGGCTGGCACCGGGGGGTTCACGAGCGTGTGGAGTCTGTTGACTCGGTTTTAGCTCTCCTCGTTTTTGCCTTTCTCATGTGCCCTCATGTGCCCTCTGCGGTCGATCAGTTTTTCTTACTCCGCCGCCCCGACGACTTCCGCGCTGCGGTTGACGTTGAAGTATTTCGCCGCGGGGTGGTGGAAGACGATCGCCGTGGTGGACTGCTCCGGCTCCAGCAGGAATTGCTCGGTGAGCGTCACGCCGATGCGCTCGGGGTCGATCAGCTCGAAGAGGCCGGTTTGGTCCTCGAGGTTCGGGCAGGCGGGGTAGCCGAAGGCGTAGCGGCGGCCGCGGTAGTGGCCCTTGAACAGCTTGTTGACGGGGACCGACGGCGAGTCCGGGATGCCCCACTCGGCACGCATCCGCCGGTGGAAGCACTCCGCCAGGGCCTCGGCGAACTCCACGCCCAGGCCGTGCAGGTACAGGTAGTCGGTGAACTTGCCGTCGTCGTACAGCCGCTTCGTCGCCTCGCTGACGGACTGGCCGGCCGTGACCGCGAACAGGCCGAGGCTATCGACCGCGCGGCCGCCGGCGGCCGGCTCGAGGTAGTCGGCGAGGCACAGGCCGTCGGCGAAGTCCTGACGCGGGAAGGCGAAGCGGTGCAGTTCGGTCGTGCGGTCGGCGGCGTAGATGACGATGCTGTTGCCGTCGGACGCGGCGGGGTAGTAGCCGCACACCGCCGCCGGCTTCAGGATGGCCTCGCCCAAACACTGCTTCTTGAGCCGTCGCAACGTTGGGATCGCCGTGTCCTGCATCAGTTTCTCGTACTCGGCCGGCTTCATCTTGGCCTTGGTGAACTGCCACTGGCTGCTAAACAGGGTCCGCTCGTTAATGAACTCGAAAACTTCCTCCACGTCGAAATCGGTGTAGACCCTCGAGCCGACGAACGGCGGAGTCGGCAGGCTCGGGGCGTGCGGCAAGCCCTTCGAGCGCTCGGTGCTGGCGGACGTGCGGAGGCCCTCGCCGGCGAAGGCGTCGTGGTGGCCGTTGCCGTTGGCCGAAACCCGCTCGCCGGCGCGCTTCTTGGCCTCCTCCTGCTCGGTGATCCTGGCCCCCTCCTGCAACTTGCCCATCGCCGGCGAGAGGCTGGCGATGCGCTTCTCCTGGGCGAGCCTGTCCATGACGCGCAGGCCCTCGAAGGCGTCCTCGCCGTAGAAGAGTTGGCCCTTGTAGATCGCCCGCAAGTCCTGCTCGACGTAGCGGCGGTTCAGCGCCGCCCCGCCCAGGATCACCGGCGGGTTCAGGCCACGCTCGTTCATCGTGATCAGGTCCTCCTTCATGATCACGGTCGATTTTACCAACAGCCCCGACATGCCGATGGCGTCGGCCCCCGTCTTCTGCAACTCGGCAATCATGTTCTCGACCGGCTGCTTGATGCCGAGGTTGTAGACCTTGTAGCCGTTGTTAGTGAGAATGATATCGACGAGGTTCTTGCCGATGTCGTGGACATCGCCTTTGACGGTGGCCAGGACAATGCGGCCCTTCTCCTGGCCGTCGGCCTTGGTCATGAACTGTTGCAAGTGCGCGACGGAGATTTTCATCACCTCCGCGGACTGCAACACGAACGGCAACTGCATCTGGCCCGCGCCGAACAGGTCCCCCACGACCTTCATGCCGGCGAGGAGAATTTTGTTGATGATGTCGATGGGCGTGTACGTCTCGCGGGCGAAGTCGAGGTCAACGACGAGCGTCTCCCGGCGACCCTGGATGATCGCCTGGCGCAGGCGTTCTTCGACCGTCTCGCCGAGGCTTTCAGTCTTGCTGGCGGTCGATTTCGCGTCGGCGTAGTGCTCGATGAGCATCACGAGCGGGTCTTCAATACAGTCGCCGGCGGCGTTGAAGAC
>JAYTUC010000231.1:0-4882 GCA_043744775.1 Fimbriiglobus sp. | reverse complement strand
ATTGCTCTGGGGGAACCTGCTTTGGAGCCATCTCTCGTGGGGGGCCATGCTCACGCTGGGCTGGCTGATCTATGGGATTCTGCTGCATTTTTCGCGGGTTTTATCGGTTGAATTCGCGCGTGAAAACACCGGGCCACAGTCGAACGGCCGCGAACTGGTCCGTGAGTTTGCGAGTACCCTTGATCACAAGGCGACGCCCCGAGACTCCTCACGCCGAACGGTGAGGACTACTTTTTCAAAGCAGGTCAGCAGACTCCGGACGCTGACGCGTTCCGGCTCGCCGGAGTTATGCTCTCGCCGGGAACTACCCTGGGGCGTTACTTGCTCGTCGTGTCGAAGTTGAAGGTGTTGCTACCGGATTTTACGGTCGCCTTGAGTTCCGTGGCCGTGTTGTACTTCGCGGGGACGCGGACGCGCTTCCCGGTCTCGCCGTCCGTGTCGCCACCCCCGATCGAAACCTTGTACTCGCCGGCGGGCGCGCCCGTCTTGTCACCTGGGTAGTGCAACCGATACGTGCCGTCGGCTACGGTGTACCCGATGGCCGTCGTGCCAATTGTCGGATCGACCGGCTCGAAGCGAACCTCCAACCCGGCCACCGGCTTGCCGTCGAACGTAACCTTACCGGTCACGTCTTGCAAACCGCCGGCACCGCAACCGGCGACCGACAAGGCGACGGCGAGGCACGCCGCCCGGAGCTTCCAGACTTTTGAGACGGTCATCGATGGCCTTGTGGGAGGTGGTAAGCGGGGCGAACGGCGTTCGGGTGTTTGGTACAGTCGCGGGCAGTTACGGCAGCTCGAACACGATGCCGTCGCTCCGCAAGCACATCGGGTTGAGGATCGTAGTCGCGTTGGTCGTGTCCCGTATAAAGCGCACCGAACCGTCCGCCAACACGATATTGACGCCGCCGGTGTGTTCGCTCGACCAGCCTTTGCCGGCGTTTTGCGGCATACCCGCGGCGATGTAGTTGAAGTTCATCGTGAAGCCGGCCCGGAACAGGGTGCGGAGCGTGTCCTGGTTGCCGTAGTTGTCATTCGCGCCGACGCCGACCCAGGTCGAGGCGTGGTCGTTGCGGAAGCGGCGCTCGGACGCCAGGATCGTGTTCGTCGTTCCGTCCGTGATGTCCGTCAGCCGGATCTGACTGTTGCCGTACAGCACGCCGCCGGAGTCGTCTGCTTTGATGGGGTAAGGCGTGCTCCAGCCGGCGCAGCCGACGTAATTCGACAAGGCAACATTAAAGAAGTTGTTGCTGCCGAACTGGACACTCGTCGCCGTGTCGGGGCCGGTGTCGGACGGGCAGCGGTAGCCCTTGATCTTCGTCTGCAACAGCGTCTGGGTCGCGGCAGGTGCCCCGCTCACGTACTGCGTGTAGAGCGGGGCGGCGATCGGGTTGAGTTGCGTGTACAGGTTGGCTTGCTCCAGGTGCGGCAGGATCAGGACCGCCCAGCCGAAAGCCGGGCGGCCGTTGGTGCCGTCGTAGAGGTAGCCCGAGGGCAACTTCGTTACGGTGTCGTGGTAGCTGTGGCAGGCGATGCCGATCTGCTTCAGGTTGTTCGAGCAGGTCATGCGCGCCGCCGCCTCGCGGACCTTCTGCACCGCCGGCAACAGCAGGCCGATGAGGATGGCGATGATGGCGATCACCACCAGCAACTCGATCAGCGTGAACGCCGAGCGAGCCCGTCGGAATTCGGACATAGGAGAGTCCTCGAAATCGGAGATGAGTTGACGGGTAAATCCGCCCGCACCACGAGCCGTGAGCAAAGAGGTGTTGCCATGACGGTAACAGAAGCCTGTTTGGGCGTCAACGGAAATGAATAAAAAGTGGTGCCGCGGGGGTGATGCGTGCCGACGTGGTGCCGGAGTAGGCTCAACAGCCGCGGGCGTGGCTCGACCAAGCCACGCCCGCGGTCGTATTTGAGCAAAGTGGAGATTACCCCGCGTTGGTCCCGACCGTCTTGAAGTCTTCCATCGCGCGGGCGACGGCCAGCGGCAGCACTTTCCGCAGGCGGCGCGAGCGGCGGATGTCGGCCCAGTTCTTGAGGATGTGGTCGGCCTGCCGCGACTGCGTGCGGGCGAAGTACTTCGAGATCAGCGGGTGGATCCACTCGTAGTCGGTGTAGTTGCAGTCGATGACCGCGACCGACTTCGAGTGCAACTTCGCCGGCGTCTCGTTCTTGGGGTCGAAGACGAAAAGTTCGCCACCCGTCATGCCGGAGCCGATCTCGTTCTCGATCGGCCCCAGGATCAGCACCCGGCCGCGGGTCATGTACTCGCAGGCGTACTTGCCGGCCGCCTCAGCGACGATTGTCGCCCCAGAGTTGCGGATACCCAGCCGGTGCCCGGCGCGGCCGCCGATGAAGACGCTGCCGCCGGTCGCCCCGTAGGCGATGTTGTTGCCGGCGACTGACTGCAACTCGCCGCCGAAGTCGCTGGTGGCGTAGTCGAGCGTCACCACGACGTTGCCGCCGGAGATGCCCTTCGCGACGCCGTCCTGGGCGAAGCCGTGCAGTTCGAGGTCGAGGCCGTCGATGCACCACGCGCCGAAGCTCTGGCCCGCCTCGCCCTCGAAGCGGAACTGAATCTTCTTGCCGTTGGGCATCCCCTCGCGGCCGTACAGCTTCGCAATTTGCCCCGCGACCGTCGCCCCGACGCTGCGGTCGGAGTTGCGGATGCGGAACGTGTTCGACGAGGTTTGCGCCACGTCGATCGCGTCGGCCACGGCCGAGAGCATCCGCGCGTTGAGCGACGTGCCGGGGACGCCGCACGCCGCCGACACGCTGCCGAGTTGCGGGAAGTTTTGCGCGAGGTTGTGCAGCGCCATGTCGGGGCGAATGAACTTCCGCACGTCCACCGACGACACGCGGCCCTTCACGCCGGGGTCAGTGCGCTTCTCCAACAAGTCGCTGCGGCCGGTCAACTCGTCGAGGCGGGTATAGCCCATCTCGGCGAGGATCCCGCGGGTCTCCTCGGCGACGGCGTGCAGGTACGCCTTGGTGTGTTCCGGGTGGCCCTTGAAAATCTCCGGCGACCCGGTGATGCCCGTCGGGCACTTCGGGATGTGGCACGACTTGCACACGATGCAGCCGACCGACACCATCAAACCCTGCCCGAAGCTGAACTGGTCCGCGCCGAACAGCGCGTACTTGACCACGTCGTAGCCGTTCTTGATGCCGCCGCCGACGCGCAGCTTGACCCGCGTGCGGATGCCGTTGACGACGAGCGCCTGGTGCGCCTCGGCCAGGCCCATCTCGCTCGGCAACCCGGCGTGCTCCTTCGACGACACCATCGCGGCCCCGGTGCCGCCGTCGATGCCGTCGATCTCGATCACGTCGGCCCCGGCCTTGGCGACGCCGACGGCGATGGTGCCGATGTTGTCCACGGCGACGAGCTTGACCGACACCGGCTTGCCGGGGTTGACGGCCTTGAGGTCGTGAATCAGTTGCGCCAGGTCTTCGATGGAGTAGATGTCGTGGTGCGGTGGCGGGCTGATGAGGTCCGTCCCCGGCTTGGCGAAGCGGATCTCGGCGATCTCGGCGGTCACCTTCTTGCCCATGAGCTGGCCGCCCTCGCCGGGCTTCGCCCCCTGGGCCATCTTGATCTGCAGCTCGTCGGCGTTGATGAGGTACTCGGCATCGACGCCGAAGCGGCCCGACGCCACTTGCCGGATGCGGCTGCGGAAGCGGCTCTTCTTGAGGTCACCGTGCGGGTCAATCGCGTAAATCTCGGGCCGCTCCTGGCGCTGCTTGGTGACCTTCGACCAGAACTCGCCCCAGGCGCGGGCAGGGATGTCGTTGCGCCAGCGGGCCTCGCCGCCCTCGCCGGAGTTCGACAGCGTGCCCAACTCGTTGCAGGCCGCGGCGATCGTCATGTGCGAGGCCCCCGTGAGCGCCCCGTGGGACATCGCCGAGCCGCGGAAGTGGTCGCGGATCAGGTCGCCGGTCGATTGCACGTCGTGCGCGGTGAGCGGCGGCAGGCCGGTCTTCTTGATCTGGAACAGGTCGCGCAGCACCGTCGGCGGCCGGGTCTTGACCATGTTCGAGAAGTTCTCGAACTTGACCTCGACCTGCGTGAGCAAGTTGGCGTCGCGATCGACGGGCGGGGCGGTGTAGGCCATTTCGCCGCCCCAGCCGTCGCCCTCCGGCTCCGGGTGCGCCTCCTTGACGGCGTCGCGCAAGGCGCTGCGCACCTTGCCGTTATAAGCGTGATAGTCGCGGTTCGAGGCGAGCGGGTCGGCCTTGGCTGCCATCGCCTCGGCCTTCTGCACGCGCCACTTGGCGTCGTCCACGAGGTCGGCCAAAGTCAATCCGCCGATGCGGCTGGGGAAGTCGCCGAGGTAGTGCATCAACTCCGGGCCGAAGCCGACCGCCTCGAAGAGCATCGCCCCGCGGTAGCCTTCGATGGTCGTGATGCCCATCTTCGAGATGATCTTCAGCAACCCGTCTTCGAGGGCGTAGAACAGGTTCCGCAGCGCGTCGTGCGGTTCGAGGTGCTGCTCCTGCTTCGTCTCGGCGTGCTTCCAGGTCAGACCGTCCTTGACAAGGCGTAGCATCAGATACGGGTGGACGGCGTCGGCCCCGAAGGCGACGAGCACGGCGATGTCGTGGCCCTCCTGGATGTCCCCGGCCTGCACGATCAGCGAGCAGCGGTCGCGCAGGCCGCGCTTGCAGAGGTGGTTGTGGACCGCCCCCAAGGCCATCAGCGACGGGATCGGCGCGACGCCGCGGCGGGCCGCCTCCTTGTCGGTGACGCACAAGACGTGGTAGCCCTCGTGGACCGCCTTCTCGGCCGAACTCTTCAGGGCTTCGAGCGACGCCCGCAGCGAGTCGGTGCCGCCGTCGAGCAGGAAGGTCGCGTCGAGCGTCTGCATGCCGATGATCTCGTG
>JAYTUC010000230.1:0-4894 GCA_043744775.1 Fimbriiglobus sp. | reverse complement strand
TCGATCTTTTCGAGCATGAACGGCTGCAACCGCGTCGGGGCGACGATCAGCTTCTGCCACTGCGGGCCGACGGCGTACCCGGTCAGGTAGTTGAACAGCAAGGTCGCGTCGTCGGCGATGCGCGGGTTGGCCGTGAACAGGCCGAGGTCGGTGTACGTCCGCGCCGTCTGCGGGTTGTAATTCCCCGTGCCGAGGTGGACGTAGCGGCGCATCGTGCCGTTCTCCTCCTTGCGGACCACGAGCGCCACCTTGCAGTGCGTTTTGAGGCCGATGAAGCCGTAGACGACGTGGACGCCGGACTTCTCGAGTTCCTTCGCCCAGAGGATGTTGCGCTCCTCGTCGAGCCGCGCTTTCAACTCGATGACGGCGGTGACCTGCTTGCCGCGGTCGGCGGCGCGCTGCAACGCCTTGACGATGGGGCTGTCGCTGCTGGTGCGGTAGAGCGTCTGCTTGATGGCGTGGACGTTGTCGTCGTCGGCCGCGGCCTCGATGAAATCGACGACGTGCTTGAACGACTCGTAGGGGTGGTGCACCAGGATGTCCCGCGCCCGGATCGCGGCCCACATGCCCTGCGGCGTGGGGAATTCCTTGACCAGCGTCGGCAGCACCGCCGGGTCGCGCAACGCGGTGAACCCCGGCAAGGCGTGGACCTGGAACAGGAGTGTCAGGTCGAGTTCGCTCGGCACCCGCGTCACGTCTTCGGGCAGGATGTCGAGCGCCGCGGTCAGGAACTGCTCGACGGCGGGCGGCGCGGTCCCCTCGATTTCCAGGCGCACCGGGTGGCCGCGGCGGCGCTGCTTGACGTTCTCCTCGATGGCCCGCAGCAGGTCATCGACTTCCTCCTCCTCCAACTCGAACTCGCTGTCGCGCGTCACCCGGAAGCAGACCGACTCGACGATCTCCATGCCGTGGAACAGGTCGCCGAGGTGCAGCCGGATCACGGTTTCGAGGGCCAAGAGCGCGATGCCGTTCTTGGGCCGGTCGAGGTCCAGCGGCAGCTCGACGAGGCGCGGCCGCAGCGGCGGCACCTGCACGACGGCGAACAGCAAGTCCGGCTCGCCGGGGCGGCGCAAGACGACGGCGATGTTCAGCGACTTGTTGGCCAGGTGCGGGAACGGGTGGCCCGGATCGACCGCCAGCGGCGTCAGGACGGGGAAGATTTGGGCGCGGAACATCTCCTGGACGAATTTGCGGTGCTCGGGCGTCAGGTCCTTCTCGCCGCGCAGGATGATGCGTTGCTCGCGCAGGGCCGGCTTGACCTCGTCGAGCCAGCAGCGGTACTGCGACTCGACGAGTTCGGCGACGACCTCCCGGATGCGCTCGAGGTTCTCGCGCGGGCGCATCTTGTCGCCCATCGAGCCGCGGTTGCTACCGCCGAGGACCTTCTGCTGCAGCCCGCCGACGCGGACCATGAAGAATTCGTCGAGATTCGCGCTGAAGATCGCCAGGAACTTGACGCGCTCCAGGAGCGGGACCGTGGGGTCGCGGGCCTCGTCGAGGACGCGGCGGTTGAACTGGAGCCAGCTCAGTTCGCGGTTGAGGTAAAGCGAAGGGTCGTCCAGGGCGATGGTCATTCGTGTACCATATCGGCCAAAGCTCCAGAGGCGAGCCGGAAGCGTCATCGCCCGGAGTCTTCCGAGCGCTCGTCGCGTCGAAGGACTCCGGGCGATGACGCTTCCGGCTCGCAGTCACGACCCGTGGGTTACAGCGTCTTGGCCGCCAGCGCGCGGGGCGTCGGCTCACGCAGATCCCAAACGATCCCGACCCAGCTCAGCACCTTGAGGCAGTAGTAGCTGAAGTCGTACTCCCACCACTTGAAGCCCTGCCGCGCCGACGACGGGTAGTGGTGGTGGTTGTTGTGCCAGCCCTCGCCCAAGGTGACGATCGCGACGAACCAGTTGTTGCGGCTGTGGTCGTCGGTCGAGAAGCGGCGGGTGCCGACCAGGTGGCACAGCGAGTTCACCAGGAACGTCCCGTGGTACAAGGCGACGGTGCCCAGGCAGAAGCCCCAGGCGAAGCCGGTCCAACCGGTCAGGGCCAGGCAGGCGAGGCCGAGCAAGACGCCGGGGATCAGGTCGAACTTCTCGAGGTACTTCAACTCGGGGTACTTCTTGAAGTCCTTCATGAGGCCCCACTCGGTGCCGTTGAAGCGGTTCGACAGCACCCAGCCGACGTGCGACCACCAGACCGTGCCGACGACCGGCGAGTGCGGGTCTTCCGCGTCGTCGGAGTGCTTGTGGTGCGTGCGGTGGTGCCCGGCCCACCAGACGGGGCCACGCTGCAGGGCCGACGCCCCGAGGCAGCCCAGCACGAACTGGAACCAGCGGCTCGTCTTGAAGGCGCGGTGGGCGAAGTAGCGGTGGTAGCCGGCCGTGATGCCGAAGCCGCGGGCGACGTAGATGCCCACGAACAGCGCCACGGCCCACCAGTGGAACTCGACGAAGAAGACCGACAGCGCCGACAGGTGCAGGCCCAGGAAGGCGACGGCCGTCAGCGCAGAGGCGACGGTGCGTAAGACTTTGGGCCGGGGGTGTTCGCCGGAGCCGTCGGCCGGTAAGGCGGCCGGGGGGGCTTCGGCGGGGGCGGGACGCCGGCTGGTCAGGGGGCGATCGAGTTCGGCGACCGGCGAGCCGCCGCGGTTGGTCAGCAAAGAGGGAATAGGACACACTCCGAGGCAAGAACACGGGGAGCCGGGGTCGTCGGTACGCCACAAGGGGTCCCGCAGGATTCCCCACCACGATAGGAACCGCAATCCGGCGCGTCTCGCCTGCCCCGGCAGTTATTTTTTCCGAAGCCCGCGCCGGCCCCCGAACTCCGCCGGGGTCGGCCGGTCGTACAATACCACTCCTCGCCCACACCCGGAGGCGAACGATGCTGCATTTTGAAGGGACCGAGCAACTCCCCGGCGGCCCGGCGGCCGTCTTCGCCTACTTGGCGGACCCCGCACGGCTCGCCCGAGCCTTGCCGGAGCACCAGATCACCGCCGAGAGCGCCGACGAGGCGAGTTGGAAGGTCCGCCCCCGGTTCGCCTTCATGGCCGGCACCCTCGACACGACCGCCACCGTCTTAGCCCGCACGCCCGACGCGGCCGTCTCGTACCGGATCGTCAGCACCGGCGTCGGCAGTTCGTCCACGATGGAGGCCCACCTCACCCTGACCCCCCACCCCGCCGGCACGCAAGTGCGCTGGACGGGCGACTTGGTGGAGTTGGGCGGGCTGCTCAAGATGGTGCCGCGCGGGATGCTCCAGACCGCGGCGCTCAAGACCATCGACGACCTGTGGTCGGCCGTGCGGCAAGACCTCGCGGGGTGACTCGGGCGTCAACTCGGCTGCTTCAACTCCGCCTCCTTGACGCCCTCGACCTTCGTCACGTCGTTCAGGAACGGCAGCAGCGCATTCGGGTCCCGCAGCCGCACGGAGAACTTCGCCTCCAGCGACGACCCCTTCGAGGTCGTCTCGAGCGCGGTCAGCGACTGCGTCATTGCGTGCGCGGCGAACGCCGGGGCCAGCAGGACACTGGGGTCGAGGCCGCTGCTGCAGCGTACGACCAGCACGACCGGAAGGGTGGACATGGCTCGGATGTCGAAGTGCGACATGATGAGTGTGGCGAGTGCGACCGACGGCAGCGCGATCACGGCGATGATCGTGCAGCCCGACCCCACCGCCATCCCGAGGGTCACCGCGAAGATGACGAACGAGATGTCGCCGGTGTCATCGACGACGGTGCGGAAGCGCACGATCGACAGGGCACCCACCAGGCCGAACGCCCGCGCGACGTTGTTGCCGATGACCAGCGTCACGACCGCGATCAGCACCGCGAGCAGCACCAAGGTGGTCGGCAGGGTGCGCAGGTTCTTGCGGCCGCGGCCGAGGGTCGCCCGGTACAGCGCCGAGACGCTCAGCCCGCACAGCAGCGCGATGGCCATGCGCGTGATGATGGTCGTCACGGGCGGGAGCAGGTCGTCGCTGCCGAGGGCGAAGCGTAACCATTCCGGCATGGCGTTCTTCCTGAGGTGCGCGGGGGCGGGCAAGTTCTTCATCTTACGGCGCGGGCGGGCGGGGGACGAGAGTCCCCCGAGTACGCCCCGCCCGCGGAACCCTCGGGGGACTTCCGTCCCCCGCCCGCCTGTCGTATCGTATCCCGGACAGTAACCCAGGGGTCGAAGCGTGGAACAGTCGTCGTTGCGGAAGCGGTGGTCGGCGTTACGCGAGTGGCTGCTCAAGCCGCCGCCGGAGGCCTCGCCCATCGACCCGGCCGAGTTGCGCCTCAAGCTCGACGAGCTGCGCCGGAAGACCCCCGCGCCCGTGCTGTGGCTCTTCGGCAAGACGCAGTCCGGCAAGACGAGCCTCGTGAAGTTCCTCACCGGGGCGACCGACGCCGAGGTCGGCAACGGCTTCCGCCCCTGCACGCGCACCTCGCGCCGCTTCCCCTTCCCGACGCCCGCCGACCCCGTGTTGACCTTCCTCGACACCCGCGGCGTGGACGAGCCGGGCTACGACGCCGGCGAAGACATCGCCACGCTCGACCCCCAGGCGCACCTGGTCCTCGTCACCGTGCGGCTCAAGGACTTCGCCACCGGCCCCCTGCGCGCGAGCCTCGCCACGATCCGCCGCGCCCGCCCGAGCCGCCCCGTCGTGCTGCTGCTGACGTGTTTGCACGAGGCGTTCCCGCAGCAGCAGCACCCGCAGCCGTACCCGGTGGACGTGACCGCGGCCCCGAAGTTCGCCGACGAAACGGGCCTGCCTCCCGACTTCCCCCGGCTAGTCCGCGAGCAAGCCGCCCTCTTCGCCGGCCTCGCCGACCGCGTCGTCCCCGTCGATTTGACGCGGCCCGAGGAGGGTTTCACCGACACGGCCTACGGCGGCACCCCGCTCAAGGCCGTCTTGCTGGAGA
>JAYTUC010000229.1:0-19080 GCA_043744775.1 Fimbriiglobus sp. | reverse complement strand
TGTTGATTGAAGGCTGGACTATTTACGTTCTTATTTTAGCCAGAGTGTGATCGCGGCAAACAGCGCCATCCCCAAGAAGTTTCGCGAGGTCTTCTCGTACCGCGTCGCCACCCGCCGGAACTGCTTCAACCGGTTGATGCACCGCTCGACCTTGTTCCGCTCCTTGTACACCACCGCGTCGTACGCCCGCGGCGTCTTCCGGTTCGACCGCGGCGGGATCACCACCGCCGCCCCGCGGGCCTCGACCGCCGCCGCGAACGCGTCGCTGTCGTACCCCTTGTCCCCCAGCACGGCCTCCGGCTCGTGGTCCCCGAGCAGCGCCGGGGCGTGCGTGATGTCCGCGTCCTGGCCCGGACTCAACACGATTTCCAGCGGCAAGCCGAGCGATTCCACGGCCAAGTGGACCTTCGTCCCGAACCCGCCCCGCGACCGCCCCAGGTCCTGGTCGTCCGCCCCCCCGTTCATCCCCGCGGCGTGGTGGTGCGCGCGGATCACGGTCGAGTCGATCATCAGCCACTCCAGGTCGGGGTCCCGGACGGCCTCGAACACCCGCCGCCAGACGCCCGTCTTGCACCACGCATTGAACCGATGGAACGCGGTGTCCCACTTGCCGAACCGGTCGGGCAAATCCCGCCAGGGGATGCCCGTCTTCGCGACGTACCAGACGGCGTTGACGAACCCGCGGTTGTCCTTGGCAACCCCCCCGTGCCCTCCCGGCCGACCCGGCAAGAGGTGCTCAATCCTCGTCCAGTTGTCGTCGGAGATCTCGTGGCGACGCATCCTGCTCCCCCCGGTTGCCCAGTGTCCGGCCGGGGCTTTACCAGAGTTCGCAGTTCCAATCAACACGGCCTACACGAACTGGGCCGCCCCCGAGGTTCCGACGTTCCGCCCCCGCTTCGGCGAGGCGTACACGCTGACCGAGGACGCCGCCAACGGGCTGATCGCCGTCACCGACGGCCGGGGGTACCGGTACACCTTCTGGGACTTCAACGCCGCGAACGCGACGGCCGGGCTGGCCGGGCGGCTGAAGCAGGCGGCCGCCCCGGGCGGGGCGACGACCGCCGTCGTCGGCTCCGACGGCAGCGGCCGGCCGACCGAGACGCAGACGACGCAGGGGACCGGATCGACGGCGGTGACGGAGTCGATCGTCCGGGACTACGCCGCCAACACGGCGACGCTGCGGCGGCAGGTCGGCGGCGGGGCGTGGTCCACGGTGCGGTCGGTGGCCTACACGCTCGGGTCGGGCGGCAGCTCGGGCCAGGTCGTGCTGGCGGTGGTGAGGGACGCGGCCGGGGCGGCGCTGGAGACGAGCTACAACCGCTACTACGGCAGCATGTACGCGGCGGGCGGGCTGAAGTACGCCTTCGGGCCGGCCGCCTACGCGCGGCTGGTGGCCGACCTGGGCACGGGCGTCGGCGCGCTGACCGACGCCCAGGTGGCCCCGTACGCCGACACGTACCTGGAGTACGACGCGCTGTACCGGGTGACGAAGCGGGTGGCGGCGGGCGCGGGCTGCTCGGCCTGCTCCGGCGGCCAGGGCACCTACACGTACGCGTACGCCCAGCGGGCCGAGCCGTTCGCGCGGCTGCCGAACTCGTGGGCGCTCAAGACGGTGGAGACGCAGCCGGACGGGAACCAGGCCACGTACTACGCGAGCGGCTCGAACGCGATCCTGCTCAAGGTCTACAAGGACGCCACCACGGGCCAGGAGTGGGCGTGGGCGTACCGGTACGACGGGTCGCGGCGGGTGGTGCTGGCCGCCCAGCCGTCGGCGGTGTCGGGGTACAGTGAGGCCCTGGACGACCTGGTGGGGTACGCGGGGGGCGGGGCGACCTACCTGCGGGCGGCGGCGGGGCTGGTGACGGCGTACGCGTACGGGACCGGGGGCGCGCCGGCCGGGTTCCTGGGCGGGGTGTCGCTCTCGCAGGGGACGGGCGGCCCGCCGGTCCCGCAGGAGACGCGGACGTATGCGACCGCGGGCGACGGGCAGACGTTCGTCCCGGCGAGCGACACCCGCTACCGCAACGCCGACGGGACGGGGGCCGAGACGACGAGCTACGCCTACACGTGGCAGGGGAGTACCGCGCAACCCGCGACGGTGACGACGACGCTGCCGACGGTGACGACGGCCGAGAACGGCCCGAACGCGGCCGCGGCGGCGGTCACCGCCTACGACGCGGCCGGCCGGCCGGCGTGGTCGAAGGACGCGGCGGGGTTCCTCGGCTACACCGCCTACGACGCGGCCACCGGGGCGGCCGTGACGTCGATCGCCGACGTGAACACGGCACTCACGGCGGACTTCACGGGCCTGCCGGCCGGGTGGACGATGCCGGCGGGCGGCGGGCTGCACCTCAAGACCACCTACGAGGTGGACGGCCTGGGCCGGGCGACGGCGGCGACCGACCCGCTCGGGCACGCGACGTACACGGTGTACAACGACGCGAACCACGAGGTCCGGACCTACGCCGGGTGGGACGCGACGGCGAACGCGCCGACCGGGCCGACCGCGGTGAGCCGCGACGACCGCCCGGGCGGGTACGCCGAGTCGCTGACGATGTCGGCCGCCCCGCACCTGACGGCGGGCCGGCCGGACGGGACGGAGGCGGTGGGCGGCGTCCAGAGCTTGTCGCGGGCGTACCGCAACGCCGCCGGCCAGACCGTGTCGAGCGACGCCTACTTCAACCTGACCGGGCTGACGTACACGACCGCGACGACGCTCGGCGTCGAGGGGACGAACTTCGACCGCACGACCCAGGACTTCGACAAGCAGGGGCGGCCGAACCGCACCCGCTCGGCGGCGGGGACGATCGCCCGCACCTACAGCGACGGCCAGGGGCGGGCGGTGAGCCAGTGGGTCGGCACCAACGACACCCCGGCGGTCGGCTACTGGTCACCCGCCAACCCGGCGGGGATGACCAAAGTCCGCGAGTTCGAGTACGACGGCGGCGGGGTCGGCGACGGCGACCGCTCCAAGGTGACCGACTTCCCAGGCGGGGGTGCCGCGCCGCGGGTGACGCAGACCTGGTTCGACTGGCGGGACCGGGCGGTGGCGGTCAAGGCCGGCGTCGAGGCGACCGAGTCGGCGGCGGTCAACCGGCCGATCTCGTACGCCGACTACGACAACCTGGGCGAAGTCGTCCAGACGCGGGTGTACGACGGCGACGCCGTGACGGTCACGACGACCGCCGGCGTGCCGGTCGCCCCGGCGGCCGGACTGTTGCGGGCGCAATCGGCGACGGCCTACGACGAGCTGGGCCGGGCGTACCAGACCCGGACGTTCGGCGTCGATCCGGCGACCGGGGCGGTGAGCACCGCGGCGCTGACGGGGAGCGTCTGGTTCGACCTGCGCGGACTCACCCTGAAGACGCTCGCCCCCGGCGGCCTGGTGCGGAAGACGGCCTACGACTCGCTCGGCCGGGCGGCGGCGAGTTACGCGACCGACGGCGGGGGCGACCCGGCCCCGGGCGCGGCGGGCACCTGGGCGGCGGCGGGGAACGTGACCGGGGACGCCGTGCTGTCGCAGTCGGAGACCACGTACGACGCCAACGGTAACGCGACCCTGAACACGCGGCGGGACCGCTTCCACGACGAGGCGGCGACCGGGGCGCTCGGCACGCCGACGGCGGCCCCGAAAGCCCGCGTCAGTTACTCGGCGACCTACTACGACCTGGCCGACCGGGCGACGGACGCCGTCGAGGTCGGCACCAACGGCGGGGTCGCCTACGTGCGGCCGGGTACGGTGCCGGCACGGTCCGACACGGCCCTGGTGTCGAGCGTCAGTTACGACGCGGCGGGCTGGGCGTTCGAGGCGACCGACCCGCGGGGGCTGAAGTCGCGGACTTCCTATGACGCACGGGGTCGGACGGTGAAGACCGTCGAGAACTACGTGGACGGGGTGCCGTCGAACCTGGACGACAAGACGACCGAGTACGCCTACGGTCCCGCCGGGATGACGGGCCTGACGGCCCGGCTGGCCGGCGGGGGGGGGCAGACGACGCAGTGGGTGTACGGCGTGACGGTCGCCACCGGCAGCGGCGTCAACTCGAACGACATCGTGGGGGCGACGCGGTGGCCCGACCCGGCGACGGGGGCGGCGAGCGCCGCGCAGCAGGAGACGGCGACCGTGAACGCGGTCGGCCAGCCGCTCACCGCGACCGACCGCAACGGGACGACGCACGCGGCGAGCTACGACGTCCTCGGCCGGGTGACGGACGACGCGGTGACGCTCTTGGGCGTGAGCGTGGACGGGGCCGTGCGCCGCGTCCACACCGACTACGACGGCCAGGGGAACGCGTACCTGCTCGCCAACTACTCGGCGGCCACGGGCGGCACCGTCGTGAGCCAAGTCCAGCGGGCGTACAACGGCCTGGGCCAGTTGACGGCCGAGTACCAGGCCCAACGCGGGCAAGACGGCGGCCACGAGGTCCGGCAGCGGGGAGTGGCCGGGGAGTGGCCGTCGAGCGCTGCGAGAGTCTTCGCGGCGCTCATCTGCAAGGCCACAAACCCCTGCCCGCTCCAGCCGTCCGCTTGCACGTGGAGTCGCGCCCGCGTCACCACCTGCGGCTGTGACACCGTCAGAGCGTCGAGCGTCGTCATGAACCCGGCGACGAGCTTCGGCGTGTCCAACGTCACTGGATTGCGAGTCGTCTAGCGGATTTTGTCCCCCCGCGCGATGAAATCCGGCGGCACCTGGGCAAGCGACTTGCACACTACCACCGACTTCTCCCGCGGGTATGTGACCCGCAACTTCCCTGCCTCGGCGTCGCCGGACTCGGCGGCCAACGGCCTATGCAACCCCGCGACGAACGACCCGTAGCTCTCGTTGGCCATGACGGTGAACACGTCGATGCTGTCCTCGCTCAGCCGACTGCCGCGCTTGTAATTCTCGCACTCGCCATTCCAGGATGAAGAGCCAAAATTCGGTCGCCACCGGGCTGAGACTGCCACTCAATTTGTCAGTTGCGAGAATGGCTCAAGTTAGGGACGTCGTATCGGCGAGACCCAGCTCTTTGAGACCGGAAAACGTCTCGTTGAGCCTCGATTGGGCCTGCTCGCTTTCGAGTGCGATCTCGAAGCAGACTTCGAGTTTGAGGTCGGGCGACGAGGCGAAGCGAGTCAACACCTTGGTGTAGAAGTTCATCCACTTTTGAGGTGGGACTGTCCCGCGCCATCGCAGGGTTTGCTTACCGGGTTTCGCGGCGGGTTGATCCCCCTCCGCCCCCTCGGGTTCTGGTTTGTCCGTGTTGACTCGAACGTCAGTAGTCGCCTCGTGGCCCCCCGCAGTCGCCCGGACGCTGTGCAGCCCCCCGGTCGGGCCGGCCGAATAGACGCCCTCGGGCGTGATGCTCCCGCTGCTCACTGTCCAATTCACTGCGGCAGGTGCGATCGGTTGGCCGTACTGGTCCACGGCCGAGCAGAGGAACGCGACCTCGTCACCGGGCGTGATCACCGGGTGCTCGGGCCGGATCGCAAGTGTCGTGAGTCGCGGTGGTTCCTGGAGCTTCTGAGCGTCGTCGGCCTTCAGGACGAACACCTCATCTGAAACCTCTACCTCCGCTTCGGTGAGGCTCTCCTTGAACTTCTCCAGCTTGACGCGGCCGTTGGCGTCTTTGCTCGCGACCGCGAGGAGCCCCTGCGTGACGCCGTCGCTGATGGTGCGCTTGATGGAGTTGGGGTTCAAAAGCCGGGCGAGCTGGGGGGAAGAGTAGAACGCGTCGCGCACCGCCTTCGTGGACCACTCGACCAGGGCCGGCGGCCAGTATTTGACGAGCTTCGCCGGGCTGACGCCGTCGGTGATCTCTTCGCAACGCTGCAGCTCCCGCAGGATCAACTCGACGATGCTGCCGGCCGAACTCGACGTGATCTGCCCGAGGTCGATGGCCCGGAGCTTGTTGTCCTTCCCCAGCAGGTAGACGTGGCGGTAGGTGCGGAAAATTGCCTCGTCCAGATCGCGCTGCGCGTTCTTGAGGTTGCGCGTCAGGAGGCCCTTCTGCCCGTCGTCGATCCTCTTCTTGGTGTCTTCGTCGTCGTCGATGTCTTCCCAGGCCAGTGCGTTCCGCGCCGCCTCCCGTACGGCGTCCCCCGCGTCCGGCACCGCGAAGATGAGCGCCGACTTGTACGTGCGGCCGCTCGCCCCGCAGTCCCGGACGACGGACTCCATAAGGTCGTTGGTTGGCTCCTCCCCGGCCTGCGCGTCTAACCCCAAGACGACGAGCGTGAGCATCGCGCGGTTGGGCACGTCGTTGCTGCGGGCCGGCGAGTACTTGCGGTCGATCTGCTTCGAGCCGTCCACGGAGTGCTTGTCGAACAGCTTTTGCGTCTGCTGGCGGACGCGCTCCTCGATCGCCTTCGCCGGCACCGCGCCGCGCCGGCTCACGAGGATTTGGTTCAGGTTGGGCGACAGACCGAAGCGGTAGCGGTTGCGGTCCCAGTTGAGGTAGTAGCACGTCGTCGCCAGGGCCTCGAGGACGTTATCGAGGTCGGCCAAGTTCGTGTCCGGCCCGAAGATGTCGGTCTTGATTTCGGGGATCGAGGCGTCGGCCTTCCCCTGGCTCATCCCGCCGTTCGACTCGAAGAAGATCGCCGTCGCCACCTTGCGGTGCAACTGGCCCCGCCCTACCGTGGCGTTGGCGAGTTGGTCGAGGCGGACGGAGTGGGCCGACGCCTTGCCGACGATGTCCGTCGTCACCGGGATCTCCAGGCCGTCGCTGCCGAGTTGCTTGAAGACGGCCGCCCGGAACGTCGGGTTGTCGAGCGGGGCGAGCCCCAGGGTGATCAGCGGCTCGCGCGTCGCCTTGCGGTGTTCGTCCTGGTGGTTGTGCGCCACCCACAAAGCGAGCAGGCGGAGGACACCGCGCGTCCGCTGGAAGCCGGGGACGCTCTGCCACTTCCGCTCGAACACCGACAGCACCGACGGGTGGAACGGGTACGCCGTCAGGAACTGGTCGCGGACCGTCTCCGCGTCGACGCCCGACAGCACCTGGGCGTGCTCGACGGCCCACTCGGCGTAGGCGGCCGCCGTCCGCTTGGCGTCGTCCGAGACGCCGCCCCAGGCGAACAGCCGGCGGCGGATGATCTCGCCCATCTCGTTGTTCGCCGACATCAGGATCGCCCGGCCGAGGCGGTCGAGCATCTTCTTGAACCGGGCCTCGTCCGCCTCGTCGTCGCTCGTGTACTCCAACTCGGACGCCGGGACCGAGACCACGACCGCCACGTTCTGCTCGCCGCGCGCCGTCTCGGCAAGGCAGTCGAGGAAGTTGTAGAGCCGGTCGCCGTAGCCCTTCTTGCGGTAGGTGCTCGCGTAGCTGATGATCTCGTCCATGAGGATCAGCACCGGCCGGCCCTTCGGCAGCATCGCCCGGATCGCGTCCCCCTTCGGCTCGATGAACTCGCGCTCGTGCTGCTCCAGGACTGCCAGCGACTCCGCGCCGCCGAGTTGCCAGGCGATCTCGCCCCACGGCGTCTTGCGCACCGGCTCGGTGCCGCCGCCGCGGCCCTGCAGCGAGTCGAAGTCCTTGCCCATGAACACCGCGACCGCCGCCTCGGGCACGGCCTTGACCTCGGCCTTGCGGAGGATGCGATCGACGCCGCTCCAGGACTTCGCCTTCTCGCCGTGCCTCGCCAAGTGGTACAGCGCCGTCAGCGAGTGCGACTTTCCGCCGCCGAACTGCGTGGCCATGTTGAACACGGCCGAGGTCTCGACCTGGACCCCGGAGAGCCGCCGCACCACCTGCGACGCGAGGTCGAGCAGGCTGCCGGTGACGTAGGTGCGGTCGAAGAAGCGCTGCGGGTCGGTGTAGTCCTTCGGCGCGCGGCCGTCCCGGATCTGGTCGAGGTGGATGGCGAACTCCGACGCGTCCAGCGGGCGGTTGTCCCGCAGGTCCTCGCGCAGCTCGACCACGTCGTACCAGGGCTTCAGCTTGGCCATCGGTCGCTCCCGTCGGGTCGTGGGTCGGGCGGCCCGTCCGCCAGTCGTTCTACAGGCCCAGGCCTCTCTTGCCGCCGCGAAACTGCTTCGGGACGGGCTGCTCGGCCTACAGGCCCAGCCCTTTCTTCCGCGCCAGCACCCCCTCGACCCAGCGGCGCTCGTCGGTGCCGGTCGGGTACAAGGCGGCCAGGGACTGCGCAAGCTTCCAGAAGCGGGCGTCCTTGCCGACGCCGTCCTCGACCAGGAAGCGCTTCAGGAGTTCCCCGCGCTGCGCCCCGAAGAGGATCATCGACTGGTGCAGGCGGTCGAGGACCGTCGTGCCGGGCGACGGGCCGCGCAGTTCCTGCCAGCCGCCGGCCGTCGTCTCGACCTCCTCGAGTTCGGCGAACATCGTCATCTGCTTCGACTTCGCCTTCGCCTTGGGTTTCTTCGCCACCGGGCCGTCGGCCGTCGCCTTGCCGAAGAGGTGCCTGGTCCGCTCCGCTACGGCGAGCAGCCGGGCCTTGTCGCCCTTCACCTCGACGATCGACTCGGACTTCTCCAGGTGGATGCCCAACCCCTGTGCGATCTTGCGGGCCGCGTCGAACTCCAGCCCGAACCCCGCCGCTACCGCCTTGCCCGCCGGCTTGTCCTCCTCAGACTCCGATTCACTGCCATCGTCTCGGTCTTCCTCGGTGTCCTCGGCGGCTCTGGGGTGAGCCGGCTTTCCGCCGCCCACCGTCCACAGCCACATGGCCGTCAGCCGGGCGTCGGGTTCGAGGCCGGTGGCGTCGGCGTCGCGGAAGATGACCGACAGGGCCTCCTTCGACACGGTCGCCCAGACGTGTTCGAGGTACTCCTTAAGCGGCACCGCGTCGCCGTTGGCCTTCTCGACCCGAGCGTACCGGGAGAAGATTTCGAGGGCCGGCCCGAGGCAAGCGAAGATGGCGTCCGCACCGACGACGCCCTCGCTAGCCAGCCGCGGCATCCACTCGTGCATCCGCACGGGAAGTTCCGCGAGCACGTCGCGCCAGTCGCCGGTGTCATCACCGATACGGGGGCGACAGACGAGGTGGACGGACGATGCGAGGCGCGCCTGACCTTGCGCTGAGATACGAGTCTCCATTTCCGTGTCGATGGGCCATGAACCTGTAATCACCCAGCCCGCGTCAACAACTGCCTTCAAAATCGCTTCCCAACTCGCGGTAGACTTGCTGGCGAAAACGATGGTGCCGATGCCGTCAGGACGCAACACCCGCCGACTTTCGGCGAACGCCTTCTGCAATTCTCGTTCGTAAAACTTGATACCTTTTGTCGATTGACTAAGCTGGTGAGCACGATCAACAACAATCTCGGCATCTTTGGGAACGCACTCGTCGCGGAACAGGTTCGGATAAGTTTTTATCAGCGTTCGTCGCATCCAGACATAAAAAAGTCCGAGAGATATGCGTATGGTACGGCATCGTAATAGGGAGGATCGGTTATCAGGGCAGACGCCGAACCGTCAGGAAGTGAGTGATTAGTTGCCGAAGCTTGCTTACTATGCCCGCATTGCCAGTCGTTGCCAATTGCAGTTAGAATAAGTTGGGTTCGCTCAACTTGAACCAGCCATGACCCGCTGGACTCTCCGATCGCAATCCCTTCTCCGAAGTCCCAGACCATACCGATCGCCTGGCGACCGAAAAGTTGTCGTGGACATTGCGCTACCGGCTCCCACCTACAAAGTGTATTCCCAAGGTCAGTCTGTTTGCCCAAGGCCATTGTCAACATGGCTTGCACTGCTTCAGCGAAGTCACGATCATGCAGTTTGTTAAGTTGTTCGCCTGCCTGCCTGATGAGCTTTGCCAAAGCTGTTAAGCCCAACAATTGTCGCGGTGTGAATAAGTCGCCCCAAGACCTCATTCCATAAATTGGGACGCTAATGCGTCGTAACTCGTTCGATGAAATAACCTCATCCGGGACAAGACTTAGCGTTCCCGCATGGGCTTTTTTACGCCTTTCCAACTCTGCCGAAGCTTTATGCACTATCTCGATGTCATGTTGATTTGGGAGGCGGTAAAACCTCCCCTGTGCACTCGATCGGGTCGTGACAACGCAAAACATTCTCGCGTCTCCGGACCCCCCTCTGCGCTTTTTGAGTTGTTCTCGAACGCTTGTGACTGGCGTCGTATAGCCGCAGCACGAGCAGTTTGCCGAACCGCGCTTCACCATCCCATCGCCGACTTCGCTCGTCTTGGCGTCGGGAATGATCTCAAAGTCCACGCGCTTCGCCGCCGGGTTCGGCACGATTCGCAGTGCGACCGACTTGGTCGCCTTCTTCGCCAGCCACAGCGAGCGCATCAGCGGCACTTCGGCCCCGCAACCTGGCCCTTCGCAGCGGATCGTTCGCGCCCACAGGTAGGCGATCGGCGTCGCGCCATCGGGGTCCTTGGGGTAGAACTCGGCTAGCTCCTTCTCGGCCTCGTCCTTAACCCACTGGCCCCACTTGCGGACCTCGTCGGCGAGCTTCTGGCCGTACTTCGGGATGTACTCCAGCACCACCTTGTTCAGCAGCACGGCTACGGGGTTCAAATCGCTGGCGAAGGCATCCGCCCCGACGCGCAGGGCTTCGAGCGGGATGCTGCCGCCGCCGGCGAACGGATCGACGACCAGCGGCCGCGTGCCCGGCTCGCCGCCGAGGGCCTCGTGGGCCGCCTGGGTGAGTGAGCGGCTCGTGTCGAGGTAGGCGGGGACGGTCGAGTTGTCCCAGTTGGCGAAGTCGGCGATGAAGTCGAGCAGGGCGAACCGCAGGACGTTCTGGTGGGCCGGATCCGTCGGGTCGAGCGGCGGGTTATTCTCGGCGAACATCTCCCAGCGGGCACGCCCCTCGGGCGAGAGCGTCGCCTGCAACTGCCGTTTCTCGTCGCTGATCCGCTGCGGGTTGACCCGCCGGGCGAAGGCGACGAGGCACCGGACGGCGGCGTCGCGGAACGCCTGGGGGCAGAGGGCATCAGCAGGGTCGGGCCAGAGCGACGCGCAAATGACGGCCCGGCACGCCGCCAGCGGCCGCCGCGCCCACCAGATGTGCAGCGTGGAGATGTGGCCGTGGCGGATCGACTTTTCGCGCCGGGCGTGGGCCGAGATGCGGGCGATGGGGAGGTCAACTTCGATGAGCCGCTTGGGGAGGTTCATTTGTCCAGATCTTTTCGCCGTTTGGATAAGAAGCAAACCCGTAAACCCATGCCAATAGGGCATTTACGGCAGTGGCGGGAGTGCTTTTCCAGTGGGGTTAGATAAGAACTCGTCGCCCGCGTCGTAGTCGGGACAGGTATATGGCAGACTCGCTCTGAGGCGAGTGCGACGGGGAGATCGAGTCCAACAAGTGGCCAGGAGACGTGGGTGCTTCATGCAACCAGGGGTGTGACTAGCTCCGCTTTAAACGCCTCGACTTGTTGGAGGGCTTCTAGTGCGTCGTGGATGCCGACGTGAGGTTTCAACTTGTTCATTTCCTCGGCGAGTTCGGCGTGCGCGCCATTGGGCGACTGGAGACGGACGTAAAGGGCTGTCGAAAGCCGTTCGAGTTCAGCGACGTTCTTCTGCGCAAGTTTCTCGGCGACGAAATCCATAGCCGCCTGGTAGCGGGCAATCGTGACCGAGTAGAGCGCGAGGTACCCTGCGGCCGAAGCGGTAGCGTGGAGGTGCGGGCCATAAGGGGCGTGGGAGCGGATTTCTACAAGGCCGTTGCCTCGGAGCGCGGTGAGCAGGTCGTTAAGGTCGAACGAATACGGCCCGTGCTTGTAAAAGATGTAGTTAAGGTCTAACGGGACGTTCATGAATTCCTGGAGGAAGTACATAGACTTCTGGATGTGCGTTTCCCCACACCAACTCCCCTTATCCTTGAAGCGGCGCACGAAATCGAGCACCAGAACCTCGCGTTGGGTGTCGTTCATGTCTCATCCTCTTTGCGGGGCTTAACGATGTCGGCGATGCGGCACTTGAGCAGGTCGGCGGCCGACGACCGCTTCTCCCCGGCGACGTAAACGAACTCGGCCATGACCACGGGGATATTCGGGAGGACTGTCGAAACGTCGAGGCTCGACACGATGCCGCTCGCGAGCCGAACGGGGAAGTCGGTCCGCTTGCTTTTCTCCGCGTATATGAATGAGTGTACACTGGCGATCCCGAGCTCGCCTTCCAAAAACGCCGCGACGGCCGCGGTAGCCTTCGGGTTCACCTGACTGTCGTTCGGGTTCCGCTCGTAGACCAGTCTGAAGTGGTCCCGGCAGAACACCGCTTTAGCGTGGGCGTGACCCGGTTTGCTCGGGTCGTAGGCGGCCGCGAGCATCGCCGAGTTAACCTCATTGTCCGTCATAGCGAGGTGCTGTGTCACGTCAGTGTTGAATCGGCCTTCCGGGAGCCACTGCTTGAGAAACTCCAGTAAATGGAAGTCGTAGATTCGGCGAACGGGGTGGAAATACAACTGCGTGTACATGAAGTAGCGGGCGAGCAGGAGGGCCTCGGCGGAGTGGAGGCCGCCCGACTCGATCCCGAGCGTGGCTTCGCCGGTTTGGTTGTGGGGCAGGATTCGCAGCGTGTCGATCAGGCGGTAGTGGTCGAACTTACCGTAGGCGACACCGGCGTGGTAAGAGTCTCGGAGCAGGTAATCCATCCGGTCCACTCCGAAGGCGTCGCCGACGATGATCTCCGAAAGGATCGCCTCCCAAGGAGTGAAACTCTCCAGCCTGTGCTCTTTCGGCCCGAACTTCTTCGGCCCCAAGGCCAGCTTGGCGACATCCTTGGCTTGGACTTTGATCTCGCCCCAAAGCGGCTCCATCTCAACGCCCAAGACGAGTTCATCCGTAAGGCGCTCGTGGTTCCAACCTTCGGGCAGCAACTCTTTCTCGGCGGCGTGCGAGAACGGCAGGTGGCCGATGTCGTGGCACAGCGCCGCCATCCGAATCACCCTCCGCCAATAAGCGAGATCGGTTCGCGGCACAACTTCCCGAGCGGTGTCGGAGTGGAGGTTGTTCGGAGTCGTGACGACATCGAAGACCCGACCGGCCAACTCCATCACGCCGAGAGAGTGCTCGAACCTGCGGTGAGTCGCGCCGGGATAGACGAGGTACGTCATCGCCAGTTGGTGGACGTGACGCAGCCTCTGAAACGGCCGGCTGTCGAGGATTTTCCGTTCACCGGATTCGATGCGAATGAAGTTGTGAATCGGGTCGCGGAGTTCGTGAAAGTCTTTGGGCATCAACCACCCTTTTCCGCTTGGAGCAGTGACGGTGCGCTGATCTGGTAATGTTCGACCGCCATCACCGGCTTCCAGCCGAGGCGGGCCGGGTCCTGGATGGCGTGCAGCTCCGGCGTGCCCGCGCAGTTGAACACGACATACAGCCAATAGTCGCCCTTCAGGCGCTGGGCGGTGCGGTACTCGTTCTCGCTCAGGGCGACCACGCCGACGCCGGCCCGGCCCTTCACTTCCAGGAACCGGACCTCGAGGAACGTCAGCGGGTCTTCTGGGTGCGGTCGGCGGCTGATCAGGTCGAAGCCCCGGTTCTCGGACTCGACGCTCTCCACGACCCAACCGCGGGCTTCCTCGTGGCGGGTCGCCTCGGCAACGGCGATCCGCTCGACCTCGTCGTCGCGCACCATCGGGGCCAGTTGCGGGCTGGCCCGGTCCGGGTGTGGCAGCACCAACGCGCGGCCGACGCGAGTGATGTCCGCGACCGAACAGTGCCGCTCGAGTTCGAGTTCCCGCTGGCGACTCTCGAGGCGGCCGTTCAGGTCGTCGAGGTGCTGCTCCGCCTGCGCGATCAGCCCGTCCAGGCCGGCCACCGTCTGGCCCTCGACCTGCCGGTTGAGGTACTCGCCGAGTTGCAACTGCTGCCGGTCGATCAGCGCGTTGAGGCTGATGCCGACGTGGCGCTCGACGCGCCCGACTTCGCGCATGCGGGACTCCGCAGCGCCGGCCGCCCACGGCTTCAGGGCCTGCTCGTACAGGAACTGCTCGACGGCGCGGCGCTCCGGCAGGGGCATCCCGTCCGCCGGCGGGGTGCCGGCGGGGGCGGGCACGATGTCGTGCAGGATGGTCGGCTCGTGGAGGGCCATCTCTCCGGTGAGCGAGGTCTCGACGACGAAGAGCCGGCGGTGCAGGGTGTTCCCCCGCCCGTCCTTGATGGAGGCGGCGAACACGTCCAGCACGGCCGGCCGCTCGCGGTGCAGGTCGAGGAAGATCGCCCCGCGCCGGAGGTGGTCCTCGACGCGGGCGAGCGTGTCCGTGCGGATCGCCTCGAACAGCGGGTGGCCGGGCGTGACCCATTCCAGCGTCGGGTCGGTGGGGATGACCGCCTTGTCGAAGGCGATCTTGCCGTACTCGCGACCGAGCCGCCCGAACTCGGACTCCTGGCGGTCCCCGATGGGGATCAGGTTCCGCGGCACCTTCCCGACGCGGTAGACGTGGCTCGTCGGGGTCGTCTGCTTCGGCTGGAGGCCGGACTCGGGGGCCGCGTTGAAGAAGAACTGCTCGATGACCTCGGGCACCAGCCGCCGCTCCTTGGCCTCGACCGACTTGCCGACGATCCTCGACAGGTTGAGTTCCCTCTTGGCCAGCCCCTCCAGCGCGCTCTCGGTGATCGCCCGAAACCGGTCCGGGCTGACGTCCTTGACGATGCGGTCCTGGATCTTATGCTCGTCGGTCAGCCGGGCGTACATGTCGCGGAACAACTTCTCCAACAGGGTCGATGGGAACACCTCGCCGACGACGTCGAACACCTGGTCGGTGCCCAACTCGCGCCGGATCTCCCGGAGGCGGTCGAGCAGCTTCTGCAAGACCCGGCCCTCGCGGGTGTTCTGGGCCACGAAGTTGATGACGAGGCAGTCGTGCTCCTGGCCGTAGCGGTGGATCCGGCCGACCCGCTGCTCCAGCCGGACGGGGTTCCAGGGGATGTCGTAGTTGATCATCAGCCAGCAGAACTGCAGGTTGATGCCCTCGCCGGCGGCTTCGGTGGCGACCAGGACCTGGGCCGACTCCTTGAATTCGCGCTCGGCGTAGATGCGCGACCCCGGCGTGTCGCGGTCGCCGATCTTCATGCTGCCGTGGATCTGGGTAAGGCTCAGGCCCCACTCGCGGAGCTTGCCGAGCGGGCGGTGGTCGCGGCCGTCGCCGGCCAGGTAGTCGAGGGTGTCCTTGTGCTCGGTGAAAACCAGCAGCCGCATCCTCGGGTCGGCGAACAGCCCGTGCTCGGTGAGCACCGACCGGAGCTTGACGAGCTTCGACTGCGCGTCCCGACTCTCCAAGACTTTGGCCTGGTCGGTCAGCCGCGTGAGCCGGCCGATCTCGTCGCGCAGGACGGCCGGGTCGGCCGACAACACTTCGCCCTCGAGTTGGACGACGATGCGGAGCTGCTCCTCTTCGGTGAGGTCTTCGAAGTCCTCGGGGACGCGGCGCTCGATCTGCTCGCGCCGGTGCGCCTCCGGGTCCTCCAGAATCTTCTCCCGGCGGTCGCGCATGCGTTCCAAGCTGCGGCGCACCGCGTACACAGACGAGGCCATCCGCCGCTGGAGGAGCGCCATCGTGAAGCCGACGGCGCGGCCGCGGGCCGATGGCTCGCTGGCAGCCGCGATCGACTGGTCTTCGACGTACCGGGTCAGCTCGTCGTAGAAGTCGAGTTCGTCGCCGTCGAGGTCGAAGGCGGCCGTGCGCACCTCGCGCTTCGTAAAGAGCTTGTGGACCTCCCCCGTTTCCGGGTCGGGGAACGTCACGAGCGCCTCCTTCGTGCGCCGCAGGTAGAACGGGGCCTCGTGCTCGCGCATCGCGTGCTGGAGGCTCTGGATGCTGCCGTAGACGTCCGGGTCGAGCAGGGCGAGGAACCGGCGGAAGTGGTCCTGGTCGCCCTTGTGGGGGGTCGCGGTCATGAGCAGGAAGTGGTCCGTCATCCGGGAGAGCGACTCGCCCAGCCGGTACGCATAGGTCTTGCGGTCTTCCGCGGGGGCGCTCATCTTGTGGGCCTCGTCCACGATGATGAGGTCCCAGCGGGAGCGCAGCAGGCTCTCGCGGGCGTCCTCGACGAGCGAGACCCACGAGACGGACGTGATGACCTGGTCGCGCTCCTGCCACGGGTTCTGCCCGTAGTTGGCACGCAGCACGTCGCCCCGGATGATGTCGAACTTCTCGCGGAACTTGTCGGCGAGTTCCCGCTGCCACTGGAACGTCAAGTTCGCCGGGGTCACGATCAGCGTGCGGCGAATCAGGCCGCGTGCCTTCAACTCCTTGATCAGCAGCCCCGCCATGATCGTCTTGCCCGCGCCCGGGTCGTCCGCCAACAGGAAGCGGATGCGGGGTAAGCGCAGGAAGTAGTCGTAGACCGCCTCCAACTGGTGGGGCAGCGGGTCGACGCGGGCGATGGAGAGCGAGAAGAACGGGTCGTACTCGTACGCCAGCCCGAGTCGGTGGGCTTCGACGCCGAGCCGGAACAGGCGGGCGTCCCCGTCGAAGGGGTCTCGATCGGCGGAGACGGTCAGCCGGGCGAGTTGGTCCGGGGTGAGGACGGGGTCGTGAGTCAGACCGGTTTGTAGGCCGCGTCCGATGATCTTGACGGAATCGCCGAGTTGGACGAGGGCGAGCACTTCGACCGGTTCAGGCAGGGTGGGGCCGCGAACGACGCTTCCAGGACGGAGTGGAGACGGCAGAGGAATCGGCCACCTTAGTTTCGATGTCGTAGGGGAAGGTCGCCCGTAAGCCGCGCCTCGATGTGGCGAAGAAGATTCTATCGGAAGAGGCGACAGGAACGAGCGGCCAGAGTTTTTGGCGAGCCATTCGGCAGTCGGGTCGAGTAAGTTGCGACGGCGACACGTGGGGCTTGAGGAAAAACTCGGTTCAAAGGAACTCGTCCGATTTGGCACGGATTACCAAGTTCGTTTGGACCCGACTCAGACTTCATCTTTGGAGACTTGGGGACGACTTTGCGCCGCCATCGGATGAAGTACTACATCACGAGGCTCTACGTGTTTATCACACTTCATCGCTGATTCTGGAGCATGTGATGCCCATTCGCCTCCACACTATCGCCAGACTATTTCGGGTAGCGGCACGGAGTGCCGAGGAGTTGCGGGACGATAGAGTGCCTGAAAAGCGGGGGGGAATGCCACATTCTTTATTATATTTACGCAACTCAATGGATTTCAGTCTGGTGGCTGATTGTAGGGGTTACACCGTCCCCATACGCATGTTGTTTAGGCCACAACCACAGAGTGCCAGGAATTCGGGTTGGGCGGGCGTGAGGGCGGGTGGTAGGCTGTGATAGTGTACTGATAGTCACCAATGGAGCCGCCGCCTCATGGCCCGCCACTTTACCCCGCGCGACGTGCTCCGACAGATTCCCGGTGCGGTCCTCCGCGAGCTGTTCGAGCGGCACTGCCCGCCTGGGTGCGAACTCGGCACGGACGACGACTTCGATGCTCCAGGGTGGGCCTACGAGTTCTTGGCGACCCTGCCGCCCGAGGCCCAGCAGGCCGTCGAACGCGCCCTGCGGCAGGCGTACGACCTGGGGACCAAGCCCGGCCTCGCCATGCTCGCCGCCGAGGCCCAATTCCAGCAGCTCGACCCGACCGCCTGCTGCCCGGACTGGGGCCTCGCGACCGCCGCACTGACCTTCGCGCTACGATACCCGGCCGCGGTCCAAAAGATCGACCTGATCCGCCAGACCGACCTGCTGCACCAGCGGTACTGGCACGCCCTGCCCGGCCTGGCCGGGGCCGACCCGGACGCCCCGCCCGGCACCCTCTCGGCGTTCGCCCGCTGGCTCGGCGACCGCCTGCTCGACGCCGAGGGCCGGGGCCGGCGGTGCACCCTGGAGTACCACACGTACCTGGGCCGCGAGCACTACTTCTTTTGCTACCCGGACGACTACACCACCACCGAGGTCACGCACGACCCGTACGGGCGGCTGCGGCGGCGGGAGGTGCGGCCCACGTTCGAGGTCATCTTCTGCTACGACGCCCGGGCCGCCACCTTGCACACGTACGCGCCGGTGCCCCGCGACACCCGGGCCGCGTTCGTCGATCACTTCTGCCGCACCGTCCTCCGCACCGAGCCGCCGCCCGAGGACCCCCGGCGGCCGGCGTACCGGCTCGACCTGCTCCGCGCGCGGGACTTCGCGCTGCCGTTCGAACTGGCCGACGGCGTCACCTCGGTGCGGCCGGTGAAGCTGCGATTCTCCGAGCACCTCAGCGGCGGCACGCGCCTCCGCTGAGGTGCCGTCGCGTGATCGATCATCGCACGAGTCAAGAATTCACCAATCGGCACGAATAAAGTGAGTTAAGAGTCGAATTAGTGTCGAGGAGTCCAATTGATGACGGCACATATCAGGTTGCTCTGGCTCTGGCTTCGGGGGCCAATCGGCCGGCGGTGGTGTCAATGGTTGGGGCACGGCGCAATCGTCTTGCTGGCGGGGGGTTTTCTCCTACCCGCCCTGCGGCGGAACCCGGAAAGCGTCCACGCGTATTTCGCGGCAGTATCGGCATGGCAACGGTCTATCGCGATCTTCGCGGCGGCTACTGCCGTCGCGTGCTTTCTGTTCAGGCTCCACAGCCCGAGGCTTGCCCACGTCCGCCCTCGCGTCGTCTGGCGACACCCGCCGTTGTGGTCCGCCTGGGTGGCCGCCGGGGCCTTCCTCTGCGCGCTCGACCTGACCGTCGGGATCGGCCCCGCAGACTTCACGCCTTCAGTGAGGGATTGGGCTGTGTACGGCGTCGGCTCCGTTCTGCTCGCGGCGTTCGGTCGGCGGTTGACCCAACCCCCGGAGCGTCAGGCGTCGGCAGTCACCCCCGCGACAACGACATCGCTTGACGACCTCATCGGCGACTGGCCGACTTTCGAGCGGTGGTTGCGGAGCGAGCGGCCGGCCGACGACGACCTCATCGGCAACCGCCGCGTCGCTCGGCGGCTGGCGGAGTACCTCAACACCCGCGGCGGGACGGTCGGGCTGGTCGGACCGTTCGGTAGCGGGAAGTCCAGCGTCGTGGCGTGGCTGAAAGACGAGGTGATCCGGACCCGGCGACCGAAGCAACCTGAAGTCTGGTTCGCCGAGCAGAGTTTATAGTGGACCCCGGAAACCGGACCGCGGGTAGAACTCCCTTGTTGGGGGTTTGGATCGCGGTCGTTTAAGGGGCGTGTGAATGAGCAAAAGTCCTCG
>JAYTUC010000228.1:0-4938 GCA_043744775.1 Fimbriiglobus sp. | reverse complement strand
GAGAAGACCAAAATTCAAGTTTTGGTCTTCTCCGCGGACTCTGCGTCTCTGCGGCAAAATTGGATCAAGGCTTGAAGGCTACTCGTCGGGGAACATTTCGGGGGTCACGCCGGCCGAGAGGATGCTGCAACCGCTCACCACGTTCAGGCCGAGTTCTTTAGCGCGGGCCACGACCTCGGGCGTCTCGGTGCCGGGGTTCAGGATCAGCATGCCGCACGGCTTCGCGGTCAGCCCGTCGAGCAGCGCCATCACGACGTGGGGGGCGACGTACAGGGTCACGCGGTCGAGGCGATCGACGGGGAGGTCGGCGAGGGAGCGGAAGGCCGGCAGGCCCTCGACGGTCTCTTCGCTCGGGTGGATGGGGTAGACCTCGAACCCGGCCTGGACGTGTGCCCGGACGGCCTTGTTACCGAACTTGCGGCGGTCACTACTGGCCCCGACAATCGCGACGGTCGGGCGGTTCTTAGCGTCGATCATGGGACACGATCGCAGTCGGAAAAGTGCAGAGCGTCGGACTACGAACCGGTGCCGTTGGCTTCCGCAGGGCCGGCGGGGGCGTTGGCCGGGGCGTGGCCGTGGATGGCGCGGTAGACTTCCTCGCGGTGGACCGCCACGTCTTTCGGCGCGACGATGCCGAGGCGGACTTTGTCGCCGCGGATCTCGACGATGGTGATGACGATGTCGTCGTTGATCACGATCGACTCGTCTTTTTTCCGGGACAGTACGAGCATGGCGGCCTATCTTTCCGTGCGTCGGGCAGTCAGCGTGCCGTTCCCTCAGCGTGCTAATTCCTCAATCGTCCGTCCGCGACCGCCGTGTGCAGTTCGGGGACGCGGCACAAGCCATTTCTGGCCGCGCTCACACGCATCTTCCGCGCAGCCGTACACGCCACGCCTGTAATGTAAAGCCAGGCAATTTGCGCCGTCAAGACGGTTTGTTCTTTTTGCGGCGATTTTTCTTGCCCCAAGTCCCGCCGTGTCAAGGCGTTACGCCCCGGCCGCAATATCGATTTTCCGCTCACTCTTGCCGACCGGACAGCCAGTTTTTTCCGCCGATCAGCCGCTCGAACGGCCGGAAGTTCGCCTTGTACTCCAGCGAGCGGCAGCCCGCGACGTGATACCCCAGGTAGGCGTGGGCGTCGCCACGCGCGGCGGCGGCGGCGAGCAACTTCAACACGTTGAACGTGCCCAGCGAGCGGGCGCGTTCGGCCGGGGCGTAGAAGAAGTAGATCGCCGACAGGCCGACGGGCAAGGCATCGACGTAGCCGACGCCGACGAGCCGGCCGTTGAGGGTGTAGCACCACTCCTGCACCGGGAACGGCTGATCGACGAACGCCTCGTGGTAGTCGCCGGCGTCCTTCTTGCCGCGGTCGGGCCAACCCTGGTGGTCGTGCTGGAAGGCGTGGAACTCGTCGTACAGCGCCAGCTTCTCGGCGGTAACACTCGGCGCGCCGACGCTCAACTCGACCACGCCGTCGTTCGCCTTCCACGCCCGCTTCTGGCTCGAGTTGGGGGCGAATTCGCCGACGAGCACGCGGATCGGCCGGCACTCGTCGCACGCCTCGCAGACCGGACGGAACAGCGCCCGGCCGAAGCGCCGCCAGCCGGCGAGCATCAAGTTGCTGTACTCCTCGGCCGTGAGCGCCGCGACGAAGTCGTAGCGCAGGGTCGCCACCCGGTCGGGCAGGTAGCCGCAGGCGTGCGGCGTCGTCGTGACCGTGTGCAGGCTGACCACGGGGCTTACTCCTCGCTCCTCAACACCACCATCGCGAACGGCTCCAGGGTCAGCACGCTCAGGGCCGCGACCGCCGCGCCGGGTTCGGTCAGGATGTCGGCGGGACTCGCGGCGGCGGTGTCGAGGAGGCGGTGCCACTTGCGGCCCGTCGGCGACGCCGGCACGGTGAACTTCAGCGCCGCCGGCCCCGCGTTCACCGCGACGTAGAAGTCCCGGTCGGCGTGGTAGTCGGGGTCGCCGTCGCGGCCGGTGAAGCGGCCGTCGAGGCTGTACGCCAGGCTGCGGCTGTCGAAACTGAAGTCCGGCCGGTACGGCTGCGTGCCGTGCCAGTGGATGTCCGCGAGGGCCACGGCCTGCCGGCGCGGGGCCGCCGTCCGCACGCTCGCCGGGTCGGCCACCGGCTCCTCGTGCGCCAAGAGGCCCGCGTCGCCGGGGCGGACGGGGCCGCCGGGCGGGAACGCCCCCTCAGTGGCCGCGCCGGGGCCGCCGAGGCTGCCGTTCAGGAAGCGCCGCCGGCGGAACACCGGGTGCGCCTTGCGCAAGCGGATCAACTCCCGCGTGAAGCGCAAGAAGTCGGCGTGGCGCTCGGCGAGCGTCCAATCGACCCACGACAGCTCGCCGTCCTGGCACCAGGCGTTGTTGTTGCCCTGCTGCGTCCGCAGGAACTCGTCGCCGGCCAGCAGCATCGGCACGCCCTGCGACAGCATGAGTGTGGCCATCATGCCCTTGGCCCGGCGCACGCGGAGTGCGTTGATGTCGGCGTCGTCGGTCGGCCCCTCGACGCCGCCGTTCCAGCTCTGGTTGTCGTCGCTGCCGTCGCGGCTGTGCTCGCCGTTGGCGTCGTTGTGCTTGCGGTTGTAACTCACCAGGTCGTTCAGCGTAAAGCCGTCGTGGCAGGTCACGAAGTTGACGCTGTGCCGCGGCAGCCGGCCCGACGAGCCGTAGAGGTCCGACGAGCCGCACAGCCGCGTCGCCAAACCCGCCGTCAGGCCGGGGTCGCCGCGCCAGAAGCGGCGCACGTCGTTGCGGTACTGGTCGTTCCACTCCGACCAGCGTCGGCCGAACGGGAAGCCGCCGACCTGGTTGAGGCCCGCCGCGTCCCACGGCTCGGCGATCAGCTTGGTGTCGGCGAGCACCCCGTCCTCGGCGATCATCTCGACGACCGGCGGCTCGACCATGACGTTGCCGTTGCGGTCGCGGCCCAGGATACTCGCGAGGTCGAAGCGGAACCCATCGACGTGCATGTCGCCGACCCAGAAGCGCAGGCAGTTCAGGATGAGGTCGCGCACGAGCGGGTGGTTGCAGTTGACGGTGTTGCCGCAGCCGGTGAAGTTGAAGTTCTTGCCCTCGTCGTCGAGCATGTAGTACAGCTCGTTGTCGAAGCCGCGCAGCGAGTAGGTGCGGCCGCGGTCGTCGCCCTCGCCGGTGTGGTTGAAGACCACGTCGAGGTAGACCTCGATGCCGTGGCGGTGGGCCGCCTGCACGAGGTCGCGGAACTCGTAGACCTCGCCCTGCTCGCGGGCCGACGCGGCGTAGGCGCTCTTGACCGCGGCGAAGGCGACCGTGTTGTAGCCCCAGTAGTTGGTGTGCTTGGCCCCGGTGTCGGGGTCGGCGAACGGGCAGTCGCACTCGTCGAACTCGTGGACCGGCAGCAGCTCGATGGCCGTGACGCCGAGGTCTTGCAGGTAGGGCAGCTTCTCGATCAGCCCCAGGAAGGTGCCGGGGTGCGCCACGCCCGACGAGGCGTGCCGGGTGAAGCCGCGGACGTGGACCTCGTAGATGACCGTGTCTTCGTGCGGCGTGAGCGGCGGGCAGTCGTCGCCCCAGTCGTAGGGCGTGTCGTGCTGGACGTAGAGGCTGCGGCGGCTGGTGCGCTCCGGGTCCACCTCGCACGACCCGGCCCACTCCTCGCCGTCGGACACCATCGTGGCGAAGGGGTCGATGAGCACGCGGCTGGGGTCGAAGCGGTGCTTCTTGCCCTTGGGGCCATCGACGCGGTAGCCGTACCGGAACGACTTCGGCAAGCCCTCGACGCGGATGTGCCAGTGGTCGCCGGTGCGGTTGCGGTGGGGGTCGAGCGCGAGTTCGGCGACCGGCTTGGAGCCGGGGCCTTCGGGGAAGACGACGAGCGTCACGGCGGTGCCGTGGCGGCTGAGCACGGCGAAGTTCGTCACCGCGCCGAGGCGGGACACGCCCAGCGGCATGGGCCGCCCGCGCGAGGTCACCAGGTTCAGCATTCGCAAGTCCCAACCGTCCGGACAATACTACGCGAGAGGTCCGGGGATTATAGCGACCCGCCGGCGTCGGGACTGTTCTAGAGTGCGGGGCGGCGATTGAGGGCCGCGACCCCAGGAGTAGCCCCGTGGCGAAGAAGAAGAAGCCGACGGCGTTGACGCTGACGCTCGACGAGTGCGAGCGGGGGGCGCTGCCGGCGGTCTGCGCGAAGTGCGGCGCGGGGGCGACCGGCGAGACGCGCGTGAAGTTCCGCCTCTACCCCTCGTGGCTCTTCCTCGTGGCGGTCCTGGCCTCCCCGCTGTGGTGCGTCATCCTGGCCCCGCTGGTGCGCAAGACGCGCGTCGCCCACATGCCGGTGTGCGGGCGGCACGCGGGGACGTGGAACTGGGGCGGGCTGGTCGTCGCGGTGACGCTGGGCCTGACGCTGCCGCCGCTGCTAATGTCGCTGCGCTGGTCCAGTTCCGGCAACCCGGCCCTGTTCCTGGTCGTGATGCTCGTGGGGCTGCTGGTCGGCCTGGTCGTGTCGGCGGGCGGCATCCAGCCGAAGGAGATGGGCCGCGCCGATATGCTGCTCGACGGCTTCCACCCGGACTTCGTCCACGCCGTCAAGGACGACCGCGACGGCGGCGACGCCGGCCGCCCGCCCCGCGCGAGCGCCGACTTCGTCACGCTGACGCGGGCGTGACCGACAAGACCTTTAGCGGGCCGCCCGCGTGAGCGGAGTTTTCTCGACGCTTCGCGCGCCTGGAAACCCCCCGCTCACGCGGACGGCTCGCCGGGAATTCGCGTGCAGCGGAGCCTTGCGTCGTGGGGGGATGTGTGGTGTCATACGCACGCCGCACCCCCCGCCCCGGAGCCTCCCCGATGGCCAAGCGCCCCACCGCCGTGACCCTCTCGCTCGACGACTGCGAGCCGAACGCCCTGCCGCCGGTCTGCTGCAAGTGCGGCGCGGAGGCGACCGGCGAGAAG
>JAYTUC010000227.1:0-4967 GCA_043744775.1 Fimbriiglobus sp. | reverse complement strand
ATCCAGCTGATGCTGAACCGACTCCGGCCCAAAGGCTCGGACGCCGAGTTCCACTACCGACAGGCCGCATGACTCCCCCTTATGGGACAGTCACTTAGAGGTCCCCGCCCGTCAGTCAATCAGACGCCGAGCGCCGCGCGCTTCGCGGCGAGGAACGGTAGGTGGTGCGCGATGTGCCGGCCGGCCACCGTCAGCACCTGTTCGAGCGTCAGGAGGCCGCGCTCGGTGTGGACGCACGGCCGGACCAACGCCGACTCGTCGAGCGTCCGGAGAACCCTGGCGAGGCTCCTCCGCGTCGCCTCGATGAGTTGCAACTCTTCCTCCAAGTCGCGGTCGTGGTACGCCCCGGCCGCGGCCATCGCGTCGGGATCGACCCCGAACAAGAGCGGCCTCGGGAAGGCGAGCGTCCGCTTCACGCGGTCGGCGATGAGCGGCTCGTAGTCCGCGAGGTGCGCGACCACTTCGAGGGTACTCCACTTGCCGGGGACGGGGCGGGCCACGAGTTGCTCGCGCGTCATCCCGGCGACGGCCTCCCGCAAGGCGGGGGGGCCAGCGAGGTACGTTTCGATCAGTTCGGGGAGCGTGGCCATCGGGAGACTCCGGGGGAAAAACAAAAGCCGCCGGCGTGATCGCCGGCGGCCTCCGAGATTGTACGCCCTGTCGCCACGCTTAGTGGTTCAGCATGAACTCGTTGGTGTTCATCAACGCCCAGAGCAGGTCTTGGTAGAAGCTCACGTCGCCGGCCGAACTCGGCAGCACGACGCCCGTCGCCACGACCACCGGCGGCTTACCCTTGGCCGGGTTGCCCTTCACAGGCGCGGCCGGCGTCACCTTCGGCGCGGCGGGCACCTTCGGGGTTGCGGGGGCCGCGACGGCTGCGGCGGGGGCCTCGCCCTTGACGATCGCGCCCTTGAGTTGCAGCGACTTAATGCGGGTCTTCTCCTCGCCGGTCGGGTGGCGGTTCAGCGTCATCAGGAACAACTCGTCCACGATCGCGTCGGGGTTGGTCGCCCCGGACTTCGTGTTCTTCTCGACGAGCTTCTGCACCGCGCCCGCCCCGCCGGTGCCGATCTCGGAGTTGATCTCCTTGCCGTTCATCATCAGCAGCGCCTGGACGATCGTGCCGTTGAAGACGAGTTCGTTGCCCTCGTCGTCGCCGAACTGATCGACGAGCTTGTCGAGCCAGCGCTCGCGGGCCTCCTGGCGACGCTTCGGGTCGCCGCCCTTGGCGCTGTCGGCCTTCGTCGCGGTCGCCATGCTCTCGTACAGCGTCTCCGGCGACATCGCCTTGAGCGGCATCCGGGCGAAGTACATGTCGAACTTGGGGTCGGCGTACTCCTTGGTGGCGACGTGGCTCAACTGGTAGGCGTCCGAGTTACAGATCCACTCCAGTAGCAACTTCGGGTTGTAGTTGTACTTGGCGAACTCCTCGCCGAGCTTCGTGAGCATCTCGGGGTGGACGACCTCGTTGTGGCTCCCGAAGTCGTCGATCGACGCCTCCTTGTTCAGCCCGCGGCCGAACAGGTGGCCCCAGATGCGGTTGACGTAGGCCTTCGAGAAGTTGTCGTGGCTCACGACGTACTGCGCCAACGCCTCGCGGCGCGATTTGACGTCACTGCCGGTCGGCAAGAATTTGTCACTCTTCTCGCCCTTGTCGGCCTGGGCGACGTGCTTCAAGAACACCGCCTTCGACGACTTCAACTGGCCGTCGCGGCGCTCGTAGTAGACGCGGCCGTCGGCGTTCAGGCCGGTGGCGTCGTCGAGGGTCACCTTGACGAGCGGGGTGTTCATCATGTTGCGGGCGCGAATCTTCGGCGTCGGGTCGCCGCTGCGGCCGACCTGCCGGAAGAAGGCGTTGACGCCCCAGAAGTCCGACTGCACCCACTCCTTGTTGAACGGGTGGTCGTGGCACTGCGTGCATTGCGTCTGGAGGCCCAGGAACAGCCGGGTGACGCGCGACGTGACCGGCACGGCGTCGAACGTCCCGAGTTCGGAGCGCTTCTCCGGGGCGTTCTTCTCGCCGAGTTGCAGGGCGACGAAGTTGACCGCGCCGTTCTCGTTCGACTGCCCCGTCGCCGTGAGGATCGCGACCGTCATGTCCTTGTGGCTGACTTGCTTGAGGAGTTCCGTTTGGAGCCAGACGCGCATCTGCTCGCGGTAACGCGGCTCGACCGAGCGGCTCATCAGCCAGACCGTCCACAGGTTGGCCCAGTGGTCGGCGAACTCGTCGGCGTAGTCGAACTTCAGCACCGTCTTGCCATCGACCTTGACCACGGAGCCGTTCGGCTTCGGCTGGAAGTCGGTCGCGGTGAGCAGCCGCTTGATGAGCCGGCCACGCTTGTTCGGGGCGGCATCGCGCTCGAAATCGAGGACTTCTTCCGGCGTAGCGATGCGGCCGATCAGATCGACGTAGAGCCGGCGGAGGAACTCAAGGTCGGTCGAGCGGGCGGCCGGCTTCTTGATGTCGGCCTCCTTCCACTTCGCCGCGATCGCCTCGTTGATGGTCAGGGTCTGCGGCGGGATGTTGGCCTCGGCGGCCGGGGCGCGACCGCCGAACGCGAGCGCCAGCAGGCTGACGCCCAGGACGCCGGGGAGGGTGCCGAGAGGCAGGCGTGTCATCGAAGGGTCCTCGGGTCGCGGGCGGTGTCGTGGCGGTATTCTAAACCGTCCGCACGGCTTGTGGTATCGCCAATTGCGAAACCGGGAGTGCGGCGTCACTTCGTGAGATGGACCGAGACTGGGCGAAGTTCCCAAAAGGCTCCCCGCGACGCGCTGTCGCCCGCCTGGAGTTCGGAGTCATGGGCGGTGACGTTGCCCCACCTGGCTAACTCGAAAATCAGAATTGTTGCAAAAAATTATTCGTCGGAGTGTTGACGGTAACAGGGCGAATCGTAGTTCACCATCGTAATCTGGGAGTCTTGGGTATTTTACGCTGCTCCTGCGGCCGGAAAGTTCGGCCGTGAGTGAGAAACCTGCTACTCTGCTCAATAACCAGACGACCGTCCCACACCTTTGCTCACCCCATCGAGTGCCCTCTCATGTGGACCAAGAACAGTTTCAAGCGTTGGGTCAAGGGCCTTGCCAATCAGCCCAAGGTGGCCACGGTTCGGCAGTTGCGGGTTGAGATGTTGGAAGACCGGGTCACGCCCAGTGTGGTGATCGAGTCAGAGGCGAACCTCGCGGCGACTAACAACACCCTCGCTACCGCCGAGTCGATTTCGGCGGCGAGCTTCACCAAGCCGGCCCCGGCCAACGTGTCTGTAGCCGATCCGACGGCCACAGTGATCGGACAGGGTGGGGGCTACGTGACAAGTGCGGTGCCTGGCGATGTCGATTTTTACTCATTTACGGTGGCCTCCGGACCGGCGAGAGTCATCCTGGACATCGACGACAACCCATTTACGTTCGACACTGAGTTAGTATTGTTCGACTCGTCCGGCGTTTTCATCGCACGTAACGACGACGGGTCGTTGGACCCTGGGAGTGTGAACGCATTCGACTCGTTCCTCACTGTCAACTCATTAGCGACAGGGACGTACTTCGTAGCCGTCAGTCAGTTTTCTAATGTTGTCACTAGCGGCACGCCCTCAAGTAACCCCCAGCCCGCAGCACCGCTTGCTTACCGACTCGAAGTTAGCCTCAACCAGTCCCCGACGGGCGTCAGCGCCGGCGGTCCGTACGCGATTAGCGAGGGCGGCAGCCTGACGCTGGCCGCCGCCGCGACCGACCCCGACGGCGACACGCTCACGTACTCGTGGGACGTGAACGGCGACGGCACCTTTGGCGACGCCACCGGGGCCAACCCGACGCTGAACGAGGCTACGCTGAACGCGCTTGGCATCGACGGCCCGTTCACGTCAGCCAATCTGCGCGTGCAGGTGAGTGACGGCGTGAACCCCGCGGTGACCTCGGCCGCGACGACGCTGACCGTCAATAACGTGGCCCCGGTCGGCACCTTCGTCCGGACCGGGGCCACGACGGTCGGGAACCTCGTGACGCTCAACCTCGTCGGCGTTGCCGACCCGTCCGCCCCGGACACCGCGGCCGGCTTCACGTACCGCTTCGACTTCGGCGACGGCGGAGGCTTCGGCGGCTTCGGGGCCTCGGCCTCGGCCGCGGCGACGTACTACCGCGTCGGCACCTACACCGTCCGCGGGGAGGTCCGCGACCAAAACGGCGGGTTCACGGCGTACTCCTTGGGGGTCACGGTCACCCCCGGCATGATCGCGCTGGCCGGCGACGCGGCCAACAACGTCCTAGTCGTCACCGCCACAGGGCCGGCCGCGGGCACGTTCAAGCTGGACAACGGGCCGGTCACCCCGTTCGACAACGCGACCAAGTTCAGCTTCACCGGCGGCCTCGGCAACGACATCCTGAGCATCGTCAACTCCGCCGGCAGTCTGTTCGCCCCCACCGGCGGCATCAGCTACGACGGCGGCGGCCAACCCGGCGACGCCCTCGAAGACCTCGGCGGCACTTCGGACAGCGGCAGCTACCGCGTCGGCCCCGGCAACGGCGACGGCGTCCTGACACACGTCCTCGGGGCGACGACGCAGACGATCACCTTCACCGGCCTCGCCCCGGCGACTGACACCGTCGTCGCGGCGACCTTCACCGTCTTCGGTACCAACGCGGCCAACGCCATCACCGTCGATAACGGGGCCGTGGGCCGGATCCGCGTCAGCATCGACGCCTTCGAGCCGATCGAACTCTCGAACAAGACCGACATCGTCATCGAGGGCGGCTTGACGGCCGCCGACCCGGCGGACGTGGGCGACACCGTCCTCGTCAACGTCACCCAGGCGATCACCGGGCTGGCGACGCTCACGGTCAACGCCGGGACCGGCGACGACGCCGTCAGCGTCCAGGCCACCCCCCTCGGCTTCACGACGACGCTCAACGGCGGGGTCGGCAACGACACCTTCGTCATCGGGGCCGTCGCGAACAGCCTCGCCGGCGTCCTCGGG
>JAYTUC010000226.1:0-19522 GCA_043744775.1 Fimbriiglobus sp. | reverse complement strand
CCTTGAGGCCCGGCCGGTTATCGACTTCGAGGCCGTTGGCCTTCAACAACGCGATGCCGGCGGCTTCGAGCTTGTCGGCGATCAGAACACGCGGCATGGCGTCCGTCCGGTGGCAGGGGGAGAGTCGGTAAGCCCCCCATCTTAGGGGATTGCCGCGCCGGCGGAATCGGCAGGCGCAATCGGCCAGGCTCCCGCGTAAAATGCACCACCCGCCAGGCGTCACGTCCCCGGAGCCACCGCATGATCTCGCGCCGCGACCTGCTCACCCGCTCCGGCGTCGGCATGGGCCTGCTCGGCCTCACGCAACTCCTCGGCGACAACCGCCTGCTGAGTGCCGAGACGAAGCCCAACGCGAACCCGCTGAGCGCGAAGCCGTCGCCGCTGCCGTCGAAGGTCAAGCGCGTCATCCACATTTTCGCCAACGGCGGGCCGAGTCAGGTCGATACGTTCGACCCCAAGCCGGAGTTGCTGAAGTACGCCGGCAAGCCGATGCCGACGGGGAATCTGAAGACCGAGCGCAAGACCGGCAGCCTGATGCCGTCGCCGTTCAAGTTCGCCAAGTACGGCAAGTCGGGTATCGAGGTGTCGGAGCTGTTCGCCAAGACGGCGGCCCACATCGACGACATCTGCGTCATCCGCTCGATGTACGCCGACGTGCCCAACCACGAGCCGTCGTTCCTGCTGATGAACACCGGCGAAAGTCGCCTGGTGCGGCCGTCGCTGGGGTCGTGGCTCACTTACGGCCTCGGCACGGAGAACCAGAACCTCCCCGGCTTCGTGGCGATGTGCCCCGGCGGGATGCCGCTCATGGAGAGCCAAAACTGGCAAGCCGGCTTCCTGCCGGGCGTGTTCCAGGGCACCTACATCGACAGCGCCCAGACCGACATCGAGCGGCTCGTCGAGAACGTGCGCAACAAGAACGCCCCCGGCGCGGAGCAGCGTCGGCAACTCGACCTGCTCGCCAAGATGAACGCCGCCCACGCCGCGACCCGCCCCGCCGACCCGCTGCTAGAAGCTCGCATCCAGTCGTTCGAGTTGGCGTACCGGATGCAGTTCGAGGCGACGGACGCGTTCGACGTGTCGAAGGAGACGAAAGAAGTTCGCGACAGTTACGGCCCCGGCAACCAGGCCCGCAGCCTGCTCATCGCCCGGCGGCTGCTGGAGCGTGGCGTGCGGTTCGTTCAGGTGTCGCACGCCCCGGTGCAGCCGTGGGACAGCCACGACGACCTCGAATCGGAACACCGTAAACTCGCGTTGCAAATCGACCAGCCGATCGCGGCGTTGATCAGCGACCTCAAGCGCCTCGGCCTGTTTGAATCGACGCTGATCATCTGGGGCGGCGAGTTCGGCCGCACGCCGGTCGTCGAGTTGCCGACGGCGGGGCAGAACGCCGGCAAGGTCAACGGCCGCGACCACAACCACTGGGGCTTCTCGATGTGGCTCGCCGGCGGCGGCGTCAAGGGCGGCACCGTCGTGGGTGCCACCGACGAGTTCGGCTTCAAGGCGGTCGAGAACCGCATCCACCCGCACGACCTGCACGCGACGATCCTGCACCTGCTCGGCTTCGACCACGAGAAGTTCACCTACCGCTACGCCGGCCGCGACTTCCGGCTCACCGACGTGAGCGGCCGCGTCGTCAAGGATGTCTTGGCGTGACCCTCCGCGCCGACGCCCTCACCATCTGGCACGCCGCCGTCGAGGCGGTGCGTCCCGAACCCCTCGTCATCGCCGCCGTCGCGGAGTTACGCCCGCTGCTCGAAACTGCGCGGACGATCCGCGTCGTCGGCGGCGGCAAGGCGGGTGCCGCGATGGCCGTCGGCGTCGAGTCGGCGTTGGCGGACACCCTCGACCGCGTCACCGGGTGGGTCAACGTCCCCGCAGGTTTCGCCGCGACGACGACGCGGGTTCGCCTGCACGCCGCGCGTCCCGTCGGCAGCAACGCCCCGACGCCGTCCGGCATCGACGGTGCTCAGGCGATGGCGCGACTCCTCGCCGACGCGGGGCCGAACGATGTCGCGCTCGGGCTGATCTCCGGCGGCGGCTCGGCGCTGCTGCCGTGGCCCGTCGAGGGCGTCACACTGGCCGACAAGCTCGCCGTCACGGCGTTGCTCGCCGGCAGCGGCGCAACCATCGGCGAGATGAACGCGGTTCGCAAGCACCTGTCGCGCGTCAAGGGCGGCCGGCTCGCCGCGGGCTTCCGCGGCCGCCACTTCGTCACACTCGTCATCTCCGACGTGGTTGGCGACCCGCTCGACGTGATCGCCTCCGGCCCGACGACGCCCGACCCGACGACCTACGCCGACGCGCTGGCCGTGCTCGACCGCTACGACTCGCTGAGCCGCACGCCGCCGAGTGTGCTGAGTCACCTCGAACGCGGCCGCCGCGGCGAACTGCCTGAGACGCCGAAGTCGCTGCCGGCGAGCGTCGAGAACCGGCTGATCGGCACGAACGCCCTGGCCCTCGCCGCCGCGACTCGCGCCGCCGAACGCCTCGGCTACCGCGTCGTGTCGCTGGGGAGTGCCGTCGAAGGCGAGACGGCCGACGTGGCCCGACGGCACGCCGCGATCGTCCGCACGCTACCGCCGATGACGTGCCTGCTCTCCGGCGGCGAGACGACGGTGACACTAGGCCGTCACTTCGGTAAGGGCGGCCGCAACCAAGAGTACGTTCTCGCGCTGGCCCTGGCGCTAGGCGACATGCCGAACGTGCTGACGCTCTCCGGCGGCACCGACGGCGAGGACGGGCCGACCGACGCCGCTGGGGCCGTCATCGACGCCGCGACCCTCGGCCCCGGCGCGGCCGACCACCTCGCGCGGCACGACGCCTACCCGTACCTCGACGCCGTGGGCGGCCTGCTGCGCACGGGGCTGACGGGCACTAACGTCATGGACGTGCGACTCACTCTCGTGGCCGCGGCGACCGGGGGCGACACTCAGACCGCAGCACGATAGGGGTCGCGAGCTGCGCACATCGACTCATCGCGAGTCTATCTCCCCACAGCGAAGGCGTCGGCGCGGAGGGGCGGGCGAGCCGCGAGGACGGCAGCGATCTGGTCCGGCGTGACGCTCGCGCGGTAAGCCTCGAGCCGGGCGCGGGTGTCGCCGCGCACGCGCTCGAACTGTGACCTCAAGTCCGAGCCGGCACCCGGCGACGCGACTTCGAGTGCCGCGGCGTAGCGGAGCGCGGCACGTGCCACCTCGGGGTGCCCGAGGGCCAACTCCGCCAGCCCGAAGTAGATCCAGGCCTGCGGGGCGTCGCCCAGCTCGGCGGCCGCCGCGAGGTGCTCGGCCGCGTCGGCGTACTTGCCGGCCCAGTACAGCGACAGCCCGGAGTCGTACAGGGCCTCCCAGTCGGCTGGCTTCTTACCGGCCAGCAACTCCCGCCGCAACGAAGCCGGCGGCGGGGTCGCGCCCAATACCGGCGCGTCGGGGCTGTAGGCGAGGGCAGCCCAGGGGGAGTACGCGCCGCACCCGGCGGGGTGGCACGACGCCGCCCCGTACACCGCCGGGATCGGCGTGACGCAGACCCGGCCGAAGTGGCCGCGGTAGCTCGTGGGCGCGGCGTACAGGCCGTTCCAGGGGTAGCCCGGCCAGCCCAGCCCGTAATGGGCAGGCCCGAAGCCGGCCATCGGCAGCGGCTCGGGCAGGAACGCCGCGACCGCCGGCCCCACGGCGACCCTTTCGAAGCGGAGGGTGGCGTACAGGGCCACCGCCTGCGGCTCCGTGACGACGCCCTTCTGGACGAGCGCCGTGGCCAGCACCCCGCGCAACAGGTCGCGGGCGGAGGCCGTGGCGTCGGCGCTCAGGTCGGCCGGCGCGTCGTACCTCCAGACGAACGCGCGCGGGCCGCCGGCCGGGTCAAACTCGATGAGCGCCGGCACCCACGCCACGCCGGTGACGCGGCGGAGTTCGGCGACGCGGCCCTGGTTGCCCTCGGCGGCAAACCACGCGGTCAGCGGGTTGACGAGTTGGTCGCGCGCCAAACCCTTGGGCGGGGCGTCCTGGGCGGGGGTTCTCGCCGTCAGCGCGGCGGCGACGGCCAGGGCGATCACGGTGCGGAGGATCATCGGGCTGTCCCATCCCTTGAAGTTGGTAGTCGAAAGTGAGCCGACGGCAGTCGTCTTACCCAGACTGCCCAAATCAGCAACCGGCCCCGGCTCACGAACTCCGCCCGAGCGACTCCGCCGCCGGTCGGCGACACACGCCCCGAGCGAGAGCGCCCTCGGAGGGGGCCGGCGAGGCCCAGAGCTAGCGGTTACAGTGCGGACATTAACTCGCTGGGGTGAACTCCTCGTCCGCCCGGTCGAATTCCATGCCGGCAGGTCGTCCACGAAGTGCGATCAGTCCACGCCGAGAACGCCGCCCCCCCCGGTAGAACGCAACGCGCGGTTGGGCATGACGACTTTAGGACGCAGCGACACAGCTCGTCGATCCGGCACGCCCGCGTAGTGGGACCGCACCCGGTCCTCGACGCTCTGAGCGCCCCAAACGGCAGCGCACTCGAAGCCGTCGCACTCCGCAGGCGAAACCAGCGACCCCGTGCGGCCGTCGAGTGTCAGGAGGATGTTTTGCGGCCGGAGGATGTCCTGGTTGTACCGCCGAACCGGCACCTGCAACGCCGGGGGCACCGGCGCGGACCCGACCTTACGCCAACGGCCCTGGGAGTGCCCCGTGGCTGTGACCCACAGCCGGAACAGGACCGGCAGCGCTGCGGCCTCACGCGCCGTCAACTTGTCCAGCGTGCGGCAGTCGAAGAACGCGTACTCCGGGGACTCGAGCATCTGCGCGTAGACGTGGTAGCGGTCGTCGAGCGGGACACTCACAACGGCCCCACGCACCCAGCGCTGTCGGACTAGTGTCATCGACCCCTCCACTGAGTGCAAGTTGAGTACCCGCACCACTGACGCCGACATCCCTGCGACATCGCATCGTGTCGCGCGAATGGGCCGCAAGTCCGAGCGTTCGCCGGGTCAGCGCTTGTCGAACGGCAACTTGCCGGGGCCGCGCGGCTTGGCCGGGCCGTAGCCGCCGACCTTGTCCGACACGCGCACGTAATCGACGAGCATCTCGGCGGGGAACGGGGTTGTTTTGTCCGGGTCGCCCAGGAACTTGCCGCCGACGGCCAGATTCATCACCAGGTAGAACGGCTGGTCGAAGGGGGCCGGCCACGGGTTCAGGTCCGCCTCGGCCGCCGGGGGGACGCCGCGGTCGCCGGCCAGCTTCGACTTGCTCCACCACGAGTTGCGCGTGCCGCTGAGCTTGCCGTCCACGGTCCAGCGGAACTCGCCCGGCTCCCACTCGAGGCCGTAGACGTGGAAGTCGGCGATCGTGCCCTTGCCCGGCAATTCGTAGGTCGTACTGGCCTCGGCGTTGGCCGGCCAGCGCGAGCCGAAGTGCAGCGTGCCCAAAACCTTCGTCGGCTGCTGGCCGCGGGCCTCCAGTACGTCGATCTCGCCGGACGACGCCCAGGTGCCGTACTTGTCCGACTGCGGCAGCATCCACAGCGCCGGCCAGACGCCCTGCCCGGTCGGCAGCTTGGCGCGGAACTCGAACTTGCCGTAGGCCTTGGCGAAGAGTTCGCTGCCGTCCTTTTTGCGAGACTTGAGCCGGGCCGAGGTGAAGCCGCAGCCGTGCAGCGACTCCTTGATCGCGCGGAGGTGGAGCAGGCCGCCCTCGACGAAGGCGTTGTCCGGGCTGCGGGTGTAGTACTGCCGCTCGTCGTTGCCCCAGCCGGCCATCCACTGCTTGGCGTCGTAGTTGTAGAAGCCGTTGCCGAGGTCGAAGTCCCACTTCGTGGTGTCGATGGCGGTGCCGTCGAACTCGTCGCTCCAGACCAGCTTCCACTCGGCCGGAGGTGGCTCCGCGACCGCCGGTGCCCTCCCTAGCCCCAGTCCTAGTGCGGCGGCCACCCCAAGTGTGCCAAACGCCACCGCCCACGCCTGCCCACGGCTCGCCATCGCGTACCCCCGATCGTCGCCTGACCGCGCCTCGTCCCGCGGACGTTGTAGCGGCCGTTTCCGATCCCGGCGAGCGCGGCGACCCGGCGAACGGCTCGCCGATGGCCTCACCTCGGGCGGCTACTCGGACCCGCCCAGGCCGTCGTCGCGGGAGTTCAAGCGGAACCAGCTCGCCACCGTGATCGAGTCGCTGACGAAGCGGGTGCTGCCGTCGGCCAGGACGACCAGGACGCCGCCGGGGTGCTTGCTGCGGGCTTGCGCCTGCGTGAACGGGCAGCCGGTACACGCGCCCATGCCTTTTCGGTAGGCGTCCACCGAGCCGGGGCCGACGTCGTCGGCCAGCGAGTCGGTGTTGTTGGGCGTGCGGCAGTCCCACGAGAAGTGCCCGGCCACGACACTCGCGCCGGGGAAGCCCAGCGCCCAGACGCCGCGGGCGTCGGTGTCGGCGAGGTCGCCGCCGGCGCGGACCTCGGTGAGCATGAGCGTGTTCGAGCTGCCGTCGGGGATCCGCTGGATCGCCACGCCCCAGTTGAGGCACATGACGCCGCCGGCCGGGGTGCCGACCGGGATGTCCGGGATCGGGTAGGGCGGGCTGGCCTCCTGCTTGGGCGAGGCCCCGCCGGCCGAGCCGGTCCAGCCGGACGTGCTGTACTGGTGGATGCCCGCCGCGTTGCAGGCGTAGTTGCCCCGCGCCCAGCCGGGGAAGTTCGTGACGCCCGGCCAGGGCTGCTCGGTGGCCCCGGCGTTCGACGGGCACAGGAAGCCCTTGACGCGCGTGCCGCGCACCGACCGCCAGCCGCTGTCGCCGGTGGCCAGGTAGTTGTTGACGCTCGTGGCCACGCCGTCGTACAGGTTATTTTGCTCCATGTAAGGCAGCGCCAGCACCAGCCAGTTGGGGCCGAAGTTCTGGCCGTCGGCGAGGGTCTGGTTCGTGACGCCGTTGCCCCCGTCCTTCTTCATCTGCACCGCCGGCGGCAGCGTGCCGACGACGCCGGCGTAATTGTGGCACGCGAGGCCGAGTTGCTTGAGGTTGTTGGCGCACTGGATGCGCGCGGCCGCCTCGCGGACCTTCTGCACGGCAGGCAACAGCAGACCGATGAGAATGGCAATGATGGCAATGACGACGAGGAGTTCAATAAGCGTGAAGCCCTGGCGACGATGAGACATGGCGGGTCTCCGATAGGGAGGGATGGGAGGCGGAGGCGATGAAAACCGACGGGGGAGTTTAACGTGAATACCACTTGACCCGCGTTCGATCGCCGTGTCAAGCGCCGCTTGCTCACAATTTATTCATGCCGCGCCCGCACCCCCCCGGCACCGCGGACAGTCGAATCGGCGGAACTGAGAGTGTACGGGCGGCGCGTCGTGGGCTATACTGCACCGATTCCCCCACATTCGGCTTGCCGCGCGGCGACTCAGTGCGCCGTCCGGGCCTTTTCATGAGAGAGTCCCGGCGTGAAGGCCATCATCAGCGACATCCACAGCAACCTCGAAGCCCTCCAGGCGGTCCTCGCGGACATCAAGTCGCAAGGCATCACCGAGATCTACTGCCTCGGCGACGTGGTGGGTTACGGCCCCAACCCGCGCGAGTGCGTGGACCTCATCACCGACGCCAAGCTGGTGCTCATGGGCAACCACGACCAGGGGGCGATGTTCGACCCGGACGGCTTCAACGCCTCGGCCGAGCGCGCCATCTTCTGGACCCGCGCCCAACTCGAGAGCGGCCCCGAGCCGAAGGCCGCGCGCGAGAAGCGCTGGGAGTTCCTGGCGGAGCGGCCGCGCTCGCACCGCGAGAACGGCTACCTCTTCGTCCACGGCTCGGCCCGCAACCCGCTGAACGAGTACGTCTTCCCCGAGGACATCTACAACCAGCGGAAGATGGAGCGCATTTACGCGCTCGTCGAGAAGTACTGCTTCCAGGGCCACACCCACGTCCCCGGCATTTTTACCGAGGGCTTGCAGTTCCTCTCCCCCGAAGACTTGGGCGGCGCGCACAAGCTCGACGGCACCAAGACGCTGTGCAACGTCGGCAGCGTCGGCCAGCCGCGCGACGGCAACTGGCGCGCCTGCTACGTGGTGCTCAAGGACGACGTGGTGAACTACCGCCGCGTCGAGTACGACGTCGATAAGACGGCGAAGAAGATTTACGACGTGCCCGACCTCGAGAACTTCCTGGGCGACCGCCTCAAGGAAGGCCGGTAGGCGGTTCTTGGCCTGTCAAACGCGCGCCGCCCGCGGTAAAACGGTACTCCACCGCCCCGCACGCAGGCAGACCGTCATGGCCCAGTTGCAAGTCTTTTCGAGCCTCAGCCGCAAGAAGGAGCCGTTCCCCAAGGCCCCCGGCGAGGCCGTGACGATGTACGTCTGCGGGCCGACCGTCTACAAGCCGGCGCACATCGGCCACATGGTCGGCCCCGTCGTCTTCGACACCGTGAAGCGCTACCTGACGTACCTCGGCTACAAGGTGACGTGGGTCGTCAACATCACCGACGTCGATGACAAGCTCATCGAGCGCGCCGGGCAACTGAACACGACCGTGCCCGAACTCGCCGAGCGCATGACGCAGGATTACCTCGCCTGCTTGCAGGGGCTGAACGTCACGGGAGTCGATCACTTCCCGCGGGCCACGCAGCACATCGGCGGCATGATCGAGGTCATCGACTCGCTGATCGCCAAGGGCCTCGCCTACGTCGCCGAGGGGGACGTGTACTTCGACGTGGGCCAGGACCGCGACTACGGCAAGCTCTGCGGCTTCGACCCAAGTGCCCTCGAACAGGGCGCGGAGGCCGGCGGCAAGAAGCGGAGTGCCGGCGACTTCGCGCTCTGGAAGGCGGCCAAGCCGGGCGAGCCGGACGAGGTACAGTACGCCTCGCCCTACGGCCCCGGCCGGCCCGGCTGGCACATCGAGTGTACGTGCATGGCCGTCAAGATGCTCGGCGAGACGCTCGACATCCACGGCGGCGGCCTCGACCTCCGCTTCCCGCACCACGAGAACGAGTTGGCCCAATCCGAGAGCTGGACCGGCCAGCCGTTCGCCAAGGTCTGGATGCACAACGGCCTCCTGAAGCTCAAGGACAAGGACGGCAACGACGCCAAGATGTCCGGCAGCCTCGGCAACGTGCTGAACGTGGCGGACGCCTTGAAGCGCATGACCGGCGACGCCCTGCGCTTCTTCATGCTCGGCACGCACTACCGCAGCCCGATCGACCTGGGCGTCTGGGACTGGCTCAACCCCGCGACGCCGATCCCCGAAAACCTGCTGAACTCGAATCGCGCCTACGACACATTCCCTCGCTTCGCCGCGCGCTACGAACTCGTGACGAAGGCGAAGTACGCCGACTTGGCCGCGCCGACGACGACCGGCGAGCGCGCGTTCGCGTCGCCGGACCACGCCGAGTTCCACCGCCGCTTCCGCGACGCGATGGACGAGGACTTCAACACCGCCGCGGCCCTGGGCGTGTTGTTCGAGTTGGTCACGCGACTGAACCGGCTCACCGACACGGCCAAGCTCGAAGACCCGGCGACCGCCGACGCCGGCGCGAAGGCCGAGTTCGTGGAGGGCGCGGTGCTCGTCAAGGAGATTGCCGGCGTGTTGGGGCTGACGTTTGCGGTTCCGGAAGTCAAGCTCGCCGGCGGGGACGAACTCGTCGCCGGGCTGATGCAACTGCTCCTCGACCTGCGCGGCAACCTGCGGCAGATGGCGAAGCCGCTGCCGAAGGGCGACGCGGTGAAGCAGGGGCTGTTCGCCCAGACCGACGTGATCCGCACTCGCCTGGGCGAGCTGAAGGTGACGCTTGAAGACCGGCCCGGCGGCACGACGTGGCGGGTGGGGTAGAGTCGAATTCCCGGCGAGCGGCGGGTGTCAGCCCGCTGTTTACTCCCAGGCGTGGTGGTGCCAGCCTGCTGCTAACGCCGGAAACTACGAGCGGACTGCTTCCCTCATGCCGGGCAGTAAACAGCGGGCTGACATCAGCCGCTCGCCGGGACGACTTACCCCGGCACCTGCGGCGGGGGGGCCTCTTGCTTCGGCGCGCGGCCGTGCGGGTGCGTCACCTTCTCGACGACCGCGGCGGTGGTCGCGATCGTCTTGGCCAGCCCCTTCTCGATCGTCTCCTCGACCGCCTGCGTCACGGCCCCGACCGGCTTGACGATCGTCGGGATGTCGGCCATGTCGCCGGTCGAGTACTTGCGCGACGTGGCGAACTTGTACAGCAACAGGCCGATCACCGCGGAGAGGACCGCCACGACGACCATCGGCCGGTGCCGCTCGACCGCGTAGACCGCCTCGCGGAACTGGTCGGTGAACCAGTACGACAGCCAGAAGAGCAGGTTGACGCCGGGAATCGCATAGAGCATGTCGGCCAGCAGGAAGCGGCGGACCGGCATCTTCAGGATGCCGGCCATCAGGAATACCGGCGTGCGGATGCCGGGCGTCAGTCGCGCGCCGAGCAGGATCAGGATGCCGTACTTGTGGAAGTTCTCCTCGATCTTGGCGCGGCTCTCGGCGGGCAGGATTCGCCGCTGGACCCACGACGACTCCAGGAGCCGGGCACCGCCGCAGCGGCCGGCGAGGAAGATGACGCAGTCGCCGAGGACCACCGCGGCGATGCAGATCGGCAGCATCACCCACCACTTCGTCACCGCGCCGCTGGGCGGGGCGAGGTAGAATGCCGGCCCGCCCCCGAGCGCGCCGAACGCTTGGTCAACGCGCACGTCGTTGGCGTCGCTGCCGACCATGGCCCCGGCGGTGACGATCGGGATCTCCTCGGGGATCGGTGCCCCGAAGCCGGCGAGGATCAGCGTCGCGGCGATGCCGGCGTACTTCGAGATTGTGACCCAGTCGAACATCGTCGGGCGTCTCCTGTCGGGCGGCGGAACGCAAGCCCCGAAGACAGATTACGGCCCGCGGCGGCGCGGGGTCCAGTCCGGGCCGGAAATCCTCTGCGAGTCGCGTGCCGACTTCGCCCGCCCGGCCCCCGCCGGCGGCGTAGGATGCTACGGTTGCGGCGACGCCGACCCTCCCCCTTGGTGCTACGCGAAAGACCCCGCCCGATGGACGACGACCAGATCCAGGACCCCGTCCCGCCCGCCGACCCCCCGCCGCCCGGCCCCGAGCCGATGGCGGCCACCGAGGAGACGAAGTTCCTGCGCGGCCCGCAGCGGCGCGGCTACGAGTTCGGCCAGGCACTGAGCGTCTTCCGCGAGATGATCTCCGGCTTCCGCAAGCTGCACTTCGCCGGCCCGTGCGTGACCGTGTTCGGCTCCGCCCGCTTCCCCGAGACGCACCCCTACTACGCGCTGGCCCGCGAGGTGGGCGCGCGGTTGGCGCGTAAGGGCTTCACGGTCATGACCGGCGGCGGCCCCGGCATCATGGAGGCGGCCAACCGCGGGGCGCGCGACGCCGGCGGCCGCAGCATCGGCTGCAACATCGTCTTGCCGCAGGAGCAGTACGCGAACCCGTACCTCGACCAGATGATCGACTTCGAGCACTTCTTCGTCCGCAAGCTGATGCTCATCAAGTACAGCTACGCCTTCGTGGTGCTGCCCGGCGGCTACGGCACGATGGACGAGCTGTTCGAGGTGCTCACGCTGATCCAGACCGGCAAGTTGCAGGACTTCCCCGTCGCGCTGATGGGCCGCGACTTCTACGCCCCCGGCATCGAGATGATTCACCAGATGGTCGAGCGGCAGACCATCAACGGCCTCGACCGCGACAAGTTGATCATCGGCGACGACCCGAAGGACGTAGTCGATCGCGTCACCGAGGTGGCGATGAAGCGCTTCGGCCTGCTCTACGGCGCGCGAGTCCAGAAGCGCCGCTGGTGGCTGGGCGAGTGACCGGCGTCCTCACGGCGTCGGCAGGATCGGCACCTCGCAAAACGTCAGCGCGGCGACGCCGTTGGTGCCGCGCAGCAGGCGGTCCTGGCTCCAGGTGGCGCTGTCGAGGTACGTCAGCGTCTTCGCGGCCGACGGGGCGCGGAGCTTGAGCGTCAGCGTGTCGCCCCGCGTGGCCCCCGACGCGACCTGCCCCTTCACGCCGTCGAGGCTGAATTCGCCGGCGAGCTTGGCGTCCCACGCCACCGGCTGGTCGAACTCCAGCGTGAGCTCGTCCCGCCTGTCGCTGGTGAAGACTGCCCGCTTGAGGTCCGGGGCGGTGACGGGAGTCGTCGTTCGGACGCCGTACAGGTCGCGCTCCATCACGGGGCCGATCAGCTTGGCGAACTCGGCGTAGCCTTCGAGCGGGAAGTGGCAGCCGCCGGGCGGGCGGACGCCCAGCGTGGACATCACGCTCAGGTTCGAGAACAGCTTCGGCAAGTTCCGCTGCACCTCGCGCAGGCGGTTGTCCGAGCCGTTGACGCCCATCGCGCACGACTTCGGCCAGATCTGGAAGGCGTAGTAACGCCGGACGTTCGGGAAGTCGGTCTTCCAGCCGGCCGCCATGCTCACGAAGTATTGTCGGTACGTCTCGAAGCCGTAGCCGCCGGTCGGGCCGTCGGCCCCCTGGTCGTTCTCGCCCTGGTGCCACAGGACCGCGCGGACGCCGTGGGACAGCTTCGCCTCCCGGACGCGCCAGAGCAGCCGGCCGTAGATCGTCGTTACGTCGGTCGGGTCGGCGGGGTTGCGCTGGTGGGCGTCGATGCGCGTGCCGCCGACCGCGCCGTTGATGACACACACCGGTACCTTCTGGCCCTCGACCAGCCGCTTCGCTAGTTCCATGCCCCACGCGCCGATCTGGAACTCGCCGCCGGCGCGGCTGCGGACCACCGCCTGGCCCCAGCGCCTCGACCGGGTACCCTTGGGGTCGCCGGCCGGGCTGCCGAAGCTGCGGACCCACTCGCTGCCCGGCGGCGCGTCGGCGGGGCCGAAGGCGGTGGCCTCGGCGTTCGACTGGCCGTCGATGACGTAGGCGTCGCCGCAGACGAGGTCGCCGACCGCGGCGAGCGTCTGGGCGACGCCGCCGGTCGTGGTGCCGAACTCGACGGCGTACTTCACGAGGCCCGGCTTGAGCTTCGCCGTGAGGGAATACGACCGGTCGGCGAGCGGTTTCGCGGTCACCGTCTCGACGGGCTTGCCGTCGGCGGAGAGCTTGAGGAACACCGAGTCGGCGGCGGCGGTGAGCGTGCCGTTGTAGACCAGCGTGCCTAAGTTGCGGTCGTCGCGCGGGTAGAACTGGCCGGCCTCGGGCTTCTCGTCCGCCGTCGGCGGACGCGAAACGTAGGCGTCGGTCGCCGGCTCCGTCACCGCGACCGTGGCCGTGCGGACCGTCGCCACGCCGCCGTTGTCGATGGCGACGCGCACCGTCATCGGGCCGCTGTTCTGGGCGCGCTTGAGCAGCAGCTTGCCCGGCACGACCTCCTGCACGACCGCGACGCCCGACACGGCCCAGGTGTAGCGCAGCGTGCCGGCCCCGGCGGCCCGCAGGGCGTCGGCGTTGGTCACCGTCGGCACGACCTCGACCGCCGCGCGGCCGTCCCACGTCGCGGGCACTGACAACGTGAACGCCGGCTCGGGGACCGCCTCCCGGATCGTCACGGCGATGTCCTTCGACTTCACCTCGGTGGGGTAAACCGCCTTGAACCGCAGGGTCAGTGACTGGTCGCCGACCACCCGGCCGGAGTCGAAGGTGTACGCGAAGCGGTCGGTGGCGACGACGCACTCGACGCCGTCGCGGACCAGCGACCAGGAGACCTTCTGCGCCCCGCCCGCCTCCGCGGTGAGCGTCACGCTCTGGCCCTCGGTCACGGTCACTTGGGCCGGCGAGACGCCGAACGCCGTGCCCGGCCGGACGAGCGGGCCGACCAGCGTTTGCAGCGGCTTCTGGTTCTCGTACCCCAGGCGGACCCAGTCGGCCGACCGCGCGACCTTCGAGACGCGCACCTCGTCGAGGTCGCCGACGAAGTCGAAGTTGCCGTACCAGCCGCCGATCCAGAGGCGGGCCGGGGCCTTGACGTTCAACAGCGGCGTCGCGGCCGCATCGAGGCGGCCGTTGACGTAGACCTTGCCGTCGCCGCGGTCGGAGGTGTGGGCGACGTGGACCCACTCGCCCAGGGGGATTTTTACCCTGCCGGCCACGTCGGCGAAGTTGCTGTCGATGTGCAGGTGCGGCGGGCTGCGGAGTTGCATGCGCACCTTGCCGCCCTGGCCGCCCTCGTTGCCCCAGCCGAGGACGGTGACGTTAGTCTTCTCGGCGCGGAACCACGCCTCGCTGGTGTGCGGACTCGCCCCGAGGGGGTAGTTCGCGATCGTGTCGCCGCCGTGGACGCCCTTGCCGCCGGGGAAGTGCCGGGCCTGGCCGACGACTCCGGGGGCCGGCGTGGTGCCGCTGTCCTTCGAGACGAGCGTGCCGACTTCGTCGGTCACGGTGTCGCCGAGGTGCCAGACGCTGAGGTAGCCGTTCGAGGCGTTGAACACCGCCTTGCCGTCGGACGCACTCGCCGCGTCGGCCTTGCCCCAGTGCAGTTTGAGTTCCTGGCGGGCGTTGCCGACCAGCTTGGGCAGGCGCACCCAGACGGCGGCGACGCCGGTGGCCGCGTCCCACTCGTCGATCTGGAACGCCAGCGGCTCGCCGCCGGCCGACGACACGCGCAGGTCGTCGCCGTTGGGCTTGGCCTGGGCGAAGTCGAAGAAGTCCTTGTGCAGCCGGACCAGCAGCGGGAAGCCCTCGACGGCCGCCGCCGCCGGCAAGTCGGCCCCCTCCGGGGTGGTCAGGACGAACACCGACCCGGCGTGTCGCCAGCCGGGGTACTGCGCCGGCGCGGGGCCGGCAACGGCGAGGCCGAGGGCGACGGCCGCGCAGAGTCGAAGGGGCATGTCGGGAATCCCAAGGAGGTTGGGGGGGCGAACTATCTCGGCCCGGCGGGCAGGTGGTCGTTCAGGTAGCGGGTCAGCAGGCCGTACAGGTGGCGGCTGGTGTTCTTGCCCTCGCTGATCGAGTGGCTGCGGTTCGGGTACGCCATCAGCGTGAACGGCTTGTCGAGTTCGATCAGCTTGTCGGCCAGCTTCTCGACGCCCTGGTAGTGGCAGTTGTCGTCGCCGGTGCCGTGGACGAGCAGCAGGTTTCCCTGCAAACCGGCCGCGTGCGTGATCGGCGAGCCGGAGGCGTAGTCGGCGGCGTTGGCCTGCGGGAGGCCCATGTAGCGCTCCTGGTAGACCGTGTCGTACAGCCGCATGTCCGGGACCGGCGCGACGGCCAGGCCGGTGCGGTACAAGTCGGGGGACCGGAAGAGCAGGTTCAGCGTCGTGGAGCCGCCGCCGCTCCAGCCCCAGACGCCGACCCGCGTGGGGTCGAGGTACGGGCGGCTCTTGAGGATCGCCCGCGCCGCGGCGGCTTGCTCCTCGGCGGCAAGAGTCCCGACCTTGCGGTAGACGCACTTGCGCCAGTCGCGGCCGCGCGGGCAGGGCGTCCCGCGGTTGTCGAGGCTGGCCACGACGTACCCCTGTTGCGTGAGCATCTGGTGCCAGAGGTAGTTGGTGCCGCCCCAGCGATCGACGACCGTCTGCCCGGCCGGCTCGCCGTAAACGTGGAACACGACCGGGTACTTCTTCGCCGGGTCGAAGTCGGCCGGCTTCATCAGCCAGCCGTCGAGTTCGAGCCCGTCGCCGAGGCCGATGTCGGTGCGGAAGAACTCGACCGGCGACCGCGATAACTTGCCGACCGCCGCGCGCAGCTTGTCGTTGGCCGCGAGGGGGCGCAACAGCTTGTGGGCCGGCAGGGAAACGAGTTCGACGCGCGGCGGGTCCCCGAACGCGGAGGCCGTGTGGATCGCGGACGCGCCGTCGGGCGCAACGGCGTAGTCGTGCCACCCCGACTGGTCGGCGGGCGTCACCCGCTCGCGCTTCCCCGAGCCGTCCGTCGGCACGCTGTAGAGGGCGCGCTGGGTCGGGTCGTCCGGCGCGGCGAGGAAGTACACCCGCCCGGCCTTCTCGTCGATGTGGACGAGCCGGATCACGTCGTAGTTGCCGGGCGTCAGGCACCGCGCCCCGCTGCCGTCCCGCGCGGCGAAGTGCAGGTGCCGCCAGCCGTCACGCTCGCTGAGCCACGCGAACGACTTGCCGGCTTCGACCCACTCCAGCGGCTCGTCGTGGACATCGACCCAGGCCGCGTCGCGCTCGGTCAGCACGGTCCGCACCTTGCCCGTCGTGGCGTCGGCGAGCATCACGTCGATGGCGTTCTGCAAGCGGTTCGCCCGCTGGACGACCAACTCGTCGGAGTTGCCGGCCCACTCCATCCGGGGGAGGTAAGAGTCGGTGCGGGTGTCGCCGGGCACGGCCAGCCACGCCGTCGCGCCGCCGGCCGCCGCGACCACGCCGACCCGGCAGGCCGAGTTGCGCTCGCCGGTCTTGGGGTATGCGAACGTCTTGACGACCGGGTACTTGCCGGCCGTGTTGTCGATCATCGAAAACGTCGGCACGCCGGCCGTGTCGAGTTGCCAGTACGCGACCCGCTTGCCGTCGGGACTCCAGCGCCAGCCGTCGCGGCAGTCGAACTCCTCCTCGTAAACCCAGTCGAAGGTGCCGTTGATGATGTCGGGAGTGCCGTCGGTCGTCAGCTTCGTGACCGGCCCGCCCTCGACCGGCTCGACGAGCAGGTTGTTGCCACAGACGTAGCCGACGCGGCTGCCGTCGGGCGAGAGCTTGGCGAACATCAGCGTCGAGGGCTTGGCCGCGCCGCCGAGCTTCGTGAGTTTGCCCGTCGAGCGGCGGAGGGTCCAGTAGTCGCCGCGCGTGTTCTGCCGCCAAACCTTGACCGTGTTCGTGAAGATCAAGACGAGGTCGCGGTCCCGCGACAGCTCGTAGCCGTCGATCCGCAGCGGCTCGGTGGCGTCGGGCGGGATGAGCTTCTCGGCCGGCACGAGGACGCTGGTGTTGCCGCTCGCCTCGACGCGGACGAGGTCGCTGGCCCCCTGGCGCGTCTTCGACGGCAGCAGGTTCGTGAACGCCCCGCCGTCGAGCCACTTCGTCGCGGGGACGCCGTCGCCGCGGAAGTCGTCCGACGCGAAAATGCGTCCCAAGGTGACTTTGGCGGGGTCGGCAGGCGGCGATTGTGCCCGCGCCGCCCCCGCCGCGAAGACCAGGACACAGGCGATCGCACGCAGCATGGGTGGCTCCCAACGCGAAGGTTACTCGACGACGACGGCCGGCTTGCCGAGCACGTCCATTTTCGGGCGGACGCCGAGGCCCGGCTGCGTCGAGGCGGCCAGGCGGCCGTTCGCGCGTTGCGGTGCCCCGTCGGCCGTCGAGACGGTGACGTAACTGTTGAAGTCGGTGCTGGAGAACAGGAATTCCGGCGGGGTGCTGTGGGCCAGGTGCGCGATGGCGGCCGTGGCGATGTCGCCGCCCCAACTGTCTTCGAGGGTCATGGCGATACCCATCGTCACGCACAGGTCGCGGGCCTGCCGGGTCTTCGTCAGGCCGCCGAGTTTGCTGATCTTGAGGTTGACCACGTCCATCGCCAGGTCGCCCTTGGCCCGCAACAGGACATCGAGGCCGTCGATGTTCTCGTCCAGGATGAAAGGGTGGCTGGTGTGCCGGCGGACGCTCAGGCACTCCTCGTAGGTCAGGCACGGCTGCTCGATGTACACGTCGAGGTCGCGCACGGCGCGGACCACGCGCATCGCCTCGTGCTGCGTCCAGCCGGTGTTGGCGTCGGCCACCAGCCGGTCACCGGGCAGCAGCGTCGCGGCGACGGCGCGGATGCGCTCGATGTCGGTGTCCGGGTCGCCGCCGACTTTGAGCTGGAAGCGGCGGTAGCCCTCGGCCCGGTAAGCCGCGACGCGCTTCGCCATGTCCGCCGGCGACTCCTGGGAGATGGCGCGGTAGAGGGGGAAGTCGTCGCCGTAGCGGCCGCCGAGCAACTCGCAGACCGGCAGCCCCGCCGCCTGGCCGAGGATGTCCCAGCAGGCGATGTCGATTCCGCTCTTGACGTAGGGGTGGCCCTTGAGCGCGGCGTCCATGGTGCGGTTGAGTTTGCCGAGTTGCCGCGGGTCTTCGCCGAGCAGGTGCGGGCCGAGTTCGCGCAAGCCCGCGCGCACGCCCTCCGCGTAGGCCGGCAGGTAGAACGGCCCCAGCGGGCAGACCTCGCCGTGCCCGACGAGGCCGGCGTCCGTCTCGACGCGAACAATGGTGCTGTCGAAGACGGTGACCGACTTGCCGCCCGACCACTTGTAGGTGGTTTCGAGGAGCGGTAATTCGACGCGAAAGGCCAAAATCCGGGAGATTTTCACGGCGCGGCCCCGACTCAAGGTTGTTGCGAGACTTCCCGCCTGGGAGGTTGGTGTACAACAACGCCGGGCGGCCGCGCCGAAATCGGACGCCGTTTCGACGCACGGGACACGCCACGATCCTGTCGGGAGCTTGACAAAAATGTTCGTCCGACCCGGAAGCCTCATCCTGCTCCTGACCCTCGCGGCCCCGTCCCGGTCGGCCGAACCGCCGCCGACGCTGTCCCAGCAACTCGCCGCGGAGCCGGTCGCCGCGTTGGCGAAGGCGGCCCGCGAGCGCGGCGACGCCGGCCGGGGGGCGGTCCTGTTCTTCCAGCCGGCGCTGAGCTGCGCGAAGTGCCACGACGGCGAGGCCGGCACGCAACTCGGGCCGGACATCGCCAAGGCCGGCAAGGAGGCGACCGCCGACTACCTCGTCGAGTCGGTGCTGCACCCCTCGAAGGTCATCAAGAGGGGCTACGAGACGGTCGCCGTGGTCACGGCCGACGGCCGCACCGTCACCGGGCTGGTCGCCGAGGAGACCGCCGCCACGCTCACGCTGATCGACCCCGCCGCCAACGGCAAGCGGCTCGCCGTCCCGAAGGCCGACGTCGAGAGGCGGAGCGCGCTGACGCAGTCGCTGATGCCCGAGGGGCTGGTCAACGTCCTGTCGGACCGCCAGCAGTTCCTCGACCTGACGAAGTACCTGATCGAAGTCGCCGAGGGCGGGGAGGCGCGGGCCAAGGAACTCCGCCCCGCCGTGACGGTCCTGGTCATCCCGGAGTACGAGAAGCAAATCGACCACGCCGGCCTGATCGCCAAGTGGGACGCCAAGAGCCTGAAGCGCGGCGAGGCGATCTACACCCGCGTCTGCGCGAACTGCCACGGGACGCTCGACCAGCCCGGCTCGCTGCCCGCGTCGCCGAAGTTCGCCGCGCACGCCTTCAAGAACGGCAGCGACCCGTTCAGCCTGTACCAGACGCTCACCCGCGGCTACGGCCTGATGGCCCCGCAAACCTGGATGGTGCCGCGGCAGAAGTACGACCTGATCCACTACCTCCGCGAAGCGTACCTGAAGCCGCACAACCCGACGCAGGCCCCGAAGGCCGACGCGGCGTACCTCGCCGCGCTGCCGAAGGGTACGTCGGCCGGCCCCGACCCGGTCGCGGTGGAGCCGTGGGCGGCGATGGACTACGGCCCGAGTCTGATGAACACTTACGAGGTCGGCGGGCCGGGGCCGAACATCGCCTACAAGGGCGTGGCCGTCCGGCTCGACGCCGGGGCCGGCGGCGTGTCGCGCGGCCAGCAGTTCGCGCTCTTCGACCACGACACGATGCGCTTCGCCGCCGCCTGGACCGGCGACGGC
>JAYTUC010000225.1:0-19588 GCA_043744775.1 Fimbriiglobus sp. | reverse complement strand
GGAGTTCCATAACTAAGAACTCCGGGCGCTGACGCTTCCGGCTCGCCGGTTATCACGCCCGGCGACCCGCCAGCACGCGCTCGACGACCTCGAAGAACGCTTCGACGGCGAGCGCCAGTAACGCCGCGGGGATCGCGCCTTCGAGCATCAGCGGGATGTCGAGCTTGTCGATGCCGCGCAGGATCGGCCGGCCGTAGCCGCCCGCGCCGATGAAGCCGCCCAGCGTCGCCGTGCCGACGTTGATGACCGCCGCCGTCTTGATCCCCGCGACGATCGTCGGCAACGCCAGCGGCAACTCGACGCGCGTCAGCGCCGCCCACGGCGACAGCCCCAGCGCGTCGGCCGACTCGCGCAGCGACTCCGGAATCGATTGCAGGCCGGTCACGGTGTTGCGCACGATCGGCAGCAGGCTGTACAGGAACAGCGCCGCGATCGCCGGCGGTGCCCCGGTGCCGCTGCCCAGCAAGAACTTCATCACCGGGATCATGAACAGCAGCAGTGCCAGCGACGGCACCGTTTGCAGCACCCCGGTGGCCAGCAACACGACGCGCCCCAGCTTGGGCCGCCGCGCCGCGAACACCCCCAGCGGCACGCTGACCAGCACTGCCACCAGGAGCGACGGCACCACGAGTTTCAGGTGTTCCCAAGTCGTGAGGCCGACGCGGGCCAGCAGACTCGGCTCGGGGGTCGTCGCGTCGAGTTGCAGCGTCGCCGCCAGGAACTCTTGCGCGACGGCCGGCTCGCTGGCCTTCTCGACCTGGACGCGGTTGTTGAGCCGCTGCATGTCGGCCTCGGTGACGCGGCCTTCGAGCGACTTCAGCGCGGCCACCGCCGCCGGGTGCCGGGCTTCGAGGTCGGCGCGGTACAGCCACACCGCTTCGTAGCTGGGGAAGAACTTGGCGTCGTCGTCCAGCACGAGCAGGTCGTACTGCGCGATCTCGCCGTCGGTCGTGTAGACCTCTGTGAGGTCCAGGGCACCCTCGACGACGGCACGGTAGGCGAGCGAGTGGTTCATCCCCTGCACGTTGACTTGCGGCAAGCCGTAGTGGGCTTTGAGGCCCGGCCAGCCGTCGGGGCGGTCGAGGAACTCGTGGATGAAGCCGCAGCGCAAGTCGGCGTGCCGCTTCAGGTCGCTGACCGACTTGATGCCCCGCGTCGCGGCCACGTCCTTGCGCATGCCGATCGCGTAGTTGTTGCGGAAGCCGAGCGAGCGGCTGACCTTCACGCCGTGAACTGCGAGTGCCGCGTCGAGGTCGGCCGGGTCGGCCTGGAGGATTTGCCGCGTGATGGTGCCGGTGTACTCGGGGTAGATGTCGATGTCGCCCTGCGTCAGCGCGACCCAGCAGACCGGCGTGCCGCCCAAGTCATCGCGGCGAACTTGGCCCACGGCCGGACGCATCAGCCCGGCCGCGATCTCGCCTAACACAATCGACTCGGTGAACTTCTTCGACCCGACCACGACCGGCTTCGCAGCCGAAGGGCGGTCGCACCCGGCGAGGCTCACCGCCACCAACACGAAGAGAAGTCGCGTCATGCCGGCACCGCGTCGGGGACTTGGGGGCCGCGCTGGGCTTGCACGAAGCGCGTCACGAACTCGTCGGCCGGGCGGTGCCACAAGTCCGCCGGCGGGCCGTCCTGGACGATCAAGCCGTCCTTCAACAACACGATGCGGTCGGCGAAGTAGACGGCTTCGGCGAGGTCGTGCGTGACGATCACAACCGTCTTCTCGAGCCGCCGGGCGATGTCGCGTAAGTCGCGTTGCAACTCGACGCGCACCAAGGGATCAAGCGCCCCGAGCGGCTCGTCGAGCAGGAGTGCGGCGGGGTCGAGCAGCAACGCCCGCATCAGGCTGACTCGCTGCCGCTGACCGCCGGAGAGCTGCTGCGGCCGGCGGTCGAGCAGTTCGCGCGGCAAACGAACTAACTCGGTCAACTCGTCGATGCGGGCGTCGATCTTGGGTGTCGGCCAGCCCAGGTATCTCGCCATCAAGGCGACATTGCCGCGGCCGGTGAGGTGCGGGAAGAGGCCGCCGTCCTGGAGCGCGAACCCGATGCGCTGCCGCATCGTGCGGGCACTCGCAGGGGTGACCGGGGCACCGTCGAAGGTGACCGCGCCGGCGTCCGGGGGAGTCAGGCCCATCAACAGCCGGAGGAGCGTACTCTTGCCGCAACCGGAGGGGCCGATCAGGGCCGTCGTCTGACGGGCCGGGATGTTCAGCGTCAGCGGGCCAAGGGCCGCCTTGCCGGCGTAGCGCTTCACGACGCCGTCGAGGCGGAACATTAGCTCACCGAGACGCCTTTCCAGAAGGCGACGTGCCCGGCGATGTCCTTGGCCGCGTCTTTGGGCGTCGGGTAGTACCAGGCGGCGTCGGCGTTGTCTTTGCCAGCGACGCTGACAGTGTAGTAGCTCGCGGTGCCCTTCCAGCCGCACACCGAGGTCTTGGTGCTCGGCTTGAAGTACTCCATTTTCAGGGCCGACGCGGGGAAGTAGTGGTTCCCCTCGACGACGACGGTCTTGTCCGACTCGGCGATGACGGTGCCGTTCCAGGTCGCTTGAGACATTGGTGAGACTCCAGGTTTTGGCGGGCGGGTCACCGGGGTCTTACCGCGGCTCCGCCACGAGAGACAACACGGCGAAGTAGTCACGCGGGTCGGTCCAGACGGCCTCGACGCGTAGGCCGCACCCCAACGCGCGGGCGGTCAACTCGCGCACGTCGTACTTGTGCGAGTTCTCCGTGTGGATCGTCTCGCCAGCGCGGAAGTCGAAGGCCGCCCCGCCGACGCTCACCCGCTGATCGATCCGGCTGCGCAGGTGCATCTCGACGCGCGACCGGGACGGGTTGTAAAGGGCGGAGTGCTCGAACTCGCCGAGGTCGAAGTCGGCGTCGAGTTCGCGGTTCATCCGCGTCAGCAGGTTCAAGTTGAACGCCGCCGTGACACCCAAGCGGTCGTCGTAAGCGCGTTCGAGAACGGCGACATCTTTGCGCAAATCGACCCCGAGCAGCAGACCGCCTCCGGGACCGACGAGCGCCGCGATTCGTCGCAACAGGGCGTCGGCTTCGGCCGGCTCGAAGTTGCCGAGGGTACTGCCGGGGAAGTAGACGACGCGCCGCGCGGCCGGGATGGTCGGTAGCGGGAAGTCGCCGGTAAAGTCGGCCGTCACGGGGGCGATCGGTAACTTCGGGTAGTCGCGGGCGAGTTGCCGAGCCGCCACATCGAGGTGCTCGCCCGACACGTCTACGGGGACGAACCCCGCCGGCCGGTCGAGCCGGTCGAGCAGAAGCCGCGCCTTGACCAAACTCCCGGCCCCCAACTCGATGAGCAGGCAGCGCGGGCCGCAGCAGCCGGCCATCGCCGCGGCGTGCTTGCGCATGATGCCGAGTTCGGTGCGCGTAGGGTAGTACTCGTCCAACTCGGTGATGCGGTCGAAGAGTTGCGACCCGGCGGCGTCGTAGAAGTACTTCGCGGAGAGCCGCTTTTGCGGCCGCGACAGGCCCGCGATCACATCGGCGCGGAACGGGTCGGCGACGACGGGGCGAAGTTTGGTGGTGTTCATGAGGGGCGATCCTCCGCAAGTCGGATGCCGCTGAACTGCCAGCGGGCGTCCGGCGGGAAGAAGTTGCGGTAGGTCGATCGGACGTGGCCGGCTGGGGTCACGCACGAGCCGCCCCGCAAGATCATCTGGTTGCACATGAACTTGCCGTTGTACTCGCCGACCGGCCCGGCCGCGGCGCGGTAGCCGGGGTAAGGCGTGTAGGGGCTGGCGGTCCACTGCCACACGTCGCCCAGGCAAGAGTTGCCGCCGACGGGGTGCAGCGCCCCGGAGTCGAGGAAGTTGCCGCCACCCGCGGCCGAATCGACCGCGAACGCCTCCCACTCGGCCTCGGTCGGCAGGCGGCCGCCGGCCCAGCGGGCGAAGGCGTCGGCCTCGTAGAAGCTGACGTGACAGACCGGCGCGTCGAGGTCGAGCGGCCGCAAGCCGTGGAGCGTGAAGGCCTCGTAGCCATCGCCAGCCGGGTGCCAGTACAGCGGGGCCGTCCAACCCTGTTTCTTGCGGGCGGCCAGGCCGTCAGAAAGCCAGAACTCGGGCCGGTCGTAGCCGCCGGCATTGATAAACGCCAGGTACTCGCGGTTGGTCGTGAGCCGCGTGGCGACGGCGTGCGACTCCAGGAAGACGCGGTGCCGCGGGGACTCGTTGTCGAAGGCGAAGCCGTCGCCGGCGTGCCCGACCATCCGCACCCCGGCCCCGACCTCACGCCAGCCCAACGGCGTCGGCGGGGCGACCGCGGCCGGCGGGCCGGCGGAGTAGGCGGGGGCCAGCGGGTTGAGGCCGAAGGCGTGCTTCAAGTCGGTGAGGAGAAGTTCCTGGTGCTGCTGCTCGTGGTTCAACCCGAGTTCGAGCAGCGGCGCGATTTCGTCCAGCGTGGCGAAGTCGAGGCTCGTCACGAGCGTCGCCATCCGCTCGTCAACGGCCCGGCGATACCCGAGGACTTCCAGGCAGGTCGGCCGCGACAGCAGCCCGCGCGACGGCCGCGGCCAGCGGGCACCGACGGACTCGTAGTAGGAGTTGAACAGGTACGAGAACTGCGGGTTGTGCGGCTTGAAGTTCGGCTCGAGCGGGGCGAGCAGGAAGGTCTCGAAGAACCACGTCGTGTGGGCGATGTGCCACTTCGGCGGCGAGGCGTCGGGCATCGATTGGAGCGTGTAGTCCTCCGGCAGCAGCGGCTCGCACAGTCTCGCCGTGGTCCGCCGCACGGCCAGGTAACGCTGCAGCCAGTCAATCGTCGGCTTCGAGAGGACTTCGAGCATCGCTTCCCCAAGGCTCGTCAGGCTCGCCGGCCCGACGGGTCATAGTAGGCGCGTCGCGTGAGATCGGTTCAAGGGGAAACTTCGCTCAGAGCTTCAGGAACCAGCGGCGGCGGTACATCGCCCACAGAAGCAGCCAAAAGACCGTCAGCACCGCGACGCCTTGCACGAGAGGCACATACTCCAGGCCGAAGACTGTGAACGCGTCGGCCCCGAGGTGCCGCGTCAGGGCGTCGCGGACCAGACCGAGGAAGAGGTGCTCCATGAGGTACGCCACGATCGAGTTGGCCCCGACGACCACCAGCGGGTAGGCGATTCGCCGCAGGCCGACGGCGTCGGTCACGGCGTAGAACGCGGCGAGCATGAGGAAGCACCAGCCGCCGCTGAAGAGCACCCACGACGGCGTCCAGATGCGCTTGACGACCGGGCACACCCCCGCCGCGCCGAGGCCCCACCCGACCGCGAGCAGTGCGACGCCCATGGCCACCAGGACGCCGAGTTTGCGGGCCGTCGGTTGAGCCGCTTGCAGCACGGTGCCGGCGAAAAGGCCGAGGACCATCGTGCCGAGCGTCGGGACGAAGCTCAGCGTCGCGTAGCCGCCGCGGTTGAAGCGGAACGGCGACTCGCGCGGGAAGAGGTTCAGGAACCAGGTGTCGAAGGCCCAGGCGGCGTTGCCGTTCTTGGTCCAATGCGACTCCCAACCAGCCAAGGTGTGCGGCCAGTTCGCCGGCACGCCGTGGACCGCGGGGTCGGGGTAGTCGGCCGGCGTCGGGTAGGCGGCGAACAGCCCCCAGTAGCCGACGAGGATCACCGCGAGCGTCAGGAGCTGCCAGCGGAACGCCGTCTGCGCGATCAGGTACAGGAAGCCGTAGCCGAGGCCGATCTGCGTGAGCGTGTCTTCAAAGGTGTAGTTGGTCCGCGGCTGCCCCAGCGAGCGCAAGAAGATGCCGAGCAGCACCAGCACGCCGGCCCGCGCGAAGGCGTGCGCGGTCGTGCGCCAGCGCGGCCCGTTGAACTTGGCCCGCGCCGCCAGCGAGAACGGCAACGCCACGCCGACGAGGAACGTGAACGACGGCTGGATCAGGTCGTGCAGCGTGCAGCCGAGCCACTCGACGTGGGTCTGCTGCCGGCCGAGGACGCGCCAGACTTCGCTCTCGGGCAGCTTCGCGGCGACCTGCGGCACGCGCAAGACCTCCGCGAGCATCAGCAGCATGACGAGGCCGCGGTAGGCGTCGATCGAGGTCAGCCGCGGCGGCGGGTCGGACAGGGGCGTGCGTGTCGTGCCGGCGGCCATGAGCTTCGTCCCGGTGGGTAGGTGGTGCTACCGTAGGACGTTTGGCGGCGGCGTCGCGGGTCGGCGGGGTGCAACGGAAACGGGCCGCGAAGTCAGCCCCGGCGGAACCGGGGGCTGGCGTTCGCGGCCCAATCGGCCTGGTTGGCTAGGTCACGATCAGGTGGTCGCGCCGAGGGACGAGCCGACGCGGCTGAACTGCTGGTTGGCGGTCGTGCCGATCGTCGTCACGGCGGCGATGCACACCACGATGATCAGGGCGAGCATCACGGCGTACTCGACCGCGGTCGGGCCGTCTTCCTTCTTGACGAACGAGACGACGCTTTTGATGAGCTTGTTCACGGTGAACTCCTAGGATTGTCAGGTGCCCGCTGCCGCCGAGGACCGCCCCACTCCGGTTCGGTTCCGCTCGGCTCGCCGGTTGCACCCGCGACGACAGACATGTAGATCAGTCCCGGCAGCGGTGCAAACGCCGCAGCCGGAATCGCCGGATTTCCGGGACTTTCCCGCCGCCCGCTCTTCCCACGAAACGACTTTCGGTCAGGACCGTGAATTATGCCCGAGTCAACCCCCCGCAAGAGCCTCACGACCACCGGCGGCCCCGGCCGCGCGCCCAACCGGGCGATGCTCCGCGGCGTCGGCTTCCAGGACGACGACTTCGACCGCCCCATCGTCGGCGTCGCGTCGCTATACAGCGACATCACGCCGTGCAACTCGCACCTCGACCGGCTCGTTCGCAAGGGCATTGAGGGCGTCCGCGCCGCCGGCGGGGTGCCGCAAGTCTTCGGCGCACCGACCGTGTCCGACGGCATTAGCATGGGCCACATGGGCATGCGCTACTCGCTGGTCAGCCGCGAGGTCATCGCCGACTGCCTCGAGACCGCGTCGGGGGCGATGAACCACGACGGCCTGCTCGCCTTCGGCGGCTGCGACAAGAACATGCCCGGCTGCGTCATGGCGATGGCCCGGCTGAACATCCCGAGTGTGTTCGTCTACGGCGGCAGCATCATGCCCGGCATCGGCCCGGACGGCGAGGACGTCGATATTGTTTCGATCTTCGAGGCGGTCGGGAAGTTCCAGGCCGGCACGATCGACGAGAAGAAGCTGCACAAGATCGAGTGCGCCAGTTGCCCCGGCTCCGGCTCGTGCGGCGGCATGTACACGGCCAACACGATGGCGAGCGCCATCGAGGCGATGGGCCTGAGCCTGCCCTACGGCGCGAGCAACCCCGCCGTGACCGCGGCGAAGGACCGCGAGGCGTTCCTGGCCGGCCGGGCACTGTTGCACTGCGTGGCTGAGAACTTGCGGCCGCGCGACATCATCACCCGCAAGTCGCTCGAAAACGCTTACACCTTCGTGCTGGCCCTCGGCGGCTCGACGAACGCCGTGCTGCACCTGATGGCGATCGCCCGCGAGGCCGAGGTGAGTTGGACCCTCGACGACTTCGACCGACTCGGGGCGAAGGTGCCCCACCTGGCCGACCTGAAGCCGGGCGGCAAGTACGTCATGTTCGACCTCTACCGCGCCGGCGGCACCCCCGCGGTGTTGCGGGCACTGCTCGACGCCGGGATGCTGCACGGCGACTGCCCGACGGTCACCGGCCGGACGCTGGCGGAGAACCTCGAAGCGGTGGCGAGTGTGTATGCCAAGCCGCAGAAGGTCGTCCGCCCGCTGGCCGAGCCGATGTACGACCGCGGCCACATCGTCATCCTGAAGGGCAACCTCGCCCCCGACGGCGCGGTCGCCAAGATCGCCGGCCTGAAGCAACGCTCGATCACCGGCCCCGCCAAGGTCTTCGACGGCGAGGAGGCGTGTCAGGTCGCGATTGAACAGCGGCGGATCGTCGCCGGCGATGTCGTCGTGATCCGTGGCGAAGGCCCCGTCGGCGGCCCCGGCATGCGCGAGATGCTCTCGATCACCGGGGCGTTGACGGGTCAGGGCTTGGGCGAGAGTGTCGGCCTGATCACCGACGGCCGCTTCAGCGGCGGCACGCACGGCCTCGTCGTCGGCCACGTCGCCCCGGAGGCGTGGGTCGGCGGCCCGATCGCGCTGATCCACGACGGCGACAGCATCACCATCGACGCCGAGGCGAAGACGATGACCCTGCACGTCGGCGACGACGAGTTGGCGAAGCGACGCGCGACGTGGGTTAAGCCGCCGCTTCGCGTGACCCGTGGCGTGCTGGCGAAATACGCGAAGCTGGCCCGCAGCGCGAGCGAAGGCGCGACGACGGGGTGACCTCCAGGCGAGCGGGGGACGATAGTCCCCCGAGTCCGCCGATCAACGCAACGCCCTGCGGAGGGCGCGGCGACTAGGCCTCTCGACGAGGTAGTACGTCCCGAAGCAGGCGAGCGTGATGGCCGCGAGGTACGCTACCGCGACCGCGGCCTTGAGCGTCGGCGACGACGACTCGAATTGCGCCGCCGGCAACAACTTGACCAGGACTTTCTGGGCCAGTGTGTGGCTCAGGTAGAGCGAGTACGACAAGTCCCCCAGGAACACCAGCGGCCGCGCCCGCCACGCCCGGTTGCAACCCGGACCGAGCCGGGCCAACGCGGCAATCCCGGCGACGATACCCGTCACGACCATGGCTGTCCCCAGCACGGGGACCGGCAAGTAGCAGCCGGCGGCCGCCGTCACCGCGCAGAGTTCGGGCGTGATCCGCGGGGGCAATCTGCCCGACGTTGTCGCGCGGAAGGTCCACCAGATCGCCGCACCGGTGAAGAACGTCGGGACGACGAGGATCAGCTCGAAGAACGGCCACGGCCGCCACGCCTCCAGCACGGCAACCGACGCGATTAGCGAGGCCAACCCGAAGGCGGCCGCGCGACGTGCGCTCGTGAGTGTCCGGGTGGCGACGGCGACCGAGGGCGGGAACAGCAGGTACGCGAACCACTCCGAACTGACCGACCACGACGGGTAGTTCCAGTTCAAGTGGAAGTCGGGCGTCCAGGTCTGGATCAGCAACAGGTTGCGGGCGAAGTCGGCGGCCGAGTACCCGGCGTCGGTCAGTTGGTAGCCGAGGCGGTCGGCGACGGCGACCATCGCCAGCACGGCCAAGAGCGTCACGAAGTGAACGGGGTAGACCCGCGCCAGCCGCCGCCCGAGGAACCGCCCGACGCCACCCCCGGTGAGCGTCTGGAGCGAATCCGTGTAGTTGTAAGCGAGGACGAAGCCACTGAGCACGAAAAACGCAGGCACGGCGAGGTGCCCCCGCGCGACCAGCGGCGTCAGGCCGTCGAGGGCCGGGAACAGCCGCAGCACGTCGTTCCAGAAGTGGTAAGCGACCACCCAGCCAGCCAGTACGCCCCGCAGGGATGTCAGCGACGGGATTTCACGCGGCGACGGACGCCCGACGTTATTGATGGGTACCACGTCGGCTCCGCGACTTCGTCGGGCGTGGGGCCGTCGCCGCGCGAAGTCTACTCGACTGTGCCGCGGAACGACGTGACGAAGCGGATCACGACGAGCGGCTCGGACTCGTGGACGCCATACTCAACGTAGAGCGAGGAGTGCGTCATGCTCCGAACTCTCAATTTTGCGCCTCTAAGCGAGTACAGAGGCCCACCCACGCTTCGCGGGGCGTGGGCGAGTAGTTGGCCGATCTGGCGCATTGCCCGAGTGAGTTCCTGTTGCCGCCCGTCGTACAACGACGAACTCGCCAGCGCAAGAAACTGTGCTCGGGCGAGGCCAGTCGCTATGACGCGGTGGGACGTGGCCATTAGTTCGTATCGCCTCGGTCTAGCGAGCTAGTGCCCATGATCGCCTCGGCCTCCTGCAACACTTGCTCGTAGGGAAACTTTTCGACATCGTCTTCGATGTACTCGATCAGCTTCTCGATCGTGAACTGCTTGCGGTAGTAAGCCAGAACCTTTGCCTTTTGCTCAGGCGTCAGCTCCGGGAACTCGTCGGGGGTGTCGGGCGTCATGGGACAGTCTCCTGAGGGGTGTGCGAATTATACCCCTGCTATTTCTTGCCCGCAATCGCCTTCTGCACGGCCGTGCCCAGGTCGGCGGGCGTCGGGGCGACTTCGATGTTCGCGGCCTTCAGCGCCTTGATCTTGTCCTCGGCGCTGCCGCTCCCGCCGGAGATGATCGCCCCGGCGTGGCCCATGCGGCGGCCGGGGGGGGCGGTCTGGCCGGCGATGAACGCGGCGACCGGCTTCTTCACGTGCTTTAAGATGTACGCCGCCGCCGTCTCCTCCGCGGTGCCGCCGATCTCGCCGATCATCAGGATCGCCTCAGTACCGTCGTCGGCCTCGAAGAGTTCGAGCAGGTCAATTTGCGAGGTGCCGATGATCGGGTCGCCGCCGATGCCCACGCACGTCGATTGCGTGAACCCCAGGTTCGAGAGTTGGAACACCGCCTCGTAGGTCAGCGTGCCGGAGCGGCTGATGATGCCGATGCCCTTGCCGCCGGCGGGAGTCGGCTTGTGGATGTAGCCGGGCATGATGCCGATCTTGCACTCGCCGGGCGTAATGATTCCGGGGCAGTTCGGCCCGATCAGCCGCACGCCGGGCTTCGACTGCACGTAGCGCTTGGCCCGCGCCATGTCGAGGACCGGGATGCCTTCGGTAATCGCGACGATGACCTTGATGCCCGCATCGGCGGCCTCCATGATCGCGTCGGCGGCCCCGGCGGCCGGGACGAAGATCATCGTGGCGTCCGCCCCGGTCGCCTTCACGGCCTCGTGGACGGTGTTAAAGACCGGCAGCGACTTGCCGGAGTCCTTGCCGGTCCAGGTCTGGCCACCCCGCTTGGGCGTCACCCCGCCGACGAACTGGCTGCCGTAGGCGAGGCACTGGTCGGTGTGGAAGCTGCCCGCCGTCCCGGTGATCCCCTGGCACAGGACTTTCGTACTCTTGTTGACCAGGATGCTCATGCGTCGCCTCGGCGTCGGGGGAAAAGTCGTGGCGGTAGTGATAGCCGAAACCGGCCCGCGTGGCGAGTTGACGTTCGGCATCCGATTCGCAGTCAATTCCGTTCGCGTTTCGCGGTCCCAGTCTCGGGCACGACCCGCAAACCCCTTCCCAAGGATTCCCCTCATGGCCATCACCGACACCGACGGCGTCCCGTTCCGCACCCGCAACAGCATCCCGGCCGAGGCCCGCGCGGCGATCGACGAGATGCTCAACGGCCGCCTCGCCGACCTCACGGACCTGTTCACGCAGACGAAGCACGCCCACTGGAACGTCAAGGGCACGCACTTCTTCTCTCTGCACAAGGCGTTCGACAAGTTCGCCACGCTACTTTTCGGGCACATCGATACGCTCGCGGAGCGGATCACGGCCCTGGGCGGCGTCGCCCACGGGACCGTCCGCATGGCGGCGTCGAAGACGAAACTCGACGAGTTCCCCGCGGGCACGTTCGAGGGGGTCGCCGTGGCCCGCGCCATGGCCGACCGCTACGCCGCGACGGGCAACGCCTTCCGCCACGGCATCGACTTCGCCGACGAGCACGAGGACAAGGACACCGCCGACATGCTCACCGACATCTCGCGCGACCTCGACATGTCGCTGTGGTTCCTCGAAGCCTTCCTGACCGACGGCAACAAGGGCACCAACTAACTTCGCGTGACCAACGGCGGCCCGGCCTAGTAAAATGGGCCGGGCCGCCGTCCGTTCGAGAGTCCCCGAGAGCTGCCATGCGCCGCGTGATGTTGAAGTCGAAGATCCACCGCGCGACCGTCACGGCGACGGCACTGCACTACGAGGGCAGCCTGAGCATCGACCACGACCTGCTCGACGCCGCCGACATCGTGCCGTTCGAGCAGATTCAGGTCTGGGACGTGACCAACGGCACCCGCCTGACGACTTATGCGTTAGCCGGGGAGCGCGGCACGGGGACGATCCAGGTCAACGGCGCGGGGGCGCACCTGATCCAGCCCGGCGACCTCGTGATCATCGCCACCTTTACGACGCTCTCCGACAAGGCGGCCAAGCGTCACGAGCCGAAGGTGATCTTCGTCGATGCCCAGAACCGACTGCCGGCCGCGGCGCTGTAGTTCCCGGCAATTCTACGAGGCCGACGCGCAGGCAAGGTTTGAACGCGCCTTCGGCGGAAGTGTCAGCACGACGCCGAGAATCCCCAGCGCCGCGAAGCTCCGGTGGGCGACGACCAGTTGCCCGAGCCGCCCCTGGCCGACAGCGTCCGCCACCGCGTTGGCCGTCTCGACGGGGACCGACTTCAGCAGCCAGAAGCCGCCCAACACCGCCAGCCGCCACCACGGCGTGCCCGGCCAGCGCTGGGCCACCAGCGGCAGCACGCCGACGAGCAACAGCATTTCGTAACCGAGCACCTGGCAGACGACCGGCACCGCCGCGACGGCCACGGCTAGCAGCCACGCCGGGTCTACTCTCCGACCCTGGCACCGGGCCAGGACGACTGTTAGCACCAGGGCGTAGCCGGCCAGCACCCCGCCGATGCCGAGTTCGATCAGCGGGCCGCCGGCGGCGAGCAGGGCACTGTTCCAGCTCGTGATTAGCGGGTTGTACTCGACGCGGTTGTATTTCACGAGCTTGTGCCCGTCGGCGAGGTGCCGCAGGTACTCCACCGGCAGGCCGAGCGGGTCGGGCGAGAGGGCCATGCCGAACAGGTTGCCGGCGACCATGGCGGCGACGAGTGTCAGCCCGCAGCGCCGCCCGCCGAGGGCGAACGCCAGCGGCAGCAGCGGCAAGGCGATGTGGGGTTTGAGGAACAGCACCGACCACGCCAACGCCCCCAGGACCGGCCGACCGGCCGTAATGGCGGCGTAGCCCAGCAACAACAGCCCCGCCATCAGGGTCGTCGTTTGGCCGAGCGAGGCGACCATCGACGAGAGGGGGTCGGCCAGGACCGCCAGCCCCAGCAGCGTGCCCCACCAGCCGCGGCCGGCCGGCACCGGCAGCCGCCACAGTCCCGCGAGCAGCACGGCGAACGACAGGGCGGTCCAGGCCACCCGCGCGGTTGGCCACGGCAACAGGGCGAACGGCGTGAAGAAGGCGACGGCTTGCGGCGTAAGGAAAAAGCCACAGTTTTCGCGGAACTCGGTGGCGTCCGGGAACTGTCGCGCGACCTCCGCCCGCAGCGCCTCGGTGTCGTAGGGGCTACACCCGCGCCGCGGCAACTCGGCCCCGGCGCGGTAGATGAACAGGTCCTCGAAGACGTTGCCCACCGTCGCCAACGACCAGGCGAACCCCGCCAGCAGCACCCCCACAACAAACACCGGCAACTTCGCCCGCTCAAGTTTGACCAGCGTCGGGTTCATACGGCCTCGGGGAGCAATAGGGCGGCGGGGGCTTGCAACCGGCGGATCACGGCGTTGCCGAAGCTCGCGCCCACGGCCCCATCGACGATGCGGTGGTCGAAGGAGAACGACAGGTACGCCAGGTCGGCCGGTCGGACGTTCCCCGCGTCGTCGTACACAGGCCGCCGGACGACCTTGCCCACGGCCAAGATGCCGACCTGCGGCCGGTTGACGATCGGCGTGGCAATCAGGCCGCCGACGCTACCGATGCTCGTGACGGTGAACGTGCCGCCGCGCGAGTCCTCCGGCCTCGCCTTGCCGGCGCGCACGTCAGCACTGAGTCGCTCGACTTCGCGGGCCAAGCTCGCGATGTCGCGCCGGTCGGCGTCGCGCACCACGGGGACGAACAGCCCCGCCGGCGCGGCCACGGCGACGCCGAGGTGGTAGCGGTCGTGCAGCGTCGTCTCGTCCGTCGCGTCGTCGTGGGTCGCGTTGACGATCGGCACCTCCCGCAGCGCGAGCGCGACGGCTTTGAGGACGAACGGCAGGTACGTCAACTTGACGCCGAGCTTCGCCAGCGGCCCCTTCAACTGCGAGCGCAGCCGCACGAGTTCGGTGAAGTCGCACTCATCGACGTAGGTGTAGTGCGGGATCGCCGTCGCGGACGCCACCATCTGCGCGGCGATGACCCGGCGAAGCCCCGTCAGCTTGACCCGCGTACCCGCCGTGCCGAAGTCGAAGCGGGCGGGCTTTGGGGCGTCGCCGTTGCGGCAGGCGAGTCGCGGCGTCAGGTCGTCGAGCAGCACCCGACCGCCGGGTCCACTGCCGCGCACCGTCGTCAGGTCGATGCCGAGCTTACGGGCCAGCAGTCGCAGCGACGGCGCGGCGGCGACCGGCGAGCCGCCGACCGTTGGCGAGCCGGAAAGCGTTAGCGCCCGGAGTTCTTGAACGTTCGGACTCCGGGCGCTGACGCTTTCCGGCTCGCCATGGACTGCTGAAACTGCGCCGGCCGTCTGGTAGCGTAACACTACGTCGCCGACCGTCAGCTTCTCGCCGGGTATGCCAAGCGTCGCCGTGACCGACCCCGCGAACGGCGACGGCACCTCCATCGTCGCCTTGTCGGACATCACCTCCAGCAGGCCCTGCCCGCGCGAAACGGCGTCGCCGGGCTTCACGAGCCAGCGCAGCAGTTCGACCTCGATCAGCCCCTCGCCGACCGGCGGCAGTGCGAAGTCCATGCGGTCCCCCCGTTAAACCTCGGCCGTGGCGAGCGCACGCATCGCGTCGCGCAGGGCGTCGGACTGCGGCAGCGTGTTGCGCTCGTACTCCTGGTTCAGCCCGATGCCGGGGACGTGCTTGCCCATCATGAGCACCGGCTTCGTGACCAGGTCGTAGAAGTGGTCCTCGATCGCACGCCGCAGCAGGTGCTCGCCGAAGTTCGTCACCTCGGTGTCCTCGTTGACGATCAGCAGCCGGCCGGTGCGCCCGAGGCTCTCGGAGACCGCGGCCCAGTCGTAGGGGAAGATCGAGCGCAGGTCGATCACGTCGAAGGCCAGCCCCTCGGCGGCCAACTCGTCGGCGGCGGCCACGCACATCAGCAGGTGCCGGCCGTAGCTCACGACCGTGGCCGCGTCGCCGCGGCGCACCACGCTCGCCTTGCCGATCGGCACGAAGTACGGCTGCACCGGCGGCCACTTCGGCACCCACCGCGAGCGGTCGCCGACCGGGGCGTCGATATCGCGCGACAGTTCTTCGGCGTCGGCCGGCTCGCCGGGCAGGCGCTGCGCGGCCGTGCCCTTGACGCGGAGTAACGCCTTCGGCAGCAGCACCAGGACGGGGTTGGGGTCCTCGATCGCGGAGAGCATCAGGCCGTAGGCGTCGAGCGGGTTCGACGGCATGACGACCTTCCAGCCGGCCAGCCGCGACGCCCAACTCTCGAAGCTGTGCGAGTGGTACAGGCTGCCGCGGATGCCCGCGCCCGACGGCGTCATCACGACCATCGGCAGCGCGAAGTTGGCCGCCCCGGCCCAGCGCTGGTTGCCGGCGAGTTTGAGCAGGTCGAGGGTGTTGAAGGCGTAGTCGCAGAACTGGATCTCGCAGACCGGCTTGCCGCCGGCGTAGGCGATGCCCATCGCGGTGCCGACGATGCCGCGTTCGTCGAGCGGCGAGTTCCACGCCTTCGCCAGTCCCTGCGTGGCCGTGAACACGCCGCCGAGGGGCGGGCCGACATCCTCGCCGAAGATGTCGGTGACCCCGAGGTGCGTCTCGGCGTAGTGCAGCGCGAGCCGGACGGCCTGGACGAGCGTCGCCATGCGGGGATTGTAGTCCAGCGGGCGGTTGAGGCGACTCAGGCTCCGCCGCAGGCGCGGCGAGCGGCGGACGTGAGTCCGCTGTTCCAGCCTGTGTGCGGGGTGACCACCCCAGGGCGAGCGCCAGAACTTCCCGCGGGCAGTCGTCCCCATTCGGGGGCTGGAACAGCGGACTCACGTCCGCCGCTCGCCGCGCCTGCGGCGGCAATCACCCAGCGTCGCCCGGCGCGGGGCGGTAGGTCGCGTAGGAGTTCTCCGCTTCCCACAGCGTCACCTCCACGATCGGCAAGCCGTGGCTCTGGCCTTGCGCGTAGATCAGCCGGGCGATGTTCTCGGCCGTCGGGTTCACGTCGAGCGTCACGACCGGCTCGCCGAGGCGGCGCAGTTCGGGCAGCACGGGGTCGTCGCGGTGCAGCAACATGCGGTGGTCGAGGTTCTCGTCGATCCAGCGGCCGATGACGCGCTTCACGTCGCCGAAGTCGAGGACCATGCCGAGGGCGTCGAGGCCGCGCGTCTCCAGGGTGATGACCGCCTTGCCGTTGTGGCCGTGCAGGTTGCGGCACTTGCCGTCGTAGTTCAGCAAGCGGTGGCCGTAGCAGAAGTGGACCTCCTTCGTCACGCGGTAGAACGCCGGCGCGGCGGCGGCCGTGGGGCCGAGTGGGAAGTCGAGGGGGGCCATCGGGGTCGGCATCGGCGGTCCTCTAACTAACGTGGCAGGCGTAGGTCGTGGGGTCGAGTAGGCCGGCGTCGCGGAAACCATGCCGCCGCTCCGCGCACTTGTTGCAGCGGCCGCAGTGCGACCCGCCCGCCGGGTCGATGCACGAGAAGGTGAGCGCGAGCGGCACGCCGACGCCGCGGCGCAGCACGTCGGCCTTGCCCAGCCCCAACTCAGCATAGGGACGCAGCACCCGCACCCGGCCGGCGACCGCGCGGCTGACTACCCTGGCGAAGCCGTCGTAAAAAGCAGCGTCGGCGTCGGGGAACGGGTTCGAGGCGAGCGGGGCCGTCGCGATCGCCGGCACGCGGTTCAAGTGACACCACAAGAGCGGTTTAGCCAACAAGAGCACGTTGCGGCCGGGCAGGAACACCGCGTCGTCGGGCGAGTCCGACGCGGGGACGCCGTCGCCGGTGAGGCTCCAGTGCGCGCCGTACACGTCGGCGATCGGCTGCGTCAGGACCGTCAGCGGCCGGAGGTTGGGGGCGGCGACGGCGTCGAGGAAGCGGCGAAGGTGCGCCAGCTCGGCCGCCTCCCAGTGGGCACCGACCTCCACGTAGACGGGGTGGACGGCCGCGAACGCGGTGAGCGCCTCGGCCAGCAGAATCGCCGAGTCGAGGCCGCCGCTGACCAGCACGGCGAGCGGGCTGGCGTCGGGTTCGGGCGGCCAAGTCGGGGGCGTCGGTGCCATGAGGCCATTCTAGCGACGCGGCGGTTGCGGGAGGCCGGCGTCGCGGCCGGGTCAGTCGGCCCCCGCGCCCATCGTCGTGCTGTTGAACGACGCCATGATCGCCTTGGCCCCCGCGCCGGCGAGCGTCGAGACGGCGTAGGCGCACTCCTTCTGCTGGAGGTACTCGACGTTCTGCATGTACTCGTTGAAGATCTTGCTCGTGGAGATGAACTGCAAGTTCGCGGCCTTGAGTTGGTTGGGGGCCTCGGACTCGTCCTGCTTGCCGAGCGGGCCGCTCTTGAGCGACTTGACGACGGCCGCGGCGGAGGGCCGGTCGGCGCACTCGAAGGCCACGCCGACGCGGACGCCGCCGCTGCCGGGCGAGGACCAGACGCCGAACATCGGGGCCGCCTTCGACTTCTCGAAGATCACCGCGAAGTCCTTATCGACGACCTTCGTCGTGACCTCCATGTAGTTGGCCAAGGCCCCCGTGTTGCGCATGAGTAGCCAGATCGAGCCGCGGATGATGACCCGGCCGGTGGCGTTGAGCTTGAGCATGAAGGAGTCGCCCTTGCCGCCCTTGCCCACCGTCGAGGCGGAGGCCATGCCGCCCTGCAGCGGGCCGGGCACGAAGATGGCGACGACCCGCGGGGTCGGCATGATCATCGTCGCCCCCGCCAAAATGCCCGGCGCGTTCGCGGGGAACTTGAAGCCCCGCTCGCCGTTGACCGGCGCGTCGGTCGCCCCGAGGCCCGCGGCGAGGGCGTCGGCCTTCATCGCGCGGGAACTGCGGAGGACGTACATGGTGCCGCTGCTGCCGGCGGCGGGGCGCTGCTTGGCGATCATCAGGTAGTCGAGGAAGGCCTCCGGGTCGTGCCCGGCGGCCTGGGCGAGGTGGTCGGTCGCGGCCTTGACTTCCAGCGTGTAGTACTTGGTAACTTCGCTAGCGTATCCGGGGTACTTCCGCATCAGGCCGACGTTGACGCCGCGGACCCAGTTCACGTCGGCGGGCACGTAGGTCAGCATCTCCTCGACCTTGCCGGCCCGGTTGAGGAAGTAGATCATCGTGAAGAAGACGATCGTCAGGCCGCCGAAGCCGAAGGCAATGGCCGCGAGGAGGAACACCGGGTTGGTGACCTTCTTCTTGGCCTTGCGCTTCTTGCCCTTGTTGTTGGGGTTGGCGGTCTTGTCCACCGCGATCGACTTGGGCTTCTTGATGCCGGCCTTGGCGTCGCCGTCGGCCGGCTTCCGCGGGGCGTCGTCCTCGTCGTCGTCTTCGTCGTCGCGGGGCCGGCCGGGCTTGGCCCCCGCGGCGGCCTTGGCCTTGGCGGCGGGGCGGGGCGGCACGAACAGCGTGCCGCACTTAGCGCACTCGATCGGCGTCCCGGCGGGCGGGGCGTCGTCGAGGCGGAGCTTGGCCGCGCACTCCGGGCAGCGGGTTTCAAACGGCATGGCCGACCTTTGGCAATGGGGAAGACGCACGACGTGACCCCGCCGATCTTACCGCGACACCGTCCTTCGGGGCAAGGGGTCAGCGGAGAAGTGGTGCCGGAAGCGTCAGCGCCCGGAGTTCTCCCCGCCCGCACGGCGTGGTACACTGGGTTACCATACTCCTTCCTCCGGAGCCGTTCCCCATGCGTCTCGCCCTCGCCGCGCTCCTCATCGCCGGCCTCGCCTCAGCTGCGTTCGCCCAAAGTCACATCGCCCCGACGGAGGCCAAGACGCCAGCCCAAGAGTTGCGCACGTTCAAGGTGCCGGCCGGGTTCGAGGTGCAGCTCGTCGCCGCGGAGCCGGAGATCGCCAAGCCGATCCAAATCGCCTTCGACGCCAGGGGCCGGCTGTGGGCCACGACCTCGCGGCACTACCCCTTCGCCGCCGCGCCCGGCGAGAAGCCCACTGACAAGCTGTTCATCCTCAGCGACTTCGGACCCGACGGCCACGCCCGGAGCGTGGTCACCTTCGCCGACGACTTGAACATCCCGCTCGGGGTGTTGCCGCTACCGGACGGCAAGTCGTGCATCCTTTCGGAAGTCGGTCAGATCGTCAAGCTGACTGACACCGACGGCGACGGCAAGGCCGACAAGCGCGAGGTGCTCTTGAGCGGCTTCGGCACCAAGGACACGCACGGCATGATGAACTCGTTTTTGCTGCGGCCCGACGGCTGGGTCTACGCCTGCCACGGCTTCTCGAACGAGTCGAAAGTCGTCGGCACCGACGGCAGTACCATCACGATGGTCTCGGGCAACACCTTCCGCTTCCGCCCGGACGGCACCAAGGTGCAGCACTGGACCCGCGGGCAGGTCAACCCGTTCGGCCTGGCGTTCGACCCGTGGGGCAACCTGTACACGGCCGACTGCCACAGCAAGCCGATCACGCAACTGATCCCCGGCAGCTACTACTCGAGCTTCGGCAAGCCGGACGACGGCCTCGGCTTCGGCCCGCACGTCACCCGGCACGACCACGGCAGCACGGCACTGTGCGGCCTGGTCTGGTACGAGGGCGGCAACTTCCCCGCGCAGTTCCAGGGGGCGATGTTCCTGGGCAACGTCGTGACCAACCGCATCAACGCCGACC
>JAYTUC010000224.1:0-5059 GCA_043744775.1 Fimbriiglobus sp. | reverse complement strand
CGAGCGCCACTTCAAAGCGTACGGGCGGGGTCGTCTCGGTCATGATGAAGCCCCAGGTCGGTCGGTGACGGTACTCACAACCACGCCGTCCGGCGTGCGGGTGCGCAGGGTGTCGCCGAGCCGCACTTCGCCGGCGGAGCGCAGCAGCCGGCCGTCGGCGAGGGTGGTCAAACTGAAGCCGCGCTTCAAGACGTTGAGTGGGCTGAGGCTTTCGAGTTGGTCGGCCAGCGCCGCGACCTGCTCGCCGGAGCGGGTCAGCCGGCGCTCGGCGGCGCGCGACAGCCGCGCCCCCCAGTCGTCGAGTTTTTGTTCCGCGTCGCGGACGCGCTCGAACGGCTTGCGCAACGCCGGGCGGTCGGCCAGCCGCGTCAAGCGTTCGCGGGCCAGGGCGAGCCGCTGCGTGACGGCGTCGTCGAGCCGCGCGGCGGTGTCGGCCAGGCCGTCGAGCATCTCGCCGCGGTCGGGGCAGAGCCGCGTCATCGCCTCGGACGGCGTCAGCGCCCGGTAGTCGGCGACCATGTCGGCGACGCACACGTCGATCTCGTGGCCGACCGCGGAGACGACTGGAACGGCCGACTCGAAGATCGCGTCGGCGACGACTTCCTCGTTGAACGCCGCCAGGTCTTCGCTGCTGCCGCCGCCGCGGCCGACGACAATCGCCGACAGCGGCAACTTGCGCGAGGCGTGCAAGCCACTGAGGGTCCGCAACGCCGCGGCGACTTCGGCGGCGGCCCCCTCCCCTTGCACCCGCGACGGTCGGACGATGACCTCCGCCAGTGGCCAGCGGACCTTCAAGATTTGCAGCATGTCGCGGATGGCCGCCCCGGTCGGGCTGGCGACCAACGCCAGGCGGCGCGGGTACGGCGGCAACCGCCGCTTGCGTTCCGGGGCGAAGTAGCCTTTTTGCAGCAGCTTTTCCTTGAGCCGCCGCAACGCCAACTCCGCGGAGCCGACGCCCTGTTGGGTCAACTCCTCGACGATGCACTGGTACTCGCCGCGCTGCGGGTACAGCGACAATCCACCTCGGGCGACGACTTGCGTACCGTCCTTGGGGTCGAAGCGGGCGCGCAGGGCGAAGCCGCGGAACATCACGCACTTCAGCGTGGCCCCGGCGTCCTTGAGCGAGAAGTACCAGTGCCCCGAACTCGCGTGGGTGAAGTTCGACACCTCGCCCGCGACGAGGACGCCGGGGTAGAACTCCTCAAGGCGGCACTTGACCGATAGGGTGAGTGCCGTCACGGACATCGGCTTGCGCGGGGCGGGGTCGGGCGTCATCGGCGTCCCGGTACGAGGGCCAGGCAGTGGACAGAAATCAACCTATCACTTCGACGGCGGAATGGCGTGGCGGACTTCAGCGGCCCGCGCGTCGTGAGAGCCTGCCGCCAACGAACCCCACCTCGCCGCGTCTGCATTCAACGGAGTTCGGTGGCGTGGGCCGGCCGCGTCGCGGTATAATTCCCACGTCGGGTGGATTCTCCGGGAGAGCGAACGCATGGCCACGGTGCTCAACAAGCCGCAGACGAACGCCGCCAAAGTCGAGGCCAAACTTTCGCAGGAACTCGCGCAGGTGACCAGCCGAATCCGCGGCACCGACCTCCTCAGCGGCGGCCTCACGCTCCTCGCGCTCGTCCTCGGCTACACCCTCGTGGCGGTCCTGGCCGACAAGTTGCTCGACCTGCCGGCCTGGGCGCGACTCGGCGGCTTGGGCGTCTTCCTGGCGGGACTGTCGGTCGTGGCGTGGTTCAGCGTCGTGCGGCCGCTGCGGTCGCGCATCAACCCGCGCTATGCCGCGCGGCAGGTCGAGCAGACGCTGAGCGACGGCAAGAACGCCGTCATCAACTGGGTCGATTTGCAGGATCAGAACCTGCCGCAGAGCGTGCGGGCCGCCGTCGGGGCGCGAGCCGCCGAGGGGGTCGCCGACGCGGACATCGCCAGTGTCAGCGAGTCGCGCCGGGTGCTGGTGCCGCTGGCGTCCGTCGGCCTGCTCGTCGCCGGCCTCGCGGTCTTCTTCGTGCTGGTCAAGTCGGCCCCGTTCTTCTCGCTGTTGAATCGCGCCTACAACCCCTTCACCACCTCCGGCATCGCCACCCGCACCGTGATTACGCTCGATGAGCCGGCGGGCGACGCGACCGTTACGTCGGGCGACTCGCTGACCGTCCGCGTGACGCTCAGTGGAAGCCTGCCCGATGTCAAGTCGCCGGAGCGGCCGCGGCTGCTGGTGCGCTACAACCCCGAGGCCGAGGAGTTCGACGAGATCGACCTCGACACCGCCGGCTCGAAGCGGGAGTTCGCCGCGAAGTTGCCGCCGAGCGTGATCCAGAACGGCTTGCGTTACCGCGTCGCGGCCGGCGACGCCCGGACGCCCGAATATGCCGTGACCGTCCGCACGCGGCCGCTGCTGCGCGACTTCACGGTCCAGTACGAGTACCCGGCCTACACGCGGCTCCAGCCCGAGACGACGGCCGAGCCGCGCGTCGAGGGCTACCGCGGCACGCAAGTGACGCTCATCGCCCGCGCGAACCGCTCCGTCAAGGACGCCCGCCTGGTGTTCGACGGCCAATCGGTACAGGTCGCCGGTGTCGTCACGCCCGAGTCGCCGGACGCCGCGAGCTTCCGCTTCGTGCTCGACGAGCCGGGCAACTACCGCATTGCCTGGACCGCCGCCGACGGCGAGGCGGCCGAGTCCGCGGCCTACCCGATTCGCCTACTCGTCGATCAGGCCCCGTCGGTAACGATCACGTCGCCGAAGGAGGAGGAGCAGGTCACCCTGCCCGCCGACGGCCTGTTGAAGGTCGATGGCGTGGCTGCGGACGACTTCGGGCTGGCGAGCGTCACCTTGCGGTTGCGCGTCGTCGGCACGCCGCCGGTCGCGCTCGACGGCAAGAAGTACCGCGACGGCAAGAGCTTCCGCCGGGCTAGCGACCAGAGCGACCCGACGGTGCTCGAATACAAGGACTCCGTGAAACTCTCGACACTCAAAACCAAGTCGGGCGACGCGGTGAAGCTCGAACCGGGCAGCGTCGTCGAGTACTGGCTCGAAGCGACCGACAACTGCGCGGTGCTAGCGGCCAACGTCGGCAAGTCGAAGGTACAGCGGGTCACGATCGCCCCCCCCGCCCCGCCGGCCGAGCAGAAGCAACAAGAGCAAAACCAGGCGGACCGTGGTCGGCAGGAGCAGAAGCACAACGCCGACCAGGACCAGCAACAGGGCAACGAAAAGCGTCAGCCGCCGCAACCGCGACCCGATAACGTCGAGAAGAAGCCGCAGGACGGGCACGAGAAGACGCAAGACGGTCAGCCTGACCCGCAGGACGGCAAACCCCCAGAGGGTAGTCAGTCCGAAAAGGGCGGCGGCCAGAAGCCGGACCAGGGCCAATCGCAAAAGGGTGCCAACGACTCGTCGGCGAAGCCCGACCAGCCGCCGATGACGAAGCCGCCAGAGTCTCCCGAGAAGTCGGGCGAAGCGGGCACGCCGTCGAAGGGCGACCAAGAGCCGCCGGGCAAGTCGCCGAAGCCGCCGGAGTCGGGCGCGGCGAATCCGAGGGATCAGGGGCTTCAAGACCAGGCGGACAAAGTCCAGGACGCGCTCAACACCAAGCAGAAGCAACCGAGTGAGACGCGGCCGCCGGAGTCGAACCCCGACAGCGGTAATAAGCCGCCCGACGATCCCGACGCCGGGAAGCCCGGCAAGGAGAAGCCGCAAGGTGGCGGCGCGCAAAAGCCGCCGGAGCAGGCTAGCGAGGCCAAGCCGCAACCGGGCGGCGAGGGCCAGCCCAAGCCGGGCGACGCGGCCGCCGACGCCAAGCCGCAGGGCGGCGGCGAGAAGGCGACGCCCGAGGCCTCGCAGCCGAAGCCCGATGCGAACTCGAAGTCCGGCGACGGCGGCAACCCGCAGCCGAAGCCGGAGCCTAAAACCGGCCAGAATGGTGAGCCGAAGCCAGGCTCCGAGAAGGCGACCACGCCGGAGGCCAACCCGAAGTCCCAAGACGGCGGCCAAGGCAACGACGCGAAGCCGATGAAAGAGCCGCAAGCCGGCACCGGCAAGCCGGGCGACCCGAGGCCCGGCGACCCGAAGCCCGACGCGACCAAGGGCACGGCGAAGCCGCAACCGGGCGCGAAGTCGAGCCAAACCGAGGAGAAGCCCGGCGAGTCCGCCAAACCTGACGAAGGCCAGGCGAGTTCTGGAGCAGGTAAGCCCCAGACGCCGCCCAAGGCCGGCACCGCCAAGCCCACGCCGTCCGACGCAACGAAAGGCTCGGACCAGGAAGCCCCGAAGCCTGCCGAGACGCCGATGGACGGCGGCGCGGGTCAGGCGAAGACTGCGGGCAAGCCGGAGCCGAAAGCGGACGCATCGGGCAAGCCGACCGCGGCGGGCGAACAGCCCAAGGGCGGCGAGAAAGCCAGTGACAAGCCGACGCCCGGCGGGAGTGGCGCTGGCGAGAAGAAGCCGGACGCCAAGGAACTCGAGCAGGCGATCAAGGACTTGAGGTCCAGCGACCCGGCCAAGCAGCAGGCGGCCCGCGACAAGCTCGACAAGGCGCTGGGTAAGGGGAACCGCGAGGCGGCCGAGGCGAAAGCGGAGCAACTGAAAAAGGATTTGAACGGCGACGACAAGGGCAAGCAGGAAGCCGCCCGCCGGGAGATCGAAGAGATGGCGAAACAGGCCGAGAAGAACGGCGCGGCCGGCGGCGACAAGGGCGACGACAAGTCGGCGGACCCCAAGCCGCCGACGCCGGAGCAAGTGAAGGAGGCCCAGAAACTCCAGGAGGACTTGACCTCGAAAGACGACGCCAAGCGGGAGGCGGCCGAGAAGAAGGTCGATGACGCCGTCGGCAAGGAGCAGCGCGAGCAGATTCAGCAAGATTTGCAGGACGCGCAATCCGGAGACCAGGGCAAGGCCGACGCCGCCAAGAAGCGGCTCGAAGACCGCGCGAAGCCGAAGCCCGGCGACCAGGCGAAGGGTGCCCCGCGCGGCCCCGGACCCCGGCCCGACACGCCCGGCGACAAGCTCGACGAGAACGTCAAGAACCGCCGCAAGACGGCCGACTTGCAGTTGAAG
>JAYTUC010000223.1:0-19786 GCA_043744775.1 Fimbriiglobus sp. | reverse complement strand
GGACTACTACAACATGAAGAACCTGCAGGCCGACACGACGATGCGCAGCAACATCGCCGGCATGGGCACGCAGAACAAGGACGGCGGCCGGTAGTGTTAGCGAATCCCGCGGACCGAGGGGCGCGTCGATGAACGGCATCCTGATCTTCATCGCCATCGTGGTCGTCTCCAGCACGATCGGCGCGGTGTCGCGCTGGCTGAAGAACCAGCAACAAGAAGAGCAGGCGCGGCTGGCCCGCGAGCGCTCCGGCACGCGCGCCGCCCGCCCCGAGACGGGCACCGACACCATCGACCGCTACGTCGCCGAGATCGAGCGGCTGCGCCAGCGCAAGGCCGGCGGTGCCCCGGCCCAGCGCGCCCCGACGCCGCCGGTCGTCAAGCCGGCGGCGCGCAAGGCTCGCGTCGCGGACGCCGCGCCGCCGGTGGTCAAGCCGTCGCAGCGGGCGCGGGCGGCCCGGCCGCGGGTCGAGGACTTGCCGGTCGCCCCGGTGGTCTCCCGGCCGGCCCTGACCCCGGTCGTGACCCCCGGCGGCTCGCTGTTCCCGCAGGGCGGCGGCGACCTGACGGCGCGGCCGGAGATCTCGGCCGAGAAGTTGACCCAGGTGCCGCCGTTCCTGGCGCTGTTGTCTTCGCCGAAGGGCCTGGCGACGGCGATGGCGATCTCGATCGTCCTCGGCCCGCCGCGCTGCAAGCAGCACCACGTCTAACGACCGAACCCCCTGCGCGAGATGTGACATGGCCGAAATCGAGCTACCGAACCCGCACGAGATCGAGGAGAAGGCGGCCAACCCGTTCACGCGGACGGTCGCCTTCTTCGTCGCGCTCTACGCCGTCGGCCTGGCCTTCGCCTCGTTCGGCGGCAACAACTGCGCGAAGGAGATGTTCCTGCTCAAGCAGGAGGAGGCCCAAGCCGAGAACGCCGCGAAGCACGACGAGTTCAACACCTGGAACCAGTTCCAGGCGAAGTCGATCCGCGAGGCGCTCAACCGCATCGAGCGCGAGCGCCTGCAAGCCGAGCAGGAACTCGACCCCACGGCCTTCGCCGCGTCGCCGCTGAAGGTGAAGCTGTTGGCCCGAGCAAAGGGCGAGGAGGATCGGATGAAGGCGGACAAGGACGGACTCGCCGCGAAGGCGGAGAAGTTCCGCGCGGACGGCGACGAGAAGGTGAAGAAGTTCCGGCACGAGTTGCACGAGCAGCAGCGTAAGGACCCGTACTTCGACTTCGCCGAGGTCGTGTTCCAACTCGCCATCGTGCTGGCGTCGGTGGCGATGCTGGCCGAGAAGCGTTGGGCGTTCGTCGTGTCGGCGATCCTGGCGCTGCTGGGGCTGCTGTTCACCGTCAACGGCTTCTTCCTGCTGCTGAAAATCCCCGGCGTCGAGTCGGGGCACTAAGGCGTTGTTGGTGGGGTGCTGCGGTTCGGCTCCGCATGGGGAGGCGCAGGCCGGGCACCCACAAGGGGATGCCCCCTACAAGAACCCCGGCCCCGCCGGTTTTCGGCTCCGCCGCAGGCGAACTGTAGGGGCACCCCTCGTGGGTGCCCGGCCTGCGCCTCCCCATGCGGAGCCGACGACACGCCGCACGGCTCGTCACTTGCCGGCCGCGAAGTAGATCGCGCCGGCGGCCCCGAAGATCACCGCGAGGACGATTAGCAGCGGCCGCACGAAGCCCTCCCACCCCACCGACTGAATCTCCGGCTGGGCGAGGTTCCGCGTCTGGTGCGCGCCGTGGCCGTAGCGGTTCTGCACGGTGGTGGGCGCGTCGGGCACGGGGTCCGGCGTCGCGCCGGGGGCGTCGAGCAGCGTGAACTTCCGCGCGACGCCGCACGTCGGGCACGCCTTGTCGGCGGCGTCCGTCGTGTAAGTCCGGCACCCGTCGCAAACCCACGCCATCGCAACCCCCGTCGCCGCTCAGTCCGCGTCTTGGGCGTCCTTCCACTCCTCGTACCACGCCATCTGGATGCCCTCCAGCAGCTTCTCGTTCGACCCCGTGGCCGGGTCGGTGAAGCCGTCGAGTTCGGTCACCCACTTGTGCAGGTCGGTGAAGCGCACCGTCAGCGGGTTGAGCGCGGGGTACTTCTCGAAGAGCCGTTCGCCGAGGTCGCGCGCGTCGCGCCAGCCGAGTGCCATGTCTCGCCCCCTACAGGTTGTCCGCGTCGAGGCGGTCGGTCGATTGACCGCCGAAAAGCTGCTTCGCCGCGGCGTTCATCAGCGCCTCGGCCAGCGGGGTCGTCGCGGCGTTGAAGGCGTCCGACGCCGCCTGCAGCGCCGGCACGTCACCCCCACTCATAGCCGCCCGCAACCCCGCCGCGGCCACGTCGATCGCCGACAACTGCTCCGGGCTGAGCGCGTCCCCGGCCGCGGCGAGGCCCTTGGTCGTGTGCCGCAGGTCGGCGTCGGCCTTGTTGGTCAGCTCGATGAACTGCCGCGCCCGGAAGTCGGCGTGGGCGTGCTCGACGCTCTGCATCACGAGCGTCTCGACCTCGCCCTGCGACAGGCCGTGCGACGCCTTGACCTCGACCGACGCCGCCTGCCCGCTCCGCTGCTCGACCGCCGAGACGGTCAGGATGCCGTCGGCGTTGACCAGGAACGTCACGTCGAGTTGCGGCAACTGCGCGGCCATCGGCGGGATGCCGCCGAGGGTGAATTCGCCGAGCCGCCGGCAGTCGCGGGCCAACTCGCGCTCGCCCTGGAAGATCGTCAACTTCACGGCCGTCTGGCCCTCGACGAACGTCGTGTAGCGCGTCGTGGCCCGGCACGGCACGGTGGTGTTGCGATAAATGAGCTTATCGACAACGCCGCCGAGGGTCTCGATGCCGAGCGACAGCGGCACGACATCGAGGAGCAGCATGGTCCGCTTGCCGCTCGTGAGGATGTCGGCCTGCACCGCGGCCCCCATCGCCACGACTTCGTCGGGGTTCAGGTGCGTCTGCGGCTCCTTGCCGAACAGTTCCGCGACCAGCCGGCGCACCAGCGGCACGCGGCTCGACCCGCCGACGAGCACCGTGTCGAGGACCGACTTCGGCTCGATCCCCGCGTCGCGGCAGGCGGCCCGGCACTTGTTGATACTGCGCACGACCAGCGGCAAGATCAGCGACTCGAACTCCGCCCGCGTCACCGCCAACTCCGCGCGGCCGGGGACGGCCATCGTCGCGGCGTCGGCGGTGCTGAGCGCGACCTTGCAGCGCTCGGCCGCGTCGCGCAGGGTTTGCAACAGCAGCGGGTCGCGGGCGGTCAAGTCGAGGCCGGACTTCGCGGCGTAGTGTTGCATGAGCAGTTGGTCGAAGTCGTCGCCGCCGAGGCGGGTGTCGCCGTTGGTGCTCAGGACTTTGAACACGCCGTCTTGCAGCGTCAGGATGGAGCAGTCGAAGGTGCCGCCGCCGAGGTCGTAGACCGCGACCGTCCCGGCGTTGAGGCGGTCGAGGCCGTAGGCGAGAGCCGCAGCCGTCGGCTCGTTGACGATGCGCAGCACGTCCAGCCCCGCGATCCGCCCGGCGTCGCGGGTCGCCTGCCGCTGGGCGTCGTCGAAGTACGCCGGGACCGTGATGACCGCCTTCGTCGGGTCGCCGGCCCGCCGCCGGACCTCGCGCAGGATCATCGCCGACAGCTCTTCCGGCGTGTGCTCGCGGCCGTTCAGCACGACTCGCAGCACCTTGCGGCCGTCGGCCTGCGCGCGCTCGACGATCTGGTGCGGGATGAGCGTCAAGTCGGCCCCGAGGTCGGCGAGCGTGCGGCCCATGAGCCGCTTGACGCTGAAGATCGTGTGTTCCGGGTCGGAGAGCGCCCGCGCCCGCGCGGCGCTCCCCACGAGCACGGTGCCGTCGTCGTGGAAGCTAAGGCAGCTCGGCACCAGGGCGACCCCGTCGGCGTCGCGCACGACCTCCGGCCGGCCGTTGACCATGCGCGCGGCGAGGCTAAACGTAGTACCGAGGTCAATGCCGACGACCGAGGGGTTGGACATAGCGGGGCGGGACCTGGGACAAAGAGTTCAACCGCGGAGGAGCAGAGTAGCGGAGAAGCCCACATTCAAGTTTAGGTCTTCTCCGCTACTCTGCTCCTCCGCGGTGAAGTCGTTTTCGCTTGTTCGACAACCCCGTCACTTTGTGCCGAGGCGCACAATAGGCTCATCGCCGGTCGGCGGGGGCAGGTCGGGCTTCATCAGGAAGCTGCCGGTGTCCTGGAAGCTCGCGCCGCCGGCGCGGACTTCGAGCGTCCAGGTGCCCAGGATGCAGCCCTCGCCGTCGGGCTGGCCGACGTAGCGCACGCTGTGCTTGCCGAGGTACTGCTTCACGAGCGTGACGTGGCCGGTCACCGGGAAGACGCTGCCGGCGAACGTGAACGGGCCGACCATGTCGATGCCCTGGCCGCGGGCCGCGCCGTTGGGCCGGAAGTGCAGCTCGAACGCGCTCATCTCCTGGCGGCCGAAGGTCCGCTGCTCCCAGAAGCCGCGCCAGGTGCCGGAGGGGTACATCATCGCGCGAACCTCACGTCGGGGCGGGTACGCCAGTATACGGTTGCGGCTGACTCGCGGGGGCGGTTTTCGTATCACGCCACCATGACTGATTCGACTACCGTTCCTACGCTGACAGCCCCCGAACCGATCGCGCGGACGCGCGGCGGGATGCAGCCCTACGTCTGGAGCCTGTGCGGCTGCCTGTGGTTCTCGGTGATGGGCCTGATCACGCACGACCTCGGCCGGCCGATCGACGACGCCGGCACGCCGTCGTGCCCGTGGACGGTGGTCTGCTTCGTCCGCAGCGTCGTCGCCACCGTATTCGCGGCGTCGCTCGCCCTCGGGACCGGGGCCAAGTTGGTCGCCTTCTCGTCGCGCAGCCTATGGGTGCGGAGCCTGGCCGGCAGCACGAGCATGGTGGCGACCTTCTACGCCCTGTCGCACCTGCACGTTACCGACGTGCTGACGCTGACGAACACGTCGCCGATCTGGGTCGCACTCTTGGCGTGGCCGCTGGGGCAGGACCGGCCGACCTGGGGCGTCGCGCTGGCTATCGCGTTCTCGGTGTGCGGCGTCGCGGTCGCGGTGCAGCCGCACGGCGACGGCTTCCGCGTCGTGCCGGCGCTGTTCGCCCTGTTCGCCGCGTTCTTCACCGCCGTGGCGATGCTGGGGCTGAACCGCCTGCGGGGGATCGCCCCGTTCGCCATCGTGACGCACTTCTCGGCCGTGTCGGCGGTCTTCGGCGGGGTGGCGTGGTTCCTCTCCGACGGCCTCGGCCTCGACCTCGACGCGGCCGGCGACCCGCATTGGTATCGGCACCTCGACGTGTGGCTCGAAGTCCTCGCGGTCGGCCTGACCGCGACGGTCGGCCAGGTGTTTCTGACGCTCGCTTTCAGCCGCGGCCGGGCGACGCGGGTGGCCGTCGTGGGGCTTTCGCAGGTCGTCATGGTGATGGCCTTCGAGGCGGCGCTGGGCTGGAAGGCCGTCACACCCGTGATGCTCGTCGGCACCGGCATGGTCCTCGGCCCCACGGCGTGGCTGATGGCGCGGGAGCGAAGGTAATCTAATTTCTTAGGATTGAATAGGACAAAGACTGTGAAAAATGATGACCTCGTCAATCAGATGGTCGCGTTTTGCGAGAATGTCATGGCAGATGCAGTGCAGTGCCTAGAAGAACTCTCAAAATCCCCTTCGGATTTCTGGACCCGCATGACTATTCGGGCATCAGCTTCATGTATAGAGGGTATAGCAACCGTACTCGCAGATTCGGCGATCCATAATTTGCATAGTGCAGAGAAGTCTAAGGGGCTAAGTATTGATGATGCTAACAAACTAATGGTTTTGACGACTCAGGCACCTGATATTACTGATACAGGTATTTACAAGTCGAAGAAATGGCTTCCGAGGTCGGTACCATATGTGCTATTTTGCTTTCGTTGCAACTTCTTACTCGTAGGAATTGATGAAGAAACCATCAAAAATAATTTGCTGAACTCTGAGTGCCAGAAAATATTATATAAACTATTCGATACGCGGAATCGAATCACCCATCCAAAAATGGCTAGCTCGATATATGTTACGATCGACGACAAAAACGTTGTTATCAAAGCTATGGCAACTATTATCCGGCTGCTTCATGTTCTAAATGGCACAAAGCCAATCAAAGAGCTGGTCTAGTAATTTTCCTTTGACACCAATCTGTATGCAGCATTAGTGCTTTGTTATTAGTGGCGTTCGCCCCCCACCTTGGATACACTGGCCTTATGAGTGACCCCGTCGCCGAGCCGCTGCTGTCGAGTGACTTCCTCAAGCGCCTCGAGCAGCTCGAGCTGTCGGCCAAGAAGGTGCTCGCCGGGCGCATGAAGGGCGACCGGCTCAGCAAGCGCAAGGGCCGCGGCTCCGAGTTCGCCGACTACCGGCCGTATACCGCCGGCGACGACCTGCGCTTCCTCGACTGGAACGTCTTTGGCCGCGTCGAAAAACTCTTCCTGCGGCTCTACCGCGAGGAGGAGGACTTGCACGTCTACCTGCTCATCGACAACTCGAAGTCGATGGACTTCGGCACGCCGTCGAAGCTGCGCTACGCCAAGCAGGTCGCCGCGGCGCTGGGGTTTCTGGGGCTGGCGAACATGGACCGCGTGGTCGTCGAGGGGGTCGGCGGCCCCGGTGAGTCGCCGCGCGCCCCGGCCTTCCGCGGCCGGCCGAGTCTGTGGCGGATGATGCGGCACATCGAGTCGATGCCGACGGCCGAGCACGGCGACCTGAACAAGGCGTTGCGCGGCTTCAGCAGCCGGGCCAAGGGGCAGGGGGTCGCCTTGGTGCTGAGCGACTTCCTCGATAAGGACGGCTACGAGGACGGGCTGAAGTACCTCGCCGCGCGCAACCTCGACGTGTACGCGATCCAGATTCTGGCCGACGAGGAGGTCAACCCGCCGTACACGGGTGACTTGAAGTTGACCGACCTCGAAGACGGCGACGAGGCCGAGGTGACGATCAGCGCCCCGCTCCTCGCCCGCTACCAACGCACCCTCGCGGCCTACCGCGGGGCGCTGAACACCTTCTGCACGAAGCGCGGCATGTCGTACCTCTTCACGAGCAACCAGGTCCCCTTCGAGAAGCTGATCCTGGGCTACTTGCGTACCCGCGGGCTGGTACGGTAAAGCAGAGGAGTTTCACCGCGGAGGAGCAGAGTAGCGGAGAAGACCTAAAACTTGTGTTCGGTCTTCTCCGCTACTCTGCTCCTCCGCGGTGAAACTCTTTCTCTAAACCCGCGTGCCGAAGTACGCCGAGACGATGCCGATCTGCACGACCTGGTAGTTGCGCAGGAACGTCAGGAAGCCCAGGTCGCCCGAGGTCGAGCGCAGGTGAATCACGAACATCGCCAGCTCGATCGTCAGCATCACCATGCTGACCACCGACAGCCACGCGCGGACCGTGCGGAAGAACTCGCCCTGCGGGCCGAACAAGGCATTCAGCGTGATGCCCGCCATGAGGCCGACGCCCAGCGCCGCCGAGAACGGCATCCAGTACTCCTTGAACTCGGCGAAGTCCGGCGTCAGGCGCTCGCGGTAGTTCTCGACGCCGTGGCTCACCACGAAGGCGAAGGCCGCGACCGTGCCGAGGATCAGCAGCAGCCGCAGGAGGAACGGCAGGATGCGGTGGAAGAAGTTCTCCGAGCGCGGGTCACGGCTCAGCGTGAACGAGTACAGCACCAGCGGCAGCATGAAGAAGTGCCCCAGCAGCGGCTTGGGGTCGCCGTCGGGCCAGAGCAGCACCATCCAGAAGTTCGACAGGATGAGCACGGCCATGAAGGCTCGCACCGTGCCCAGCGGCAGGCCGAACGGGTGCTGGTTGCTGCTGATCGTGTCGAGCGAGAGGGGGTTCGGCATGGGGCACCTCGGGGCGGGGAGACGGTCACACGTCAGGGTATTCGCCGGCCGACCCCCGCGGCTTGGAATGCGGGCGGCGACGACATTTCCGCCAAGGCGACCTTGACGGCCGATCGGTCGCTTTTACGATACGAGCTTCCGAAATGGCGGTCCCGACCCTGTTGCAAGACGAGTGAAGCATGGCCACGTTGATCGGGGCACACACGACCCTGGCGAACCGCGACACGGTGGACCCCAAGTGGTTCGTCATCGACGCGACCGACCTCGTCGTCGGCCGGCTCGCGGCCCTCGTGTCGAACATTCTCCGCGGCAAGCACAAGCCGACCTACACGCCCAACACTGACACCGGCGACTTCGTCATCATCGTCAACGCGGCGAAGGTGAAGTTCACCGGCAAGAAGTGGGACGACAAGGTCTACAAGACCTACTCGCACTACGCCGGCGGCCAGAAGCTCATCCCGGCTCGTAAGATGCGCGACAACAAGCCCGAGGAGATCATCTTCCAGGCCGTCAAGCGGATGATGACCAAGGGCCCGATGGCCTACAAGCAGATCACCAAGATGAAGATCTTCGCCGGGTCGAGCCACGACCACCAGGCGCAACTCCCCGTCGAACTCAAAATGGCGTAACGCTAAAAAGGGCTGAGCGATCATGGCCGAGAAGAAGAAGATTTACCTGGGCACCGGCCGCCGCAAGACCTCGGTCGCCCGCGTCCGCCTCACCGACGGCAAGGGCAAGATCGAGATCAACGGCCGCCCGCTCGACAGCTACTTTACCGAGGACAAGGACCGCGCCGCGGTCGTCGGCCCGCTGACGATCACCGAACTGGCCAACCGCCTCGACGTGACCATCAAGGTCCACGGCGGCGGCATCTCGGGCCAGGCCGGGGCGATCTGCCAGGGCGTGGCCCGCGCCATCAAGACGATGTTCAGCCCGGCCGTCGAGCAGAAGTCGTTCAGCTTCACGAAGTCGAACATTACGGTCATCCGCAGCTACAAGGCCGAGGCCAAGCCCGGCGACCCGCCGCGGCCCGAGCCGACGCTGGACGAGACCTCGTTCGGCATGATCAAGAAGCTCCGCGAGAGCGGCTACTTGACCCGCGACAGCCGCATGAAGGAGCGTAAGAAGTACGGGCTCCGCGGTGCCCGCCGCGGCACGCAGTTCTCGAAGCGGTAACGCCCCTGACGCGAAACACGAACGCCTCGCGGCCAGCCGCGAGGCGTTTTTTCGTCGGTAGTGGCGAACAAAACCGCTACGCCGCGGCGGCGCGGGGCGAGCGGACGAGTTGCCGGCGGGACAGCAACTCCGCGGGCAGCACCTCGTTGAGCTGCGTCTCGAGCCGGGCCAACGCCCGCGCCACCGTCGCGCCGTCGAGGACGCGGTGGTCGTACACGAGGCGCACGTCGAGGTCGCCGGCGGGCCGCAGCACGCCGTAGGTCAGCGTCGTGGTGCAGGGCGAGATCGGGTGCAGCGACTCCGCGCCCAAGGCGGAGTAGACCGACACGCCGAAGGTGCCGACGTAGTTGCCGCGCTGTCGGCCGCTGTTGAGCGCGCAGCCCCACAACGCCCGCCGCAGGGGCAGGGGCAACGCCGCCACGCGCAGCGCCCGCCGGAAGTCCTTGACCTCGGGAACCGGCGCGGTGCGGAAGTGCGTCAGCAGGGCGTCGAGTGCCTCCAGAGACATCGCCGCGGGGTCCTTGACCTTGCCGACGAAGACGCCTGGCTCGCCGCCGTAGTCGCGCTCGACGGCGACGGCCGCGACGCTCACCGGGTACTCGTAGAGCCGCGCGTACGGCAGCCGCAGGTAGGCGCGGCGCAACTCGGGGCACTCGCGGGCGACCCGCGCGTAGGCCAGCGTGAACAGCGCCGTCCAGGTCGGCCGGTCGGCCAGGCCGGCGCGGGCCTCGGCCAGGCGGCCCAGGCGCATCGGCCGCTGCACGGGGACCGTCGGCACCCCGGCGGCGGCGTGCAGCAAGTCGCCGACGAAGCGGCGCGGCAGCGACAACGCCACGGTGCGTCCGCGCATCATTATGCCCCCGTCGTGGCGGTGAACAGGAACGCCTGGCGGGCGTAGGTCAGCGTGTGCCGCACGTCAGCGAACCCGGCGGCGTGCAGCTTCGCGGCGACCTCGGCGGCCGGCAGGTAGTGGAAGCGGCCGGCGCGGGCCTCGCTCTTGAGCCACGCCCCGTAGCCGTTCATCCGCAGGCAGTTCTTCAGGAACTTCAGCGGCCGGCGGGACTGCGCGACCGCCCCGACCAGCGAGCGCAGGCCGACGGCCCACCACGACGGCTCGGGCACGTTGACGCTGAACACGAACCGCCCGCCGGGCTTGAGCACGCGGCGGACTTCGGCCAGCAGCGCGTCGTAGGCCGCCTGCGTCCAGCGGCCGGACGACTCGTCGAAGTGCTCGGCGTAGGAGATCGCCAGGCCGGAGACGGCGTGGTCGAAGCTGGCGTCGGCGAAGCGGGCCAGGCCGCCGCTGAAGTCGCCGTGCTCGAACCGCACCCGGCCGCCGGCCCCGAGTTCGCGGTCCAACGCCTCGTAGCGGGCGGCGTTGGCCGCGGCGTAGTCGAGGCCGACGACGCGGGCCAGGGTGCCCTGACTCCGTCCCCAGAGGCCGCGGGTTAAAGTGCCGCCGCCGCAGCCGAGGTCGAGCCACGCCTCGCCGGCCTTCGGCGCGGCGAGGTCGAGCGTCTCCGTCACGAGGCGGTGGAAGACCGGCAACTCGCTCTGGCTCCAGAACGCCTTGGCGCACCGCGCGTCGGCCCAGCGGTTGGCCGCACCGGGTCCGGCGGGCGTTCGGAGTGGGGGGGGCGGGGGCATACGCGGCCTCGGCGTCAGGGACTGGGTCCGGGGCGTCGCCCGTCGGGCACCAACGTGACAGCGCGCCCGGTTCGGCGTCAAGAGGAATCACGCCGTCGGAACGCAACCGGTTCAGTCTACGGAGTTTCGCTCAAATTTGCACCCGCCGGTTGTAGACCCACCACTCGAGCACCAAGGCGAGTAACCCGACCAGCACGGGGAACTTCCACAGGTCGCGCGGCTGCTGACGCGGCGCGTCCGCGGCGACGGTGGCGTTGCCGATCTTGACCTCTTGGAGGACGGCCAAGTCGCTCTCAAGAGGGTCGAAAAGGTTAACGGCGAAGCGGCGCGACTGCTCGCCCTTGCCGGCGGGGTCGGCCCACCGCGCCACGTAGACGCCGACCTGGTCGGTCTGCGTCACGAGGTAGTCCGGCCGGCCGCCGCGGGCCAGGGTCAGCGCCTCACCGTCGGGCCGCGTCAGGCGGATCTCGGCGACCGCCCCGAGCCGCAAGACTTTCACTTGCCCCGGCTTGAGCGCGTCCTCGGTCGCCGCGTCGCGGACGTTGCCCAGGCTCATCACGACGTTGCGCAAGAACAGCGGGAAGCTCACCTTGAGCGGCCAGTTGGTGTTCCACTTGCCGTCGTCGGTCAGGATCGGGAAGCTCAGCACGAGGTCCGTGAACGCCTGCCGGGGGATGGCCGCCAACAGCACGAGGTTTTGCGTGCCCTCGATGAGCCGCTGCGTGCGCGGCGGCAACTCCGGCAGCCGGTACGCCTCGCTCACGTCCACCTCGTCGAGCGCCTGCAACCCGCGCATCACCGGGTGCCGCGACTGCCAGCCGCGCACGCTCGGCCCGCTGACCGGCTCGGCGACGTTCGGCCCCTTCGCCACGCCCTTGCCGCCCAAAACCAGCGGCCGCGGCACCGCCCCGAGGAACAGCGTGTTCGCGGCCGGCAACTTGTCCTCGGCGTCCGGCGCGCAGCGGTCGAAGATCACGAGGTCGTACTTGCCGTCGCGGGCCGGCGTGAGGTAGTCCTTGGGGTCGGCGCTGGTCAGCACGCTCGCCGGCAGGTACGCCGTGTCGGCGAGCTTCTTCGTCGCCGCGCCGTCGAAGAAGTAGCGCAGCGGGCGGTTCTCCGGGCCGACGACCAGCACGCGGGCCTTACGCACAACGCCCAGCACCGCCCATGCCGTGTCGTCCAGCGCGAAGGCGTCCTTGTGGCCGTCGAGCCGCAGCCGCAGCACGAAGTCGGTGTTCTCCGGCAGGTCGGGCAGCGTGAAGGTGAGGTCGGCCTTCTCGCTGCGCGGCCGCAGCGGGGTGCGGCGGCCGAGCTTGCGGCTCTCGTCGTCGTCGTAGCTGGCGACGAGCCGCGTGCCGCCCTCGAGGACTTCGAGCCGCGGCCGCACGTCGGCCTCGGTCGCGCGGTAGTTGCGCACCGTCGCGCGGGCGATGACCCGCGTGGCGTCCTCCGGGTCGCGCTCGGCGTCGAGCCGCAGGATGCCCACGTTGTCCGACGCGCCTTGCTGATCCGCCACGGGCGGGACGTGGTACGTGAGGTTCAAGTTGGCCAGCGCGAACTCCGGCACCGGCGGGAACTTGCCGTCGGAGTACAGGTGAACGTCGGCCTGCATCCCCTCGGGGGCGACGTAGGTGCGCTCCTTGCCCGGCTCGGGGTTGGCCGGGGCGGCCGACTCGTTCTCGGTCGAGCGCAGCGGGTTCGCCAGGCTCGCCGCGAGGCTCAGCGCCTCGTCGATCTTCGTCGCCCGCTGCGTGGCAGTAATCGCGTTGACGGCGTTGCGCAGCTCGCCGCGGTTGGTCGTGTAGCCCTGGGCGATTTCCGCGGCGTCGCTGAAGGCGATGACCATGCCGGAGTCGGCGTCGGTCGCCGCGTCGATCTCCTTGATCGCCTCGGCCTTGGCCCACGCCAATCGGTCGGGTGCCACGTCGGTCGCGGACATGCTCGCGGAGTTGTCGATCACCAGGATGTAGTGCTTGCCGCCGGCGATGGCCCCGTGCAGCCGCGGCCCCAGGACGCCGTAGATCATGACCATCACGGCGAAGAGTTGCAGCAGCAGCAGGACGTTGCGGCGGATCCACTGCATCAGCCGGTTGACGTGCAAGTCCTCGATCGACTTCTTCCAGAGAAACGTCGAGGGCACGCTGACGGCCTTACGCTTGAGCCGCAGGAAGTAGAGCAAGACGATCAGCGGGGGGATGCAGAACATGGCGAAGGCGGCCGGCAGCCCGAGCGCGACGCGGTGGCTGAGGCCGAAGCGTCCTTCGAGCCAGGCGTTGATGGCGTCGCCGCGGCCGAGGAGGTCGGCGGCGAAGACGACCACCCCCGGCAGCGCGAGCAGCACGAGCAAAACGACGCCGACGGGGAAGACCGTGCGCATGGGGTGAGACCCTGACTGGGAGGGCGACCGCGACGACGTTACCCGAGTTCGATCACCGCGAAGTGCGTGACACTATCGATCCGATTCATCCGCGGCTGCCGGTAGAGTACGCCGCGGAACTGGACGGGGCGACTCAACCGGTGCGCTTCGAGGGCGACCGCGTAGTCCTCGACGCTCAAGTCGGCGCGCGCCGGGAACTCCTGGTCTTGCGTGGCGAGCGCGAAGCGGACTTCGCCGGAGGGTCGCGGCTCCTCCGCGGACGGGTCGCCGCAAAGTTCCTTCACGAAGCCGAAGTAATAGTCAGTCACCGGTTCCGGTACGGATCGGAGTCTCGACGCGAGCGCCTCGGCTAGCCCGAACACCTCTTGCGACAGTCGAACCGACCGGCTGGGGTGAACGCCCGCCGGGAGTAAGGCCCGTGACCAGGCGGCCGAGACTTCCAAAGTGGCTTGGTCGCCCTCAGGCTTCATCATCGCAAGCCCCTCGCAAAAGTTCGCGCTCAAGCCGGGGCACTTCGTGAGGTCGAGCAAGTCGCCCGCGGTCCCCGTTTGGACGGCGCGGTCCAAGTCCGCTACGGTGTCGAGGAGCAAACTGGTTACCTTCCGCGTGAACGGCACGGGTTCCATCCCAGGGAGCGTGACCGTCGTGTCCAGTTGGCAGGCGACTGTCACGACGAAACTGCCACGAGCGGTACTCATGCGGCAGCGCGACAAAAACTTCTTGGCGTCTTCCTTCGAGAGTCGCGGGTGGTAAGCTTGCGGCGTAATGACACTGTGGGCGGTCGTCAGGAGCAGTCGCCTCGCCCCCCTCCAAAACCCGCATCCCGTGTTCGAGGGTGACGTTGCCGACCTCAGCTTCGGGGCTCACCTCCCGGAAGGCGATGACATCCGACGGCGGTAGCAACACGTGGTCAAAGACATCCTGCGGGGCGCGGCCCTCGAAGGCCGCTAGCCTCGCGACCGTCTCGGCCACCCGGTCCGCGTAGTCGTCGATCTGCGTCGTGTTGGGGATGATCACTTGCCGCGTTGAGGAGTCCGGGCTGCGGAAAGCCGAGATCAACCCGGTCACGCCTTGGACCTCGGACCAGCCCAGCCCCTGAGCGTAAGCACGAAGTGCCCGTGGCGTGACGTACTTGGCGGCCTCAATTTGCGGACTAGTTAGTCTCATAGAAAACCTGCTCCCGCCGAGAGTACAGAGTCATCAACGCCGTCAGACCCTCGGGTGACAGTACGTTCGCGGTCGGAACGTATACCGTTCGGCTCTTCTGGATCGGTACGTCAGGGGCTGCGTAGAGGCTCACCCAATACGCACAACGCCGGGCTATGAGTGACTCGGCGTCTACGCAGAGCCACTGCCCTTAGTCCTCCGGTAGCCTCAAGACAACGAGGATTCGGGGGCTGCCGATGTCAGTCTTGCGGAGTTTGTCGTAATGAGCGATCTCCAAGGAGTACGAGAAACGCCCTGCCTCTTCGGGAAGCGCCTGACGGGTTGCCTTAAGTTGCACATCGACCGGAATGTAGCAGAGTTTCGAGTCCGGCGCTAGCAGCTTCCCGTCGGCAGTAATCGTTGCGTCTACCCCCGCCCCGTCGAGATGTCGGTTGCGAATTTCGCACGCGAACCCGGCTCGTGACGCAACCGCATGGAGGTAAGCGTAGCTCAACTCCGATTCGATATTTTGAGTTGTCATCGGCGTCGGTCCCCCTTCGTAGGGACAATTGTATCCCAACTCGTCTAAACGGCGGGACTTCTCGGGGGACTATCGCCTCTCGCCCGGCCGGTACGCCGCCACCTCGCGGGCCGTCTCGCCGGTCAGCGTCTCTTCGAGGTCGGCCAAGGCCCGCGCGGCGGGCGCGCCGTCGAGGACGCGGTGGTCGAACGCCAGCCGCACGCCCGCCCGGCCGTCGGCGGCCACGGGTCCGTAGGTCAGCGTCGTCGTCAGCGGCGAGCGCAGCGATTCGAGCGTCGCGCCGAGGCCGGCCGTCGAGGTCACGCCGAAGGTGCCGAAGTGCTTCGCCCGCGAGTGGCCGGAGCGGTGGTAGCCCCAGCGGAACGCCCAGCCCCGCAGCGGCCACGGCAGCCCCGCGAGCCGCAGCATCCGCGCCGCGTGCCGCGACGACTCCACCGGCCGCGACTTCGCGTCCGTCAGGGCGGCCTGCAAACCTTCGAGCGTCTGCCGGTCGGGGTCGCTCACGAGGGCGAAGACGACGCACAACGCCCCCCCGTACTCGCGCTCCACCGCCACCGACGCGACACTCTGGTCCGCCAGGTACAGGTGCCGCCGCGGCCAGACCATGTACGCCTGGCGCAGCTCCGGGCGGCGCGCGGCGACGCGACCGTAGGCCCTCAGAAAGATCGCCGACCACGACGGGGGGGTTGGTAGTTTCGCGCGGGCCGTAACCAGGACGCTAAGGTCCATTGTCCGCGCGACCGTCACGAGTGGCACGCCCGCGCTCAGCGCCATCACTTCGACAATGGCGCGGCGAGCCGGCGTCAGCGTGACTCGGTGCCCCGTGACTCGCGCCATGAGGCGTCTCCCTTAACTCATCCCGAGACTCAACAATGCGGCCGGGTTAGCACATGAGGCCCTGACCCCGCAAGGGGCGTTCAGGCCTCAGCCGCACACTTGCGTTGCTGTAGAAGTCATAACCCGCCCACAATTCGTAACCAGCGTCAACGCCAGTGATGCCGAATTGGAACAAAATTCACTTGGTAAGTGAGTTTTCGAGGTTTACTCGGAAATCCGCAAAGATTTGATGTTTGCGTTCCCAGATGTCGAGGTTATAGAAAGGGCCACTGTTGTGCTTCGCCGCGAAAATTCTGCCCGCCCGCCGACTCGCACGGTGAACGGGAGGAACCGCGGGGGATGGACAGGATGTCATGCTCGCCACACTCGCGCGGTAGACTCTATGCATCCTTCTCGCCGGATTCAATCGTTCGGCCGACCGACCGTCTTGAGTCTGTTGACACTTGAAGCGCGAGATGTCCCGAGCGTCTCGGTACGGTTCGACTACGGGTACGACACCGCGGGCTTCTTCAGCGATCCGGCCCGGCGGGCGTCTCTGGAGCACGCCACCGCGGCGATTACCTCCCACCTCCAAGACTCGCTCGCGGCGATCGCCCCCGCCGGCGTGAACACCTGGCAAGCGCAGTTCTACAACCCCGCTACCAAATCGACGGTGACGCTCAACAACCCCGTCGTCAAGGCGGACGAACTCGTCGTCTACATCGGGGCCACGCCGTTGGGCGGCTCGGAACTCGGCCAGGCGAACTCGGGCGGCTTCTCGGCCACGGGCACAAGGGCCTGGCTCGATGTCGTCAAGGCGCGCGGCCAAGCCGGGGCGCTCAGCAGCCCCAAGACCGACTTCGCCACCTGGGGCGGGATGGTCACCTTCGACAGTCGCGCTAAGTGGAACGCCGTCGGCAAGGCCCCCGCCGCGGACGAGTACGACTTCGAGAGCGTCGCGCTGCACGAGATGATGCACGTCTTCGGCTTCGGCCTCGGCGAGGCGGCCTTCACGCGGAACATCGTCAACGGCGTGTTCATCGGGCCGGCCGTCCTCGCGGCGAACGGCGGGGTGGGCGTCCCGACCGAGAGCGACCCCGGCCAGCCGCCGGACCACTTCGCCCAGGGCACGAACTACCGCGGGCAGGAAAGCCCGATGCAGCCGTCGCTCGCGCCGGGCATCGTCCGCCACCTCACGCCGCTCGACTACGGTGCCCTCAACGACATCGGTTGGAACGCATCCGGGGCCGCCGCTTCGGCATCGACGCCGATCGTCGCGACGCCCGCGGTGACGGTCGCCCCAATCATCACCGCCCCGCTGGCCATTCCCGCCGTGACCCTCGCCCCGGTGTCCGCCCCCGCCGTGGCGATTTTCACGCCGCCGGCCGCGTCGCCGCTCGTCGCCAGCGCACTCGCGTTCCCGGCGGTCAAGTTCGCCGCCGGGGCGGCCGGTTCCGTCAGCGTGTACGGCCAGTTCGGCGAGGCGGTCCGCACCATCGTGCCGTTCGGCGCGGGCTACACCGCCGGCGTCCGCGTGGCGACCGCCGACCTGAACGGAGACGGCACGCCGGACCTGATCGCCGCCACCGGCCCCGGCGTGGCGAACCAGGTCAAGGTGTACGACGGCCGCGGCGGCGACCTGATCGCGTTCCTCCAGCCCTTCGAGGCCAGTTTCACCGGCGGCCTGAACCTCGCCGTCGGTGACCTGACTGGCGACGGCCGGCCCGACCTCGTCGTGACCCCGGATGTGTCCGGCGGCCCAGTCGTCGCGGTTTACGACGGCGCGGCCTTGTCTCGCGGCGAGACGGCCCAAGTCGGCCGCTTCTACGGCCTCGACGACCCGAACTTCCGCGGCGGCGTCCGCCCGGCCGTCGGCGACCTCAACGGCGACGGCCGGCCCGACCTCGCGGTCGCGGCCGGGGAGGGCGGCGGCCCGCGCGTCGCACTGTACGACGGCCGCTCGATCCGCAGTGGCACCCCCACGAAACTCACCGGCGACTTCTTCGCCTACGACCAGTCGTTGCGGAACGGCGTGTTCCTGACGATCGCCGACCTGACCGGCGACGGCTTCGGCGAGTTGATCGCCGGCGGCGGCCCCGGCGGCGCGCCCCGCGTCACCGCCTTCGACGGCCGCAGCCTCGCCGGCGGCGTGGTGGCCCCGGTGGTGAACTTCTTCGCCGGCGACGTGACCGACCGCGGCGGCGTCCGCCTCGCGGCGCTCGACCTGAATGGCGACGGCCGCCCCGAACTCTTGGCGACTGTCGGCTCCCAAGTCCGCGCCTACACGGCCCTCGAGTTGGCGAACACCCCCAGCCCGTCGCCGCTCCTAGTTGTCAATGTCGCCGGCCTGTTGCCGGCGGGCGACGCCGCCCTGAGCGTCGGCTAGTCACCTCCGGTACGCTCCGGCAGCCGTGACTTGCGCGCCGCCCCGAAAGAATTACCATGCGGCTCGCCGCGGCCTTACTCGCGGTCTTCGCCGCCCTTCTGAGTCTGGCCGTCGCCCGCCCCGCCGACCCGGAGCCGAAGCCGGCCGCCCCGCTTCGCCAGATGGAGGCGCTCGGCCGCGGGGTCGTCGCGGTGCCCACCTCGGCCACGTCCGCCTTCGTGAGCTGGCGGCTGCTCGGCACCGACCCGGAGGCCGTCGCCTTCCACCTATACCGCCAGGCCGGGGCCGACGCGCCGACCCGCCTGACCGTCACGCCGCTCGCCGACCGCACCAACTTCACCGACGACACCCTCGACCCCACGCGGCCGAACGCCTACTTCGTGCGGCCCGTCGTCAACGCGGTCGAGGGCGAGCCGGGCGCGAGGTTCACGCTGCCCGCCGACGCCCCCGTGCGGCCGTACCTCCGCGTGCCCCTGCAAACCCTCCCCGGCCACACGCCCAACGACGCCGCGGCCGGCGACCTCGACGGCGACGGCGAGTACGAACTCGTCGTCAAGCAGGAGATGGCCCCGCGCGACAACTCGCAGAAGGGCACCACCGGCACGACCAAGCTCGAAGCCTACAAGCTCGACGGCACCATGCTGTGGCGCATCGACCTGGGCCGCAACGTCCGCGAGGGGGCGCACTACACGCAGTTCCTCGTCTACGACCTCGACGGCGACGGCCGCGCCGAGGTCGTCTGCAAGACCGCCGACGGCACCGTCGATGGCGTCGGCAAGGCGATCGGCGACGCGGCCGCCGACCACCGCAACGCCGCGGGGTACGTCTTGACCGGCCCGGAGTTCCTGACCGTCTTCGACGGCAAGACCGGGGCCGCGCTCGCCACCGCCGACTACTTGCCGGCGCGGGGTACTGTCGCCGACTGGGGCGACGCCTACGGCAACCGCGTCGATCGCTTCCTCGCCGGCGTCGCCTACCTCGACGGCGAGCGGCCGTCGGTCGTGATGTCGCGCGGCTACTACACGCGCACGGTGCTCGTCGCCTGGGACTTCCGCGGCGGCAAACTGACGCGCCGCTGGACCTTCGACAGCGACGACGGCACCCCCGGTAACCGGGCTTACCGAGGCCAGGGCGACCACAGCCTGAGCGTCGCCGACGTGGACGGCGACGGCAAGGACGACATCGTCTTCGGGGCCTGCTGCGTCGGCTCGGACGGCAAGGGCCGCTACTCGACCGGCCTGGGCCACGGCGACGCCCTGCACGTCGGCGACCTCGACCCCACGCGGCCGGGCCTCGAAGTCTTCAACATCCACGAGCACTCCAAGCAGAACCTCGGCGTGTCGTTCCGCGACGCCCGCACCGGCGAAATTCTCTGGAGCAAGCCGTCGGCCGACGTGGGCCGCGGGCTGGCGGCGGACATCGACCCGCGCCACAAGGGCTGCGAATTCTGGGCGTCCGGCCCCGGCCTGAGCGGCGTCTGGAACGCCAGGGGTGAAACGGTGTCGGCCAAGAAGCCGCGGGCGTGCAACTTCGCCGTCTGGTGGGACGGCGACCTCCTCCGGGAACTCCTCGACCGCACCACGATCACCAAGTGGGACTGGCTCGCCGAGAAGGAGACGACGCTACTGAGTGCGACCGGTTGCGCGTCGAACAACAGCACCAAGGCGACGCCGGCGCTGTGCGCGGACCTGCTCGGCGACTGGCGCGAGGAGGTCGTCTGGCGCTCGGCGGACAACCGGGAGTTGAGGATTTACACGACGACGATCCCGTCGCCGCACCGCCTGCCGACGCTGATGCACGACCCGCAGTACCGGCTGAGCGTCGCCTGGCAGAACGTCGGCTACAATCAGCCGACGCA
>JAYTUC010000222.1:0-55633 GCA_043744775.1 Fimbriiglobus sp. | reverse complement strand
AGGAGCAGTTGTTGCCCCGTCTGGCCGCGGCAGTAGAAGGTGCGCGACACTTGCGCGCCGCCGAAGCTGCGGTTGTCGAGCAGGCCGCCGTACTCGCGCGCGAACGGCACGCCCTGCGCCGCGCACTGGTCGATGATGCTGACCGACACTTCCGCCAGGCGGTGGACGTTGGCCTCGCGGGCGCGGAAGTCGCCGCCCTTGATGGTGTCGTAAAAGAGCCGCCAGACGCTGTCGCCGTCGTTCTGGTAGTTTTTGGCCGCGTTGATGCCGCCCTGCGCGGCGATCGAGTGGGCGCGTCGCGGCGAGTCCTGGAAGCAGAAGGCCCTCACCTCGTAGCCGAGTTCGGCCAGCGTCGCCGCGGCCGACGACCCGGCGAGGCCCGTGCCGACGACGATCACGCTGTACTTGCGCTTGTTCGCGGGGTTGACGAGCTTCTGGTCGCGCTTGTACGCGGTCCACTTGTCCGGCAACGCCCCCGAGGGCACTTTCGATTCGAGCTTCATGGCGTCAGTCCTCGTATCGGCCAAGCCGGGTCGCCCCGGCCGAATTTCTAGAGCGCAGTGACGTCCGACGGCAGGGTCAGCCAGCCGCCCCAGACGGCAATGACGATGGTCAAGTTCCCGGCCAGCACCAACCCGGCGAAGCCGTAAGCGGCCAGGCGGGCGACCGGCGTGAAGCGGCGACCGAGTAAGCCGAGCGTGTGGAAGCTGCTCGTCAGGCCGTGCGTCAGGTGCAGGAACAGAATCACCTGCGTGGCGACGTAGATCGCCGAAATCCATGGCGTCGAGAAGCCGAACACGACCATCGAGTACACGTCGTGCTTGCCCTTGTACGTCAGTTGCGAGTAATCGACTGACCTGCCGTCCACCTCGACCGGGTGGATGACGCAAAACGTGTAGTGGGCCAGGTGGAAGATCGTGAACGCGAGGATCACCAGGCCGGTGCTCAGCATGAACTTCGACTGCACCGACGCCTGGGCACTCTTCATCATCGCGTAGCCGACCGGGCGGGCGGCGCGGGTCTTCAACTTGAGGCGGATCGTCAGCGCGACGTGCGTGGCGAACGCCCCGAGCAGGCCGGCGCGGGCGACCCAGATTAGCACGCCCAAGTCGTGCTTGAGGAAGTAGGCGTAGTTGTTGATCGACTCGCGGCCGCTGAACATTTTCAAGTTGCCAGCCAAGTGGCCCAGGACGAACGCCGCGAGGCTCAGGCCCGTAATGGCGACCAGAACCTTGCTACCGATCGTCGAGCCGAGGTAGTCACCGGCCCAGTCGGCCGCGCGGGCCCCGGCGACGTACTTGCGGGCACCCTTGGGGTTGATAGCTTGGCTCATAGGAGTCCGGGGAGGCGGTCGGGGGCGGGGCAGGCCATTCTACGAACGCGGCCCGCCGAGTGCCATGAGGCTTCAACCGCGACGTGCAGAAGGGGGCAACGTGGGAGCGGATCCGACAGGCTCCGCGGCTCTGCAGGGGGCGAACTCTTGTACGCTGGAGATTTCTGTGACGTTCGGAAATTGGTTGTTGACAGCCGCAGAGGAACGAGGATACTGTCATTGTGTTGGTGTTTTGGCTGACTTCCGCGTTTGCACGCCACACGGTGTCGCCACAGTGCCAACTAGGAATTAGGCGGACTCGGTTCTGTCTGATTGTGGTTCGGCGAAGGAGGAAGCATGAAGGGGTTAGCAGCAATTGCGGCAACGATACTATGCGTCATGGGTTGTGATAGCCCCGACGTATCGCTCCAAAAGAAGCTCATAGGAACCTGGAAGGGGTCTGATGAAGTGGCCACCTACACTATCACGTTCTACCCTAACGGTGACGGGACGTTCGCAACTGGGGGATCAATCGCGGGCCACGCTATGCATCTTATCAACGGCGAGTTGCGGGGTAAGTGGTATGTCAAAGACGGACGCTGCTACCTTAACTACCAAGACGCGAGCTTCCCCGGTGGCAAACTTGGTATCCGTTTGATTCAGTCAATGGGCAAAGAGTCAACGTTCGCCCTTGACATTAAGTCTATAGACAGCGACAAGATGGTCACAGCCATCGGAGTCACTTACACGCGGCAACGATAAGGCGGTGCGTTCACGCAGCAAAGTTATGCCGAACCACACGCTGTAATTGACCAGAGGGAAACGAAAAGTCACAAGACATGTAGCCACCTACGTCCCTCAAGACAATTCAGCTAGATCGTTCAGCGGCAGAAGTCTATTCCAGACACTGAAGCAAAATTGAACCGTATGGAGTGAGTAATGACCATCAGCGAGTTTCTCAAAAGGATTACCGTGCCGCACGGCTACGTCCAAGACACCATGACAGATGGCCCGAATCTCATGGACGGCTGGTCTGGCGATGCCTGGCGAGCGCAGGATCAAGGACGTGGCTACTTCCTCAGAGCGTGGAACGACAGTACCGGCCAAGTTGCCGTCGTGCAATCTGAGTCATCCTATGAGGTCGCGGCTATGCACCTCCGCGAGAAGGCACAGGGCGGTGGCGACTGGACTGGTACTGTTCGAGCGAATTTTTAAGCGTACAGACGCCGAACCAGGCGCTGCGGCAGATAGTCGCGGTAAGTAAGCTGCCGCCGTTTCATCTTCATCGTCGTTGAGTGCGGCGGAACTACTACCTGTCTCCCCCTCGGTCAACGGGAAGGGGCGGCATCTTCATCCTCCGCGGCGTCCAACATCAGAAAGACCTCGTCAGCCAAGCCAAAGAAGTCGTCGTCCGCGAATTCGCCTTTGCCCGCCGTGTAACGGGCAAGCAGTTCTGCGGCGACCGCGTCTCGCTCAGCGTCCAGCCAGGCATCGAGGGCAGCGATGACTTCTAAAGCGACGATTGACATGACAAGCCCTAAAATGTCGTCTCACAGAGAGGTTACTCACACCCAACTGCGGCCGGCCCCTCTACCGAAAACGCAACCCCCTCAACGGCAAGAAAGGCTAACGCCTCTTCGGGCACCAGCATCTCGCCGGTGGCCCAACTCTTGAAGCCGAAACGGCCGGCGAGTCTGCTCAGCGCGGAGCGTTTCGACTCGGGGTTCGGGAAGCGGATGAGGATCATGACTGTAGTCTACCCGTACCATATGAGAGACACAACCGATTCACGTCACCAACTGGAAGAACAGCTCCTCGACGTCTTGCTCGCCGTAGCGGTCGCGTAACTCGGGCAGCGTGCCGGTGGCGACGACCTTGCCCTTCGCCATGATCGCGACGCGGTCGCACAGCTTCTCGACCTCGCGCATGATGTGCGTCGAGAACAGGATCGTCTTGCCTTGCTCCCGCAATGCCAGGATACTTTGCAGCACCGAGCGTTGGACGAGGATGTCGAGGCCGGCGGTCGGCTCGTCGAAGATCAGAACGGCGGGGTCGTGGACGAGCGCCCGCGCGATCGACACCTTCTGCCGCATCCCCGTACTCAATCGCCCGCCCGGCACGTCGCGGAAGTCGTTCATCTGCAAGCTGGCGAAGAGGAATTCGAGCCGGGCGGTCAGGGCGTCGCCGCGGAGGCCGTAGAGCTTGCCGTAGTACGTCACCATTTCCCACGGCGTCATGCGGTCGTAGATGCCGGTGTTGGCCGACAAGAATCCGATCGACTGCCGCACCTGGCCGGCTTCGCGCACCACGTCGTAGCCGGCGACCGTGGCGAAGCCGAGGCTGGGCTTGAGCACGGTGCAGAGCATCCGCAGGGTCGTCGTCTTGCCCGCGCCGTTGGGGCCGAGCAGGCCGAAGACTTCGCCGGGGTTCACGGTGAAGTTCACGTCATCGACGGCCGGGACTTCGGAGCCGTCGGGGACCGTGAAGAACTTCGTCAACCCTTCGACCTCGATCATCGCGGCTCCGGTGCAGGTCGGCGGGCGACGCCCCGCCGTCAGTCTACGGCGTCCCGCTCACTCGTCGTACTTCAGGAGGAACTTCGGGTTGATCGCCTTGAAGCTCAGCCGGCTGCCGGTGTCGTCGTCTTGCTCCTCGGTGAGCGGCCGAAACACGACCCCCTCGCGCTGCACGGCCGGGTTGAGCCGGCTCACGCCCTCCGAGAACGCCACTAGCTCATCGACCGTGTGGCCCAGCACGATCGTGCCGAGTTGCGGCACGCCGTCGAGTCCCAATTCGGTCAGTAACTCCAGCGCCGGCCCGTGGTCGAGCAGCCGGTACGTCTCGACGTTCAGCACGTTGAACACGCGAAGCGAGACTTCCTTGAGGGCGTACTTGTTGCCCTGGATGCCCGGCCCGATTACCTCGGCTTGGAGGGCCACGTCGAAGCCGAGCCGGTCGCGGGCGGCGCGCAACTTCTCCTCCAGCTTCAGGCCGAGCGACACGCGGCCCAGGACGTTCGACTCGTCGGTCTCGTCGAGCCACAGGTTGCGGCTACAAATGCCGAAGGTGCCTTGCCGCAGGAAGGCCGTGAACGAGGTGCCGTCGAGCTTTTCGGTGACGGCGAAGGTCTTGCCACGGTGCCGCACGAGCGCGGCTTCGAGCAGTTGCACGCGGGTCTCGTCGGTCTTGGGCAGGAAGCCGGGGAACGGCCCCTTGACGCGCCCGCCCATCCCGACCGGCGGCGGCGGCTCCCACTTGACGACCCCGAGGGCGTCGGTCACGTCGGCCCCGTCGCCGTCCGGCGTGCCCGGCGGGAGCATCGACAGCGGGAAGCAAATCCCCTGCGAGACTTGCTTGCGCAGCCGCACCGTCTTGACGCGGAAGCCGGCCGGCTGGGTCACGGCCCCGGCCGGGTCGGTCTGGGCCGGCCGGTAGCAGCCCGCCCGCAGGAACTCGAACTCCGGGCGCTCGGGCAAGAGCGAGTCGATCTCGCAGTAGACGAGCCGATCGCCCGGCCGGTAGTCGCCCTTCTTGGCGACGACCCACCAGCCGAGGACGCGGAGCCGCTCGATGGCGTCGGCCCCAGGGATCGGCTCGACGGCGTTGACGGTTTGGACGCTGGCCAGTTTGCGCATGCAGATCTCCGGGCGGGTGCGAGACCCCATCCCGACACGCCGGCCGAGCACGGGGTTCGCAGCCTACCGCTTAGCCAGGGGGCCGATCAGCGTGGCTTCACTTGGAGTACCCAGTCGGCGATGAGCTTCAAGGCGGCTTCGTCGAACGTCATCTCGATCGTGGCGTACTCGTCGATGCCGCCGGTCTTGGCCGGCTGGAACAGGTGGTTGAGTCCCGGTAGCGCGACGAACTTCGCCGGCGGGTTGTGGCCGGCCTTGAGCGCCGCTTCGATCGCCGCGAGGTTCTCGTCGGCGGCGACTTGCAGGTCGAGCGAGCCGTTGAGCGCTAGCACGGGGCACTTGACACGCCGGAGCGTCGGGGCCGGGTCGAAGCGGAAGAAGTAGTCCATCCACGGCCCCGTGAGGGTTCCGGCCAGCGCGGCGACGCCCGCCGCGCTCAGGCCGGTCGCCTTGCGCAACTCGTCCGGCAGCCCCTCGGCCTCGGCCGTGGCGACCTCGATCACGCGCGCCTTGCGCTCCTCGACCGTCCCTGGGCCGACGACAATCGGGTTGAGCTTGGCGTAGAACTGCTTGAAGAACGCGACCGCGTCCGGCCGGGTGCCGGCCGCCCGCAGCATGTCCGCCCGCTGACGGTTCAGCACGGCGTACCCCGGCAACCCGGTGCCGGCGAGCAGCACGATGAAGCCGACCTTCTCGGGGGCGTCCGCGGCGACGATCGGGGCGATCAGCCCGCCCTCGCTGTGCCCGGCTAGGCCGACGCGCTTGGGGTCGATCCCCTGGCGGGTGTGCAGGAACGCCACGGCCGCGGCCGCGTCGGCGGCGAAGTCCGCCGTCGTCGCCCCGTCGTGCGTCCCGGTCGATTTGCCAACGCCGCGGTCGTCGTAGCGCAGGACGGCAATGCCCTGGCGGGTCAGGTGGTCGGCGAGCACGAGGAACGGCCTGTGCCCGAAGAGCGTCTCGTCGCGGTCCTGCGGGCCGCTCCCGCTCACGAGCACGACGGCCGGGAACGGGCCGTCGCCCTTCGGCAGCGTCAGGGTGCCGGCAAGGGTGACCTTCGCGGCGGCGTTCTCGAAGGTCACGTCCTCGGCGGCGTAGGGGAACGGCGGCTTCGGCGTCTGCGGCCGGCCGGCGGTCGGCATCTTGTCGCCGCGGGTCATGGTCAGCGGCAGTTCGGCACCGCCCTGCTTCCAGTGCCCCGTGAGCGTCTTGCCGTCGTCGGACAGCGTGGCCTCGAAACTGAGCTTGAGGGCCGTGCTGCCGATCTTGGCGGCCCCGGCTTTGAACTCGACGGCGTCGCAGGCGAGGCCCGCGGCCCCCTGGTCGAGGCTGTCGAACGTGGCCGACAACTTGCCGTCGGCCTCCTTGACCTCGAACGCCAGCCGCAGCGGGACCAGGCCGACCTTGAGCGTGCCGAGCCAGACGCCGGCGAGCGGGCTGGGCTTCGCCGGCCCCCCGACGACGACCGCGAGCAAGCAGGTGAGAACGGTAGCAAGCATTGCGGCTCCATCAGGGGCCAAACCGGGGCGGGGGCCAATCGGCCCCCCCGCAGTTTACGAACCCCGACCGCTACCCCACGTAAACCACGCCGGGGTTCGTGAACGGGTTGAGGTCGAGCGCGGCAATCGCCGCCGGGGCGGGGCCGTTGACGGTCGCGGCGAAGTCCTTGCCGGCGAAGCCGCGCACCTGCGGGCTGCCGGCCGAGCCGAGGCCGACGACCACGTCGGCGCTGGCGTCGCCGTCGAGGTCCTTGACCGCCAGCCGCACGCCGTCGCGGTTGTTCACGTCGCCCGCGAAGAAGTTGCCGACGACGGTCGGCTTGCTCGCGGCGGCGACGAGGTCCTTGCCGCTGATCGCCTGCACGCGCGGCCCGCCGCCCGGCCCGCCGCCGACGAGGATGTCCGCGAAGCCGTCGGCGTTCACGTCGCCCACGCCGACGAAGACGCCGTTGCGCAGCGACTGCTCGAAGACGAAGAAGTCGGGGGCGAGCTTCGGCGGCGACTGCCCCGCGGCCGGCGGCGTCAGCACCGACTTGCCGTCGAAGGCCGCCACGCGCGGGCCGCCGCCGAAGCCGGCCGTGACGACGAGGTCGGGCCGGCCGTCACCGTTGACATCCCCCACACCCGCCCGCGCCCCGCCGCGGAAGGCCGGGTCGTCGATGCCGAAGAAGCGCGTGAGCTGCGCCGCGTCGCCGGTCTGCGCGGCAGTCAGTTTCGCCCCGCTGTAGATCGCCACGATGGGGCCGCCGCCCTGGTCCGGGGTGACGACCACCTCGGCCTTGCCGTCGCCGTCGAGGTCGGCCGCCGTGACGAAGAGGCCTCCGGTGAAGCTCGCCTCAAAGGGGCTGAGGACCGACGGCGCGATCGCCGCGGCCCCCAACCGCGCGGCGTAAGTCACCGTCACGCGGCCGGCGGTGCCGGGGCCGCTGGCGGTCACGAGGTCCGGCAGGCCGTCGCCGTTCACGTCGGCCGAGGCGACCCGCTCCTGGTCCCGACCCGCGGCCGCGGTCGTCGCCCGCAGGACCTGGCCGCCGGGGCCGAACGCGGCCGGCGAGTTGCCCGCCGCGCCGGCGGCGAACGCCGTGTCGAGGGCCGGGGGCGCGGCACCGGGTAACAGCGCCGTCGCGCCGTCGGTGTTCACGGCCAACAGCCCGAAGTCAGTCTCGGCCCGGAACCCCTCCGGGGACAAACCCACGAAGCCACTGCCGAGGACGACGATCGCCTTGTTGGCCGCGCCCGCGAGGTTGGCCGCGAACGAGCCGATCCGGGACACGCCGTCGGCCTGCGTCACGTCGAAGGTGTAGTTCCCTGGGGCGAGCGAGTTGTACTTGGCGTCGGCCGCCCCAAACGCGAGGTCGTTCGAGGCGACGCCCACGTTGCGCACCTTCACGTCGATCGCGGCCGCGCTCGGCGTGCCGTTTACGTCGAGGAACTCGACGTTGCCGACCGTCGCCGGCGAGGTCAAGGCGTTGGTCACGGCGAGCAGCCGGAACTTGGTCGCGGCGGGCGCGGCCGCGCCGGGGTCGCCGAGGGCAATCAGGACGTTCTTGCTGTTGTCCGCCAGGGTGTACGACTGACTGAACAGCGGCGGCGTGCTGACCGCCGCGCCCGACGGCCGCACCGAGACGAACAGCGGGTTCGTGGTGTCCTGAAGGAAGAACGGCGTCGCCGCGCGGAAGCCGACGCCGGTCAGGATCGGCGTCAGCGTGTTGTTGACGTAGATGTCGAGCTTCGCCGCCGCGGCGTAGGGCGAGTCCTGGATGAATTGCAGCAGCGCCGCCGGCACGTCGCGGGCTTCGAGGCCGGTCAAGGTCGGGCGGAACAGGGGCTTCGTCATCGCTACTCCGGGTCGGGCGAGTCGGGCGCGGGGTCAGCCGCCGAGTCGGCCGCCATTATGCGACGGGGGGGCTTGGGGAAGCTAGCCCAACTGTGCGAGCCAGACCGCCGCGACGACCGCCGCCGTCTCGACGCGCAAGACCCGCGGCCCCAGGCTCCAGACCGCCCGACCCGCCTCGACCGCTGCGGCGACCTCTTCGGGGGCGAAGCCGCCCTCCGGCCCGACGGCCACCGTCACGCCGTCCGCGAAGACTCCCGCCTCGAATGGGTGACCGTCGGCCGTGTGGAGCAGGAGTTGAACGCCGTCGCGGCGGACGAGGAAGTCGCGCCAGGTCGTCGGCGGGCCGACGGTCATGAGCCGGTTGCGGCCGCACTGCTTCGACGCCTCGACGACGACGCGGGCCAGCTTCTCGACGGTCGTCGCCTTCGGCACGACGACCGAACGCACCGTGATGAGCGGGAGGAAGTGCGTCACGCCGACTTCGACGAGCTTCTCGACGAGGTAGTCGGCGCGGTCCCCCTTCGGGAGTGCCGACGCGACGGTGACCCGCCCCGGCGACTCGCGACTGATGTCGAGCGCGGCCGTGACGCACAGTGTCGCGCGCTTACGGTCCACCGCGACGACTTCGGCGGGGTACTCGCGGCCGTCACCGTTGAACAGCGTCACCGTGTCGCCCGGCTCGAAGCGCCGGACGGTGGCGAGGTGGTGCGCCTCAGGTCCGTCGAGCGTTACGTCGCCCAAAGCAAGAGACTGCGGCGTGTAGAAGCGGTCGGCCATGCGGCTTCGAGGTGTTGTGGGGAAAGTCTGGCGGCCCGAAAGGGGCTGTCGTCGGCTCCGCCACTAGCGGCGCAGGCCGGGTACCCACGAGGGGCACCCCTACAGTTCGCCTGCGGCGGAGCCGAAGACCAGTGGTTCGCCTGCGGCGGAGCCGAAGGCCCGTGGTTCGCCTGCGGCGGAGCCGAGTCTTTGTAGGGGCATCCCCTTGTGGGTGCCCAGCCTGCGCTCCCCCACTGCCTTTCGATTCGCGCACCACAACTTCAAACGCCCCGGACTACGCCGCGTGGCGCAAGGTGCGCGCCGTGACTTGCTGCCACTCGCCGGCGCGCCACGCGAAAACCACCTCGTCGGCTCCGCGCCAGGCGACGCAGTACGCTCCGGTGACCGTCTTGATCGACCAGCCGGCCTGACGGAGAAGCTCGAAGTTCGGCAGGCTGAGTGTCGGCGTCATGTCGTCGGTGTGGTCGCTCATGGTGGTCCCCCCGGTGCGGCGCGTCATCGTTCCGGGGCTATCGTCGGCGCGGGCCAGGGCGGGCCAGCGATTTCCGCCGGCAACGCCCGCGGGTCGGCCGCCGGCGGGGGGGTCGCGACGGTCGGCCGGGTCGCGGCGAACCAGTGGCGGTCCGGGCCGAAGAGCGTCGCGCCGAACCCGGACGGCGGCGGCAGGTCGAACGCGGCGCGGGCCGGCTCCCGCTCCGGCTTGATCTCCGTCGCCTTCGGCGCGGCCTCCTCGGGGTAGACGCGCAGCGCCGTCGGAATCTTCGGCAGCGCCTCGCCCGCGAACTCCGAGTCGCGCATGATCGAGCCGCGGCGGTACGGCCCCGCCCCGAAGTACCAGGTGTCCTTCAAGTTACTGGTCGCCTCGACGAGGTCCGACTGCCACAGCGCCCGGCCGGTCGTGCGGTTGTAGGCGAACACGGCGATCTTCGCGACCCCCTGCTGGTCGGACTTCTTCACCAACGCGATCTCGGGGATCGCGCTCGGCACCCCCGGCACCAGCGCCGGCAGCGAGGTCGCCGGGATGCCGACGAGCAGGCTGTACTTGTCCGTGCCGACGCCCCCGGAGCGCGGCTCGACGACGTACGTCGCCTTCACGCGCTCCTCCTGGAGCAACGCCCCGTGCGCGAGCAACTGCTGGCGCACCGAGCTGATCAGGTAGCCCTTATCGACGGTGCCGTCGAGGTACTGCGTGTCGAGGAAGACCGTCTTGCCCTGCAACTCGGTGAAGTCGAGCTGCATCACGGCGCGGTCGATCGCCTGCGACACCAGCCGCATCTCGCTGCCGGCCCGCTGGGTGTCGGTCATGCGCGTCGAGCCGCAGCCGGTCGCCACGCAACAAAGCACCACTAAGGGCAAAATCCGCGTCATACCGTGGCGTCCCGTGTTGCAATCCTGTGCGAATCGCGGACGATAGCGGGGCGAGCGATGCCGTCAAGTTCAACCCTCCCCCCCGGTGCCCCGCCATGCCGCTGATAACACGCCGCGACTTCCTCTCGACCGGCCTCGCCGGCGGGGCCATCCTCGCGTTGCCGCCGAGCCTGTACCGCCGGGCGTTCGCCGAAGTGCCGCCCAGCGAGACGGTCCGCCTCGGCTTCATCGGCGTCGGCCTCCAGGGCACGGCCAACCTCAAGGCGTTGCTGAAGCAGTCGTCCGCGAGCGTCGCCGGGCTGTGCGATGTCGATAGCCAGCACCTCGCCGCCGCGAACGCCCTTGCCCCGAAAGCGGCCGGGCACGCCGACTACCGCAAGCTGCTCGACGACAAGGGCATCGACGCCGTCGTGGTCACCACGCCCGACCACTGGCACGCCCTCGCCACGACGGCCGCCTGCGCCGCCGGCAAGGACGTCTACTGCGAGAAGCCGCTGTCACTTACCATCGACGACGGCAAGGCGATGGTCGCCGCGGCCCGCAAGCACAAGCGGATCGTACAGACTGGCACGCAACAGCGCTCCAGTGCCGAGTTCCGCCGGGCCTGCGAACTCGTCCGCGGCGGGGCCATCGGCAAGGTCACGAGCGTCAAGGTGGGTCTGCCCGCGCCCAACTTCGCCGGGCCGGCCGTGCCGAACGCCGACGCCCCGGCGAACCTCGACTACGAGCGCTGGCTGGGGCCGGCCCCCTTGAAGCCGTACAACGCCAAGCACGTCCACTACCTGTTCCGCTTCTTCTGGGACTACTCCGGCGGCCAGCAGACCAACTTCGGCGCGCACCACCTCGACATCGCCCAGTGGGGCCTCAACCGCGACGAGTCCGGCCCGACGACCGTGACCGCGAAGGCGCGTTACCACAAGGACGGCTGGTACGAAGTGCCCGAGTGGACCGAGATCACGTACACCTACGCCGACGGCGTGGTCATGACGTGTGGCCAGGGCCTCCCCGGCGGCACGACCTTTGTCGGCGAGAAGGGCACGATCTTCGTGACCCGCGGCAAGCTGACCGCCGACCCCGCCGAAATCCTGAAGGCCGAAGTCGCGGTGAAGCTCCCGGTCAGCACGAGCCATCACGGCAACTGGCTCGACTGCGTGAAGTCGCGCAAACTGCCGGTCGCCGACGTGGCGATCGGCCACCGATCCGCGACGGTGTGCCACCTGGGCAACCTTGCCGTGCGGACGGGGCGTAAGATCACCTGGGACCCGGTCGCCGAGGCCGTCGTCGGCGACGCCGAGGCCGCGGCGATGATGTCGCGGCCGTACCGCTCGCCGTGGAAGCTCGAGAGTTAGGACGCCGCGATGATGCACCGCCGCCAGTTCGTGCGAACCGCCCTCGTAGCCGGGGGGGCGTCGTCGCTCGCGCTCGTGACGCAGGCCCAGCCGGGGGCACCGGCCGCGGCTGACGCCGACCCGCTCCCCGCGGAGGCCCAGCAGGTCATCGACCGCGCGCTGTTCGGCCTCGTGGCCGGTCAATCGCCGGACGGCTCGTTCCCGACCAGCCCGACCAACTTCGGCAACGTCGCCGTCACCGGCCTGGCGGGCCTCGCGCTCATGGCGGCGGGGCACCAGCCGGGCCGCGGCCGCTTCGGCGACGCGGTCGCCAAGGCGGCCGATTACGTCGTGCGGCGCGGCAACTCGAACCCCTCGACGCCCGGCTACTTGAACAACGACGACGCCCAGAAGAGCCACGGCAGCATGTACCAGCACGGCTTCGGCGCGCTGTTCCTGGCCGAGGTCTACGGCATGGTGCCCAGCCCTGAGAAGCAGCGGGCGCTGCGGGTCATGCTCGAAAAGGCGATCGGCCTGACGCGCAACTCGCAGAACCCCGAGGGCGGCTGGCGCTACGACCCGCGGCCGGTCCAGGTCGCCGACATCTCGGTCACCGTCGCGCAGCTCATGGCGTTGCGGGCGGCCAAGAACGCCGGCGTGGCGGTGCCCAAGAGTGTCGTCGATAAGTGCGTGGCGTACATCAAGTCGTGCCAACTGCCCGACGGCGGCTTCTGCTACATCAAGAACCAGGGCGGCGTCGGCGGGGCCTTCGCCCGCACCGCGGCGGCCGTCGTGGGGCTGTTCAGCGCGGGGATTTACGACGGCAAGGCGGTCGATGGCGGCCTGGCGTACCTGATGCGGTTCGTGCCGGGCCGGCGGGTCAACTTCGCCGAGGCCCGCCCCGAGCACTACTTCTACGGCCACTACTACGCGGCCCTGGCGATGTGGACGGCCGGCGGCAACTACTGGGCCGAGTGGTTCCCCGCGATCCGCGACGAACTGCTGTCGCGCTACCGCCAGGACGGCTGGACGCGCGAGTTCCACGGCGTCGCCTACGCGTCGGCGATGGCGTGCATCATCCTGCAACTGCCGAACAACTACCTGCCGATCATGCAGAAGTGACATCAAATCTTGGCTCGGCAATACGTATTACTTCTTCATCGCATTCAGTTCCTCGATCTGTTTCAGTAAGGATTTGAGCTGTCGTTTCTGCGATTCGAGTGCTTGCTGAATCGCAATAAAGTCGTCCTTGGTTTTGGTCTCAAGCATTCGATTGAATTTAGCACGAGCAACTTCAATGGAATGCGAAGTCTGAGCGAGTTCGAGGTTGAGTTGCTCAAGTAGTGCTTTTTCGTCGGACATCGCACCCATGTACTGTAAGGTGTGTTTGCTGCGAACTGAGTCCTCTAATTCTTCAGTTTCCGCACCGGCGGCAGTGAACATGGCTCTGACATATTTTTCCGGCATTGTTTGAGCAATGGCTTGTGACTTCCCGTCCATCATACTCACGTGAAACACTCCTTGGAAGGGCCACGCGAGTTGTGGTAGCGGTTCCCACCTCAAGTTCGAGAGGATGACATCAGCCGGCTTGGTCCACGGCACGGGCGGACCACACTCGACGATGCCGATGGTGTTCTCGGTGCCGTCAGTAATGTCTTCGATCATCGGTCGGGTACTCGAGTAGCGTCCAGAACCGCCACTAGCCTGGCCACCCGCGCTTCCGAGGCCACCCCCCCCTGGCATGTGGCCTTTGGTCTCGGCTAGGTAACGGGGCGGAGCGCTTTGAAAACCGCCTCCAGGCCTCGGAATACCGGCGGAGCCACCGGGCGGACCGCCTGGGTAGCCGCCAGGGCCGCCCACGCCCTCGCCACCTACTCCCCTAGGCGACCGATCCGTGCGAATGGAGAACAAGGCCGCGGTGTCGGCGTTGATCACCTGATAGTAAGTGTGCTTACTATCCTTTGCCTCGAAACCGACGCGGAAACAGTCGGGCATCTTCGCGAGCAGCTTCAGGTTACTCTCGCTGTCCCACGGTTGATCGAGTCTGAACCGGGCGTACAGCTTCTCCTCGCCGATGTACGGCAGGATTGCTACCCGCCAGCTCAACAACGCGCCCTCGGTTTTGTCAGTATTGACAATGTCGGTCGGTAGGTACTGCGTCGCCGCTTCGTAGTTCAGCATTCCTCCTTGCAACTTCTTCAAATTGGCGAGACTCCGCTGAACCTGAGCCAAGGTGACCTTCCGTGGCTCCTCCGGTTTCGCGGCAGGGGTCAGCGGCAGGGCCGGCTTAGCTGCCACTGGCGCACCGCTCGGCACTTGGGCCGTCGTGTAGGCCCAGCCGCCGAGGGTCAGGCCGGCCCCGCCGAGAGCGATCACGCCCGCCGTCGCGGCCACTTTGAGCTTCGCAAGGATCATGGCTCGGTACGCTCCGCGAACGAGTTGTAACACCACCGGGGACGACACCAGAGAGCCGCCGACGTAGGCCATCGCACTGCCGGCCACCGCCGCGACGAACTTCGCGTCCGCCGGGCCGACGGCCAGCAGGCTCGCCAGCCCGGCCGCCGGCAGGGTGACGCCGCGGCGGGTGAGGCGGTCTTCGAGGCGGGCCTTGGCGCGGGCGATCCAGCCGGCGACGCTGCCGACCGGCTTGCCCAGTCGCTCGGCCGCCTCGGCGTGCGTCAGCCCCTCGAAGAAGCAGAGCAGCACCGGCACCCGCCAGACTTCGGGCAGCCGCGCGACCTCCTCGTGGACCGCCGCCGACACGTCGTCGAGCTGCACCGGACTCGCGGCCAAGCCCTCCGGCAGCGATACCGTCCGCCGCCGCGACGCCGCCCGCACGGCGATTCGTCGCGCCGTCGTGTGCAGGAACCCGGCGAGGGCGTCGCCGTGCCGCAGCGACCCCGCCCGCTTCGCCAGCACGAGGAACGTCGCCTGCGTCACGTCCTCGGCGGCGTGGTGGTCCCGCGTCACGGCGAGCGCCGTGCGCAAGACCATGCCGCCGTGACGCCAGACGATCAGCTCGAACGCCGCCGGGTCGCGGTTCAGGGCGAAGCGCGCGAGCAGTTCGCCGTCGGCGGTGCCGGAGGTGTCCGGTCCGACGGCGGCCCGCGCCCACGCCGCGATCGATCGCCCCCACGCGGCCATCACGCCTCCCGTCCGGTGACTCTCGACAGTGAAGTGACACGATGAGGCTGGACGCATACGGAAGAAGAATTTTGCCGCGGAGACGCAGAGACGCGGAGAAATCCAAATTCAAGTTTTGGTCTTCTCCGTGTCTCTGCGTCTCCGCGGCAAAATGTTTTTTACCGACCGCCCGGCGGGCAGTACTTCGTCAGCCACGCAAAGACTTCCTTGTGCCAGTGCTGGCTATTCTTGGGCTTCAACACCCAGTGGCCTTCGTCGGGGAAGTTCACGAACCGGCTCGGAACCCCTTGACGTTGCAGCGCGCTGAATAGCTCGTGACCCTGGCCGATGGGGCAGCGGAAGTCGTTGTCGTTGTGGACGATCAGCATGGGGACTTTGTGCTTGCCGAGGTTGCCGGCGCGGGTGTGCGGGCTGAACTCGCGGTACTTGCCGGGGATCTCCCACGGCAAGCCGCCGTGCTCGTACTCGTCGAACCAGAGTTCCTCGGTCGTGCCCCACATACTCTCGAAGTTGTAGACGCTACAGTGCGAGATCTGGCACTTCAAGCGCTTGGCGATGTCGTTGACGGCGAACCAGTTCTGCATGTAGCCGCCGAACGACGCCCCGGCCGAGGCGATGCGGTCTTGATCGACGTAGGGCAGCTTCTCGACGGCGTCGAGGCCGGCGACGAGGTCGCGGTAGCACTTGCCGCCCCAGTCGCCGGAGATTTGGTCCACGAACTTCTGCCCGAACCCTGTCGAGCCGCGCGGGTTGGGCATCGCGACGACGTAGCCTTGGGCGGCCCAGACCTGTGGGTTCCAGCGGTAGCTCCAGCCGTCCTCCCACGCCCCCTGCGGCCCGCCGTGCACGAGGTAGACGACCGGGTACTTTTTCTTCGCGTCGAATCCCGGCGGCTTGAGCAGCCACATCTGCATCTCGCCGTCCTCGATCTTGACCTGTACCGACTCGGGCTTCGCCAGGTCGAGTTCGGCGAGCAGCGCGTTGTTATGCGATGCTGTCGCAAGTGTCGAAATCAGTCCGCCTCGATTCGACTCAGAAAACTGCACGCCGAACAGGTAGGCCGGGTGACTCATTCGGGCCACAGAATACATCCACACGCTGCCGTCCCGGCTGGCGGACAGTCCGCTAATTTGCCCTTGCCGAGCCGCGATACCGCCGGACATCTTCCCGGCATAGCCGAGGCCGAGTGTGACTTCGCCCGACAGCGCTGCCGTGAACAGCGTGGTCGCCCCGCCGTCGTCTGCCACGAACGCCACGCCGGAGCCGCCGGTCCACGCGATCTCGGTCGCCGACAAGTCCCGCGACTCGGTCAACGCTTTCGGCTTGCCGTCGAACGTGCCGTCCGGCTTGACATCCACGACTTGAATCTCCCACTTGTCGGCCTCGTAGCCCGCTTTCGCTTGCGACCGCCACGCCAGCTTCTTGCCGTCGGGGCTGAAGCGCGGCGAGTTGTCGGCCGCCTTGTTGTCGCCGGTGAGGGCCTCCCACTTCGTCGATTTGTTGTCGATCGACACGCGGCACAGGTCGTGGTTGGTGCTCCACGCCTCGCCCTTTTCGGGGACCGCCGTGAACACGAGGTGCTTCGAGTCGGGCGTGAAGGTGAAGTCGTCGCCGACGCTGAACGTCGAACTCGTGGGGTTCGCGTCGCGGTCGCCGGGGGTCACGTCGCGGGCCTCGCCCCAACCGGCGGCCGTGGCGTCGATCACGAACAGGTGTTGCCGCTTGTCCTCGACGTAGCTGTCCCAGTGCCGGAAGAGGAGCCGCGTAAACGTCTTCGCCTTGACCGGACTTTCCTCGGCCGCCTTGTCCGCCGCGGCGTTCTTGGCGTCGCTCTCCGCGAACGGCAACTCCGAAAACTCCGGCCGGATCGCCGACACGAAGGCGACGCGCTTGCCGTCCGGCGACCACAGGCCGGTGCCCGCGCCGGTGCTGATCTTGGTGACCGGCTGCGCCTCGCCGCCGGCGAGCCTCAGGACGTAGAGTTGCCCCGTACCGCCGCGGGTGGACTCGAACAGGATCGCCTTGCCATCGGGCGACCAACGCGGGTGCGTGTCCTTTTTGCCGTTGGGGTTGGTTAACTGCCGCGGCTTTGACGCCCCGTCGGTCTCCGCGAGCCACAAGGCCGTCGTCGAGCTGTTCTTTTCCAGGCTCACCGTCGTGACCTGGTAGACGACTTGCGTGCCGTCGGGCGAGACTTGCGGGTCGGCGACGCGGGCGAACTTGAACAGGTCCTCGACGACCATCGGCCGCTTCTTGGCCGGTTCCGCGGCGGCGGTCGCCTGCGCGAAGGCCACGACCACGGCGAAGAGTAACAGGAATTTCATGCGACGGACCTTCCGGGGGGTGCAACGTGCCACCCCGGAAGTGTATCGATCGCCTTTAGCGCAGGACCAGGCGCGAGGCCCGCCGCGACAGTCGCGCGAGCCGCCACGCCAGCCCCGCCACCACGGCCACGACGAAGATCAGCCCGAGGAACGTCGCCGGCCCGGCGACGCCCGCGCCGAGCAGCCCGCACGCCGCGAGGCACTCCGGGGCACGCAGGCCACGCCGCCGGGCGAGCGCGACGGCCAGCAACCCAGACGGCGTACTCAGCGCGACCATCCAGGCCCGCGCGGCCGCCCAGTCGTCGGCCGGCGGGGAGTCAACGACCAGCGCTTCCGCGGTCACGGCCGCGACCGGTGGGGCCGGCGTTGTCGCGCGGGGTGGCGGCTTGGGGCGGGCCGGCTCCGTGGCCGGCAGCGGCTCGACGCGGACCCGCCCGGCCGACACCCCGGCGTCGAGGGTCAAGAGGGTTTCCGCCGGCGTCGAGTCGGGGCGCAGGGCGACGCCCTTGGCCGGCACCCAACGCGCCTCAAGACCAGAGGCCGGCCGCACCCGCAAGACGCTGACGCCGAGGACGCCGGCGGCACGCACCGCCCCGAGGTCGAGCGTCGTGCCGGCGACCGGAGGCGCGGCCGGTGACGTGCCGATCAAGGTGACAACCGCCTGCCGCGTCGGCCTTCGGAACCAGACCTGGACGCGCGAGCCGGACTTCGACCAGCCGTGCAACTCCGGCGAGCGGACTTCTCGGAGCACGGCCCCGTCGGGCCAGTCGATCTCGACGGCGTCAGTCGGGGCGAACTTCGTGACGGCAACTTGCGCCTCGACTTCGACGGCCGGGCCGAGGGTCCAGCGCGTCTCGCAGGCGACGACGCCGGCGTCGGGCTTGGGCCGCAGCGTCGGCCGCAGTTCGGCGGCCGGCCCCGGCAGCCGCTGCAAGACGCGGTCGGCCGGGGCGCGGTCGAGTTGCCACTCCGGCGGTGCCCCGAAGCGGCGAGTCAAGTCGTCGGCCGGGAAGTCGATCAGCCCGCGCTTCTCCAGGGCGTCGAGTGTCAGGCCCCGCACCCGCAGGCCGACCAGCGTCTCGGACGCCGCGGCCGTGAGCGCGCGGGGCAGCGTGAGCACCGGTCGGGCCACGAGCGGCGTGCGGGGCGTGAACGCCACGAGCAGCGTGAACTTCCCGGCGAGCGGCGCGGCGAAGTGGGCGACGAGCTTGCGGCCCGCGCCGGCCGGCGTCAGCGTCACTGCGCAGACCTCCGCCGCCCCGCCGGGTCGTGGCCCGGCGGACCGCACCGTGGGCGTGCCCGGCTCCAGGTCGGCGGGGACCTCGACGGCCACGCTGTCGAGGCTCCCCGAACTGACCGTCCACTGGAAGGCGCTCCGCAGCGTTGCGTCGGCCTCGCCGATGTCCCAGAGGTGCCCCTCGCGCACGCTGGCGACCGGGGTCGCGGCGGCCGGCGCGTCCCAGGTGCGGACGGCGACCGCGCGGCCGCCGCCGTGGTCGGCCGTGGCGACCGTTTCGCCGTCGCGGCGTTCGACCGATTGCGCGCCGCGTCGGGAGACGACCGCAACGTTGGCGGCGCTCGTGCGGAAAGCCACGCGCGCGGCGGGGAAGTCCGGGCCGGTGAAGCGCGCCTCGCGGCCGCCGTCGGCGGCGACCGTCGGCACGCGGAAGCGGGCGACGAGCGTGTGCGGCCCCCGGCCCCGGACGCCGACGGCGTAGGCGTCCGGCCGCGTCGCCTCGGGCAGGGCCGGCTTGCCGTCGAGTTCCATTGAGTCGAGGCGCACCCCGCCCAGGGGCAACTCGTAGACCTCCGGGCCGTCCCCCGCCGCGGCGAGTGCGACCGTGAGCGTGAACTGCGCAGCGCCCGTTGGCCCGCCGCGGCCGACGTACTCGACGCCGGTGAGCGCGAAGCCCGGCGGCGTCGGGAGGCTGAGTCGCCCGAAGGCGTCGAGCGTCGAGCGGGCCGCGTAGACCGCCCAGCGCTCGCCCGGCCCGGCGACGACGAGCACCGTTTGCGGGTCGGCCGTCCCGGCGGCCCCCGCGACGCCGGCGACGCCGAGGGTCAGGGCCAGAACGCCGCGGCGCGGGAGTCGCGGCGCGAGTAAGGCGATCGTGACCAGCAGGACCAGGGCCAGCGCGAACGGGCGTAAGACGAGCGACCAGCCGGGCGGTAACGTCGCCGCCGCGAAAAGTCCGCCGACGCCGACGCCCAAGAGCAGACCGGGCGAGAGCCGCCGACGGACCGCGAGCGTGAACGCCGCCCCGAGAAGTAGTGCCGCGGCCGCCCAGCCCAGCGCGACCGGCAGCGCGAGCGGGACCAGCGTCAGCGGCCCGTCGCGGTCGGTCGCGTCGGTCAGGGCGTCGAGGCGTGGCCAGGCGCGGTACTCGGCGGCCGCCTCCCACGCCGTCGGCAGCGGCGGGTCGCCGGGAAGCCCGACGGCGGGAACGTCAACGGTGCCGCCGGTGACGGGCACCCGGCCGGGCAGGCGGAAGCGGACCTCGAACGGCATCTCCGGGGGGGCCGCGCCGCCCGTGGCGAGTCGCGGCGGCAGGACGGCCGCGCCTCCGTCGAGCCGGACGCCCGCGGCGGACTTGCCGTAGGCGGTCACGCCGAGCAACTCCGCGTCCGCCGGCAACTCGACGCGCCACTCGGCCGACGCGCCACCCACGACGCTGCCCCCGACCGCGACCGTGACGACGCCGCCCGCATCCACCGCGACGTCGCGGCGTAGCCCGCGGAAGCGCCACGGGGGCGGGCCGGCCTCACCGGGCGGCGGGTCGGGCACGCCGGGCGACGCCGGCACGACGGCGGCACCGATCACGGCGGGCAGGGCGTCGGGGAAGTTGCCGTCCCTGTCGGCGAACGCCCGCACGCGCACGACGCCCTCGGCCGCGTCCGGCGGGAACGTCACCCGCTGCACCTCCATCGCCCGGTCGCCGGTCGCCGCACTCGCGGCCAAGGCTAACGCCGCCAAAGGGTTCGTCGCACCGAGCGTCGGCCCCCACGGCTCGACGGGCGACGCCGATGCGACGCGGGCGACGAGGCCCTCCGGCCGCACGAAACCCCCATCGCCGCGGGGCACGCGGAGCCGAACTTCCCCGAGTGGCCCTCCCCCCGCGTTGAGGCGGAAGACGGTCACGCGGCACGGCCTGCCCTCGACAAGTGTCATCACGGTGTCACTCGCGCCGCTCAGCCGGGTCTCGTGGGGCGTGAGGGTCAGGGCGGCGTTGGGGCCGCGGCCGCGGATCGGGTAACGCAGCCGCGTCGGGTGGGCAGTCTTGCTCGACGGCGGGGCGGTCGCGGCCGCGTCGTAGCCGGGGGGGGCGACGACGGTGTAAGTCCCCTCGCGGCCGACAGCGTTCGAGCACGACACCTGCGGGAACGGCACCGCAACCCCCGGCCGGGGGCGCGGCCCGGCGAGCTTGACGACGACCTCGACGGACTCCCCCGCCCGCGCCGGCCGCGTCAACTCGACCCGCCGGTCTTTCACGACGAGCGGGGCGTCCTCCGCGGCCAGCTCGGCCGACACGACGCGGTAGCCGGGGCCATGCTGCAGCGTGAGACTCTCCAGCGGCCCGCGCGACACCGCGACGCGGAAGCGGGCCGTCAGCCGCGACTCCTCCGCCGGCGTCCCCGCCTCCCAGGTCACGTCGTCCCCCGTCGAGTAGGTCGCGCCGAGACTCTTGACGCGCACACTCGGGAGCCGCCTCGACGCGCCGGGGTTGGCGGCGGTCTCGGACGGCACCGCCAGGAAGCCGAAGCGCACGCCGTCGTCGGCCGCGGCGGGCGGCGGCAGCGAGTGGCTTCGATAGTCGCCGGGGTCGCAGCCGAGCCACTGCACGTCAGGGCGACAGGTCACCTCGACCGCGTCGCCGCCCGGCAGGCCGTCAACCAGCCGCAAGTCGGGCAGCGGCCAGCCGGCCTCGGCCGACGGCGGCAGCGCGGCGAAGCCGGCCACGGTCAGCTTGGACGGGAGGCCGGCGGGGCAGCGCACCCGCAGCCTCGGCGGCGTCCCCTCGACCGACCACGCGACGCCGCCGGACGCCGCGACCTCGGTGACGTGGCAACGGGGATCGACGAGGAACGTCAACTCCTCGGGGGCACCGCGGGCGGCTTCGAGAGCGCAGTCGAACGCGAAGTTGACGACGCCGGGCGCGAAGTCGAAGCGCGCGACACGCGACGCCTTGACGGGGGCACCGCGCTCCGCCGGCCCGGCGACCGGCCGCAGCGCGAATTCGACGCGACCGACGCCGGGGAAGAGTACCCGGCGCAACTGCCGCCCAGCGGCCGCGCCCGGCAGCGGGCCGGACAGCGACCGCGCCGCATCGCCGGCGGTCAGCGTCGGCTCGCGGTCGGCCGGCAAGTCAAGGTCGAGCGTGGCCAGCGGCGCGGGCGGTAGCACCAACTCGAAGCGCTCGGCGTCGCCCTCTGAAGTGGCGCGGGCCGACCACACCAGGGCCACGTCGCCGCCGTCGGGCAGTCGCAACAACGGCCCGCGCGTGGCGTCCGCGACGACTCGGCCGGCCGCGTCGGGGCCGAATGCGACCCCGGAGGCGGTCAGCGGGAACTCGGCCGGACCCGCGGGGAATCTCCAGGTCAGCGTGCCGCGGAGGCCGTCGGCGGAGTGCGTCGCGGCGTAGCGGGCCTCCAGAAGTCGCGCGATTGCCGTCGGCTTCGCTCCGGCGGCCACGCGGGCTTGGGCCTCGAACTCGTCCCGGTCGAGCGTGACCACCGGCCCCGGCGGCAGCAACTTTAACAACGCCGGGAGCCGGTCGGCGGTGGCGAGGACGCGACGCAGCGGGAAGGGGTCGGCGGCCGCCGGCCGGGCGAACGCCTCGGCGGCGAGGTGCGGCGCGCCCGCCGCGGCCCCGAAGCCCTCGGCGGGCTGCGGCGACGGGATTTGGGCCAACGCCACGGCGACGCCGAGGGTCAAAGTTGCCAGGGCGAGTGTCGCGGCTCGGCTCACGACCGCGACCCTGGGGCGGCGGCTCGGCCGGAGCCGGAGTCGAGTGAGAGTGGGTTCGCCCGCAGCGCCGCGTTGCGGCTGCCGGTGCCCGACGGCGAGGGCCGGTCGGCGACCTCCAGCGCGATCGACGTGGTGGAGAGCGCGGCGGGGTTGCGGGTGAAGCCCGGCAGGTGCGTGACGCGGCGGCGGTAGTACCACTCCACCGCGGCGACGGCGGCGTAGCCCAGCAGCACCATCGCGACGCCGGGTTGAACCCCGTGGACAACCTGCGACGCGACTTGCGGCCGCAGCACCGCGCCGAACGCCGCCGCGACGCCGAGTGCGGTCAGCGACAGGCCGAGGGCGAGCGGCCGCATCCGGTAGCCGACGATGCCGACGACCGCCGCGGCGAGCGAGCAGCCGGCGAACCAGGCGACGCGCGGCACCAGCACGACCGTGACCGTGACCAGCCGCGCCTGCCGCGCAGAAAGCGCGTCGGTCGTCGCGTTGCCGACGCCGGCGAAGTTGGCTTCGGCGACCTCCGCGTCGGCGTCCGCGCCCCCGGCGATCCACGCCTCCGCGTCGGCGGCGCTCACGGCCCCGGTCGGCGCGAGGAGCCCGCCGTGCAGGGTCCAGCGCTGCTCGGCGGCGGCGTCCGGCCCCGGCAGCAGCGGCACGAGGTCGGCCGGCAGGAACCACTGCTGCCGGGCGGGGGAGCGGTACGCCGCGTCGGGCAGCCTCGGCGTGGGGAAGGCGACGGCCCCGCGCAGGGCGCGGTCTCGCGCCGCGGGGAAGCGCACGTCGAGCAGCGTCATCTTGCCGGGCTTCGCCTCGGGCAGCGGCACGCGCAGCCGCTTGAACTCCGGGGCCTCCGCCGCGGCGAGCGGGGTCAGGGTCGCGGCGTCGATCCGCCGGCCGTCGGCGTAGACCTCCGGGGCGACGCCGGCGGGGACTTCGAGATCGACCCCGCCGCCGGACCAGCGGCGCAGTTGGAAGCGGCCGCGCACGACCGACGTGCCGTCGGACGCGAGCCAGGTCTGCACGAGCGCCCGGTCGGCCGTCACGCCCAGAATTGGCCCGGCGTCGTCCGCGAGTTCGACGGCCAGCGGCAACGTCGCCCCGCTACCGGCGAGCGTGAGCCACGGCAGCGACGGCCGGTCGGCGGCCGGCTCCGGCGGGAGTTCGCGCCAGGGGCCGTCGGGGCGACTGACCCGCCGCGTCGAGGTGCCGCACCAGACGCGGACGTGGGAGTCGAGCCGGCTCACCGCGTCGGGCGTCAGCAGCGCGACCGGCACGCGCGTCGGCCCGGCGTCGGGCTTGCGCGGCGGCACGCTCAGGGCGTAGGACACCGCGACCGTGAAGTCGCGCGGGGCGTCCGGCGGCAGCCTCAGTTGCCAGGTGTCGCGGTCCAGCGGCTCCAGGGTGCCCGGCGTCGGCGGCAGGACGCGCAAGTCGATGGCCGGCCCGGACAGCAGGATCGGCCGCGCGTCGCCCTCGACGCGCTGGAAGCGTAGCGTGTGGGTGACGAGGGCTTGGCGCTCGTTCCAGGTCACCTCGGCGCGACTCTCGACGGCCAGTTCCGGGCGGAAGGTCTGCCACGCCAGATCGACCTTGGCCAGGCCGCGCTCGGCGGTCGCCTGCACCGTCCGGGGCGGGGTGCCCGTCGCCGCGCGGTCCTCGGCGACGAGGGTCAAGGGGGTGCCGTCGCTGGCGGTGGCGGAGCCGGCGATCTCGAAGCCGTCGGGGACACTCGCCACGACCTTCGCCTGCGACTCGCGGCCGCCGGGGAAGCGCGGCAGCGGCAACTCCTCGCGCCGCCGCGTCGCGGGGCTGGCGTGGCTGGCGGAAAGCGTGAAGTCGAAGGCCGACCGCTGCGGGCCCACGAGCTTCACCGAGAGGCGCTTCATCAGCGGGGTTTCGCTGACGACTTGCACCTGGTCGATCAACTCGTCGCCCGCCGTCGCCTCGACCGCCTGCCAGCCGGCGGGCACATCGACGAGCACCTCCTCGGCGTCGGCCCGCACCGGCGTGACCTTGACGGCGACGGCCAGCCGCCAGCCGTCGTCGGCGCGGCGGAGCGTGTACGTCGGCTGCACGCGCTGGAAGCCGGGCAGCGGCCGCGTCGTCAACTCGCAGAGCGGCGCGCTCGGCGGCGCGGTCGCCCCAGTCACTTGGGCCGTCGCGAAGCGGTACAGACCCGACGACTCGTCTTCGGGTGCCGTCGGCGTGGGCGAATCGACGCGGCGTAAGTCCACCGACGCCTTGTCGAGGGTCACCCGGACCGTCGCCGCGGCGATGACGCGCACCGTCCCGGTGAGGCGCAGCGCGGTCGGCACGCCGACGGGGCCGACGGTGAAGGGGCCGCGCGACTTCGGGTCGCTCGCCTTCGCCCGCGGCTGCCGGACGACGGCAGTGACCACCCAGTCGGCTGCGGCGTCGGGCGGGCGGAAGGTCCAGACGGGCTTGTTCGCGTCCGGGGGCCGCGTCAGGCCGGGGTTGGCGTTCGGCACGGCGTCGGGCGGGACCCCCGGCGGCGTGACCTTCTCGGTGGCAATGTCGGCGGTCGCCGGCAGGGCGAGCAGCCACTGCGCGGACCCGCCGCGCAGTCGCAGGCGCGTCGTCGTCTCGATTTGAGAGTCGTCGATGCGGATGGTCACGTCAGCGTCGGCGGTGCGCGGCACCTGCGCGGCGGGGGCGTTGGCCGGTAACGGTGCGTCCCACGTCACGTCGAGCGACTCGACGGGACCGAGCGGTAAGCCGCGCTCGCCGACTTTGGCGTTGAGGGTCGCGGCGTCTTCGGCCGACCACTTCGCCTCACCCGGCTTGTCGCCGGACCGCAAGCCGACTTGCGCCTTCTTGACGCCGCCGGGCAACTCGACCGCCAGGGTCGTGATGGCCGCGCGCGGCAGGCCGATCTCGAAGCCCGGCTCGCCCTTCGACCCCCGCGCGGTGACGGGGGCTTCGACTTCCAGCGTGACCGTGTGGTCGCCCGGCTTGTCGAGCGTGACGGTCAGGCCGTCATCGCCAGCAGTCAGCACCGGCAGCTTGCCGTCGGAGAGCCGCGCCGCGGTGGGGAAGGCGCGGGCGGTGCCGAGGGACACGGCTGCCTGCGGGGCGTAAGTGCGAACCGTGTACGTCAGCGTGAGTAGCGCCGCCTGGCGGTCGCCGCGGGTGACGACTTTGCCCCGGAGGTCGCAGGAACTCGGGCCGACCGGCTTCGCCGACTCCCTGGCCTTCCGCGCGGCGTCGAGTTGGTCTTGCAACGCCTTGTACTCGGCGGCGGGCAGCAAGACGCCCTCGGGAATCGGGTTGAGGTCGTCGGGCGACTTCGTGAACACGACGACGGTCCCGTCGGGCAGCTTCAGCACCGGGGGCTTGGCTGGCTGCGCGACGGCAAACCCCACGCTAGCGAGCGTGCCCAAAAGCGTCAGCATCAACCGCGCGACGGACATCGTGGGCGACCTGGCGGAGCGGGGGCGGCACGGCGCTATTGTAAACCATCCCCCAATCTTCGCCCGGTCCTGTGTCGGAAAATCTCGCCCCAAGCCCCCAGGTCGCCCGCCCTTTCGGGTTGACCCAATCCGACGCGACATTGGGTTGACTGGAAGGGCCGGCCCAGCTTATCGTGCGGCCCTTGCAATCGCTACAAGCCGGAGCCGCGCCGTGGCCGACATCACGATCCTGACGACCCCCAAAGTCTACCTCATCGGCAAGCAGCAACTCCAAAGCGGGGAGCTCGATCGCTTCCTCGCCGACCACGGCGTGAGCTGGCAGTCCGACAGCGAAGTCGCCGCGGAGGTCCTCACCGAGTCGGCCGGCCGGCTCTGCTACATGTCGTTCGCCAAGCCGCGCCCCGGCGGCAACGCGACGTACCTACACCACATCAAGGAAGTCGGCCACGGCTCCGTGCTCGAACACGCCGTGTGGAATTTTGTGGTCACGGGTGTGAGCCGTAGTCTCACGCATGAGTTGGTCAGACATCGGTCTGGCTGGGGGTTTTCGCAGTTATCACAACGGTACGTTGACGAGTCGGTCGCGGAGTACGTCGAGCCGGACATCGTCGCGCAAGACCCGGAACTGCACGCGATCTGGCTCGACGCCGTGACGCACGCCCACGCGGCTTACGTCAAGCTCGCCGAGGGGCTGAACGCCAAACTCGCCGACCCGGAGGCGGCCGCCGCGGCGATGCTGCCGCCCGACGCCGACCGCACGAGTCGCCGCAAGACGGCCCGGCAGGCGGCCCGCAGTGTCTTGCCGAACGCCACGGAGACGAAGATCAGCGTCACCGCCAACGCGCGGGCGCTGCGGCACTTCTTGGAGCAGCGCGGCAGCGTCCACGCCGAGCCGGAGATTCGCAAGCTCGCCAACCAGATGCTCGACTTGCTCGTCGTCGAAAGCCCGAATTTGTTTGGCGACTACGTCAAAGTGCCGCTGCCCGACGGGACGTTCGACCTGCAAACGCCCTTCCGCAAGGTGTGACAATCGGCTCTGGCGTTCGGCAAGTCGAGGGCTTACAATCCGCCCGCGGATGAACTTTCCCGGAGGTGGATTATGACTCGACTGATTGCCCTGTTCGCCTTGACCGTCGTCGCGGCCCCGACGCGGGCGGCCGAGCCGTTCTTCTTCCAGCCCAAGGACCGCGTCGTCTTTTTGGGCGACAGCATCACGGAGCAGTACCAGTACTCGACCGACATCGAGCTGTACCTGACGACGCGCTTCCCCCAGGGCGGGATGCTGTTCCTCAACGCCGGCATCGGCGGCGACACGGCCAACGGCGGCGCGGGCCGCTTCCAGGAGCACGTCCTGTCGGACAAGCCGACCAAGGTGACGATCAACTTCGGCATGAACGACGGCGGCTACGGCAACTTCAACCCGGCCTCGAACAAGGTCTTCGTCGAGAAGACCGACGCGATGCTCGCCGCCGCCAAGAAGGCCGGCGTCCAAGTCGCCGTCGTGTCGCCGAACGCGGTGGACCGCCGCGTCGCCGAGCGCTTCAAGCTGTACCTCGAGACGCAGAAGCAGTTCTACGCGCCACTCGCCGAGTCCGCCAAGAAGGCCGGCTTCCCGTTCGCGGACCAGTACGCCGTGACGCGCGCCGCCCTCGAAGCGATGGAGAAGGCCGACCCGAAGGCCGCGACCGCCAAGCCGTTCGGCGACGGCTTCCACACGTCGCCCCCCGGCGGCTTGCTGATGGCTCACGCGATCCTGACGCAGCTGCACGCCCCCGCCGACGTGAGTTCCGCCGAAGTCAGCGCCAAGACCGGCATGACCAAGGCCACGAACGCCAAGCTCTCCGACGTGGTCGCCAGCGGCGGCGGCGTCTCGTTCACCCGCCTCGACGACGCCCTGCCGCTACCGGTGCAAAAGGACTGGCTGTCGATGCTGCCGTACACCAACAACCTCGACGACCTGAATCGCTACAGTCTGACCGTCACCGACCTCGCCGACGGCGACTACGGCGTGCGCATCGACGGCACCGAAGTGGCGGCCACCACCGCGGCGGCGCTGGCCAAGGGCGTGAACCTCGGCAACGCCACCGCCGGGCCGCTGTTCGAGCAGGGCAACAAGGTGTTGCAGGCGATCAACGCCAAGAACAACATCGTTCGCGGCCGCTTCGGCGTGACCCGGACGGCCCTCCCCGACTGGCTGCAAGCCGCCGGCGAGCCGCTCAAGCAAGAGGAGCGGGCCAAGCGACTCGCGCTGATCGAGAAGGCTCAGGCCGACGTGTACAAGTTGGCCCAGCCGACGGCCCACAAGTTTGAAATCGTCAAAAAATAGCCGTGCCGTTGAAATGTCACGCCGGTCGCCTACGAAGACTCGGCATCGCACCCTTGTTCCGGAGGCCGGCCGTGACCCTGAACGACGCCAACGCCCTGACCGATGCCGCCACCGAGCGGCACGCCGAATCGAACACTTCGGGCGCTGTCGCCCTGGAGGCGGCGGGGAACCTCGTCGGCGCGGCCATCGACGGGATTTCCGTCGTGGACCTGGCTGGCGGGTTGGCCGAGGCGTCCGGCGACTTGGCCGGCGGACTGATCGAAGTGATCGGCGGGATCATCGCCGGCATCTTGAGCTGACGAAACGCCCGCACCGCAATCCGGTCACTCGCCGCACTTTTGAACCCGCCAATCGCGGACCACGTCGGCGTACTGACGGGCTAACTTCGTCAGGCCGGCGAAGTCTTTGGCGGCGACGAGCTTGGGGTCGATGAGTTGGCTGCCGACGCCCAGGCAGACGGCCCCGGCGTCGAGGAACGTCGCCGCGGTGGTGAGATCGACGCCGCCCGTCGGCATCAACTTGATCTGCGGTAGTGGCCCGCGCACCGCCCGGAAGAACGCCGGCCCCAGCACCTCGGCCGGGAACACCTTGACGATGTCCGACCCGGCCTCCCAGGCGGCGAGGATCTCCGTCGGCGAGAAGGCCCCCGCCATCACGACCTTGTCGTAACGCCGCGCCAGCTTGATGACATCCTGGGCGACTACGGGCGAGACGAGGAAGTCGGCCCCGGCCAGGAGTGCCGCGCGGGCCGTCTCGGCGTCGAGGACCGTGCCCGCCCCCAAAAGCACGCGGTGCCCCAGGGTCCGCTTTGCCTCGCGGATCACGTCGAGCGCGTTCGGCACGGTGAAGGTCACCTCGGCGACCGTCACGCCGCCGTCGGCGAGCGCCCCGACCACGTCGAGGAGGCCGGCCGGGTCGCTGGCGCGAACCACCGCGATCAGCCCGCCGTCGAGGATTCGTCGCAAGTCGGTGTCGCGGGCCATGTCACGTATCCTGGGCTTTGGCGGCGTAGGAGTCGCGGATGCGGGGCAACAGGTAGTCGTGGAAGGCCGCGTGGAAGTCGTGGCGCGGGGCGTGGCCCCAGTCGGCGCGGGCGGTGCTGTCGTCCACGTCGGCCGGCCAACTGTCCAGGATCGCCTGCCGCTTCTCGTCCACCGATGTCGTGATGTCGGCGTCCGGGAAGGCGGCCCGCACCGCGGCCTCGATCTCGCCGGCGCTCGGAGCGAAGGCGCTGAGGTTGTAGACGATGCGCGTCAAGTCCGCCGCCGGGGCCGCGACGAGCCGCAGAATGGCGTCGATGGCGTCGGGCATCGTCATGAACGGGATGCGCGTGTCCGGCCGGGCGAAGCAGGCGTAAGGCTCGCCCTTGGCCGCGGCGTGGATCATCTCCGGGGCGTAGTCCGACGTGCCGCCGGTCGGCAGCGTCGCGGCCGATATGAGGCCAGGGAATCGCACGCTGCGGAAGTCGATGCGGCTCAAGGGCGGGCCGGCGCTGAGCTGCTTGTAGTGCCGGGCGTAGTAGCGGCCGAGGTGCTCGCAGGCGAGCTTGTTGGCCCCGTACATCGTCGTCGGCACGTTGTAGTCGTCCTCCGCGACCCGCCCCGCGCTCGCCTTGACGGCCAGGCTCGGCATCCCGTGGATGGCGACGCTCGACGGGTAGAAGAACGTTACCCGCCGGCCACGCGACTCGCCCTCGTTTTGGGCGAATTCGAGCAGGTTCAGGGTGCCCTCGACGTTGACCTTGTGGGCGAACGCCGGCACGAATTCGCTGCGGGTCGAGAGCAGCGCCGCGAGGTGGAACACGCAATCGACCTGGCACTCCGCGGCGATGCGGTCGAGCAGCAGCGTATCGACGATCGAGCCGGTGTACTCCTTGCGGACCTTGCGGGCGAGTTCCGGCGCGAGCGGGTTGAGGTCGAGCGTGACGATCGGCTTGCCGGAGGCGGCGAGTCGCTCGATCAGCCCGTGGCCGATCTCGCCGGACGAGCCGGTAATCAACGTCGTGGGGACACGCGGCACTCGAGTCTCCTGAGCAGTAGTCGCGAGTCAGTGTATTGGCGAGTCACCGGGTCAGCTAGCGGTTTGAAAGGGCAGATAAAGGAGTGGATTCACCATCCACACCGAAGCGTCGAGTGTGATCCGGCCATCGTCACGGATGATAAAGTACAAGTCCCAGTCCTGCACGATGAGGTAGTCGCCAAGTCGGTTGGCTGAAAACCAGATATCGATTATGCTCGTGCTTTCGATGTAACTGAAGTTCAATCCTTCTAGGTGCGCCGAAAGGTCGTCGTTGCAGTTTGTTAAGCTGATGCCGGTCAAAATTTTGTCTGTAGCGATCCAGTTGTAAAAGCAGTAGTCCGATGGGTCTCGCGGCATCAGTTTCATGGAGTTAGCGTGGCCCGACAAAAAATCTAACCTATCGCCGAACTCTAACCGGGTAGTTGGGGCTAACGGGGCAAGTTCAATCAGTAGGCGGTGTTCCACAATGGATACCAAGGATTTGATATCGCGAATTCTTCCGTGAGATTCATTTCTCCCACAGTTTGCGGTCGAGGGTGCGGTAGCCGATCGCCTCGGCCAGGTGATCGACGCCGATGTCCGGGGACTTCGCCAGGTCGGCGACGGTGCGGGCGACCCTCAGGATGCGGTCGTGCGCCCGCGCCGACAACCCCAAGTCGGCCATCGCGGCCCCCAGCATCGCCCGCGTCTCGTCTTCGAGCGGGCAGTGCTTGCGGATCTGCCGCGACGACATCGAGCCGTTGACTGTGCCCGCGCCGGCCGTCCCGGCGAAGCGCCTCGCCTGCACGGCGCGGGCCGCATCGACCTGGGCACGCATCGTCGCCGTGCTCGTGCCGTCGCCGACCTTGGAGAGTTCGGCGAAGGGCACCGCGGGGACTTCGAGGTGGATGTCGATGCGGTCGAGCAGCGGGCCGGAGATCTTGCCCAGGTACCGCTCGATGGCCATCGGGTTGCACTTGCAGACGTGGCCGGTCGCCCCCAGGTAGCCGCACGGGCAGGGGTTCATCGCGGCACACAGGATGAAGTCGGCGGGGAAGGTCGCGCTGTGGGCGGCGCGGCAGATCGTCACGACCCCCTCTTCGAGCGGCTGCCGCAGGGCTTCGAGGCACTTCCGCGGGAACTCCGGCAACTCGTCAAGGAATAGCACACCCCGGTGCGCCAAGCTGATCTCGCCCGGCTGGGGGATGCTGCCGCCGCCGACCATGCCGGCGTCGGAAATCGTGTGGTGCGGCGAGCGGATCGGCCGCGCCGTGAGCAGCCCCGCCCCCGCCGGCAGCCGCCCGGCGGCGCTGTAGACGCGCGTCGTCTCGAGGCTCTCCTGGATGCTCAGCGGCGGCAGGATACTCGGCAGGCGGCGGGCGAGCATCGTCTTGCCCGACCCCGGCGAGCCAAGCATCAGCACGTTGTGCCCGCCCGCCGCGGCGACCACCAGCGCCCGCTTAGCGCACTCCTGGCCGCGCACGTCGGCGAAATCGACATCGTAGCGGTCCATGACCTTCATCAGCTCGTCGAGGCCCGGCGAGATCGGCTCCGCGTCCAGGGAGCCGTTCAGGATGCCGACGGCCTCGCTCAGGCTCGACACGCCGAAGACTTCGAGTTCGGTGACGACCGCCGCCTCGCGGGCGTTGGCCGCGGGCACGAGCAGCCGCTTGACGCCGAGGTCGCGGGCCGCCATCGCCATGCTCAGGCAACCCTGCACCGGCCGCACGCTGGCGTCGAGGCCGAGTTCGCCGACGGTGGCGTAGTCGCTGACCTGCTCCGGACGGAGTTGCCCCGTGGCGACGAGGATGCCGAGTGCAATCGGCAGGTCGAAGGCCCCGCCTTCCTTGCGGAGGTCGGCCGGCGCGAGGGCAATGATGACCCGGCCCGACGGGCGCTGGTAGCCGAGGTTCGCTAGCGCCCGCTCGATGCGGTGGACGCTCTCGCGCACGGCGAGTTCCGGCAGGCCGACGAGGATGACCTTCGGCATCCCCGGCGCGGAATCGACCTCGACCTCGACGGGGCGGGCGTCGATCCCCAGCAAGGCGAAGGTGCGGAGCTTGGCGAGCATGTCACGTCTTCTTGACCACTTCGGCCGGTTTCCAGTTGTACACCAGGCGTGCCACCACGAACTTGAGCCCGATCGACGCGACGAAGAACGTGCAGACCCACGTACACAAGTTGAACGCGAACGGCGGCAGGTAGAACTCGGCCTTCTTGGTCACTTCGTTCTTGTCGTCTTTCTCGAGGAAGCTCCCGGTCAACCAGTCGCTCATGTACCACGTCGAGACGATCGCCAGCGTGAACAGCAGCAGCATCGCGACGATCCAGGCGATCGCGGGGAGCCAGTGCATGAAGTAGTCGCCGGCGGTCGTCTCGTACACCTTCTTACTGGCGTGCCGCTTGCGTTCGAGCAAGTTGTAGCCGCACTCCAGGCAGACTTTGGAGTCCGGCGGGTCGAGTTCGGTCGCGCAGAACGGGCAGCGCGGCACGTCGAGGTCGTCCTTCTCGACGCCGTAGGGGTTCTCGTTGTCGTCGTCTTCGATGTCGAAAGGCCGCACGACTTTTTTCTCGGCCGCCGGCGGGACTTTGGGCGGGTCGTCCTGGAATTTGATCGGCGCGTCTTTGTCGGCGGGCGTTGCCGGCTTTGCCGTGGGCTTGGCGACCACCGGCTTCGCGGTCGGGGGCTTCGGCGGCGTGCCGGGGGCGGTCACGGCGAAGGTGTGGCTGCACCCCTTGCAGCGGATGACTTTGCCGACCACGGCGGCGGGGACTTTCATGGCCTTGCCGCAAGACGGGCAGGCGATGTCGAGTGTTTCGGCCATAAAACCGAGGCTCCAGTGTCGGGCGCGGGGGGCGAATCGGCGGAAATCCAGTCAGGATCAGGAATAACTTACCGAATGCCGATTCTATATGGTAGCAGAATAGAAACGGAGAGCCGTCCCGATGCCAGCATCCTTCCTGACCTCGCCCCTGCAACTCCTAGACGACCGTCTGGTGACCCCGCGCTTGAGCCGCAGTTTGCCGATGCCGACCCCCGCCCCGGCCGCGACGCCTGCCCCCGCCGCCGTCGCCCGCTTCGCCCCTTCTCCGCGGCCGGCGACCGCCCGGCTCCTGATCACGCTGGCGACCTACAACGAGGCCGAGAACCTCGCCCCGCTCATCGCGAGCATCCGCCAGTACGCCCCCGACGCCGACATCCTGGTCATCGACGACAACTCGCCCGACGGCACCGGCAAGCTCGCCGAAGCTTTGCGCGCGAAGGACCCCACGATCCACGTCTTGCACCGCCCCGGCAAGCTGGGCCTCGGCACGGCGACGCTGGCGGCGATGCAGTACGCCATCGACCACGACTACGACCTGATGCAGAACATGGACGCGGACTTCAGCCACCCGCCGCGGTTCCTGCCGGCCATTTTGAAGGGCATGGCGACGCACGACATCATGATCGGCAGCCGCTACGCCCCCGGCGGGGCCACGGAGAACTGGCCGCTGACCCGGCTGATCGTGAGCCGCTTCGTCAACACGCTGGTGCGCTTCTTCTTCCGCATGCCGATCCGCGACGCCTCCGGGGCCTTCCGCTGTTACCGCGTGTCGATGCTCAAGACCGCCCACCTCGAGCGCACGCAAAGTCGCGGCTACTCCTTCCAGCAAGAGGTGCTGTTCCGCTGCCACCTCGTCGGGGCGCGTCTGGGCGAGTCGCCGATCACGTTCGAGAACCGCCGCGCCGGCAAGTCGAAGGTGAGCCTCAGGGAGGCCGTGCGCTCGATCGCGACGATCCTCTGGCTCGGCGTCACCCACTTCTTTGGCGTCGAAGACTACCGGCGTTAATTTCCCGGCGATTCTCGCGAAAAATGACGAGAATTACTGTCACGTCGATGATGGCTGACATCAACAGACCGTCGCTGCGTCTACCAATCCGATAGGCGTGGCATCCACAAGTCTGGAGAGTGTCTGTTGAACGATCCGCTAAAAGAGTTCTCGTGGCCTTCTCTCTATGCCCGGTACGATAACCTCTGCTCGGGTTTTGACACCAACTCGCTCCACCTCCTGTGGTTTGGGGCCGAGAAGCCACTGGCCGATCGCCTACTGTATTACCGGTTGACTGAGCGGTACTCCTCCACCGCGAGAATCACAGGGTCGAATCCGGTCGGGATGTACGAGTGTCTCTTGTACTGGAAGCTGTACTCCCAGCCCGCAGCCCGTAGCCAACTCGCCAAATGGATGGCTGCCGATAGTCAGTCACGCAAGACGGCAGCAGATGCCTTACCACGCCTTATGTCAGCACTTCCGGTTTCGCTCGGACGCAATGTCGATGCCATTGTCGAATTGATTGAAACTGTTGGCGAGTTCGCAATGCCGGGTATGAAGACAAAGACGGCCATTCCGGTACGCTCGACTTTTCTGCACTTTCTTTACCCGGATACCGTGCCCATTTTCGACCGCATGGTTCTGCAAGCTGTCGGCGTGGACCGGGCAGGTGCCAACCAAGATTATGCTGTGTTCCGAGATTACTTGCCGTTCGCATGGGAGCTAGCTCACAAATATGCCACTACCGCGTGCAATGGTCATACTGAGTCGCCTCTACGATTGATAGATATGGCATTGTGGGTCAATCGCGGCGCAACTTCGGCAGTGTAGCCGTCTCGCCTAACCCAGCACTACCGGTTCGACACCCGTGGCGCGGAACTCGCCGCCCAAAGCGACCACTTCGTCGAACGCCGGCTCGTCACGCTGCGAGCCGTTCAGGCGATCGAGCCAATTCCCCGAAGGCGGTACTGCGACGTGCTGTCGCAACTCCCGCACAGCGTCTTCAAGGGCTGCAAGCCGCGCTTCGATCGGTGTTTCCGGTGGCATTATTCACCCCACATCCAACGAGGTTACACCAGTGACTTCTACTTCCCCGCCATGCCGAAGTCCATCGGCAGGCGTCGCCAGCCGCTGTGGATGTGGTTCGCGGGGTTGCCGGCCGCGTCGCCCTGGACGTTCAGGAACTCGACGACGAAGGTCGGACCCTGCACGCGGTACGTGTACGGCGAACCCTTCTTGTCCGGTTCCACGCAGTACGCGAACTTGACGTTCTCCGCCCCGGCGTCCTTGACACGCTGCATCTCTTGCGCGGCCGCTTCAGGCGTCAAACGGTTGGCGTAGGCTTCGATCAGCTTGCGCAGCAGGGCGGCTTGCTTCTCGTCGAGCTTCGCCAGCGACAGGCCGACCGGCTCGCCGACCGCGGCGTTCGGCTGGCCCTCCTTGATCTCCGGGAATTGTTGCTTTTGCTGAGCGACGGACTTCTGGTCGGCCGTCAGCGTAGCGATGAGCTGTTTGGCGAGGTCTTCCGTCTCCGGCAGCGGTCGCAGGCCCTTGCGCGAGCCGCCCATCACGTTCGCGGGGTTCGACGCGAACAGCAGCGGCGTCGAGGCGACCACGGTGCCCTTGTCGAGCGTGAAATTGACCGACAGGTGGTGGCCCTCGAAGCGCCAGCCCCACTGGCCGGTGCCGCTGGGGGTGCCGAAGAGGCTCACGAAGTACCAGCTCGGGTTGCGCGTGTTGGCCCCCTTCGGCTCCAGTTCGGCGAGGAAACTTTCGAGGCCGATGATTGTCGTCGCCTGGTCGTAGCCCGACGCCGACAGCCCGGTCTTCACCAGGGCGAACGCGGCCGCCTTCTGGGCGTCGTTAAGCTTGTCGAGTCGCAGGCCCTTGCGGGTCGATTCGCGGTTGGCCTGCTGCGGGGTGAAGTACCACTTCGCGCGGTGCTCGTCGTCGTAAGCGAAGACGGTGGCCTTCTTCTGGTCAGCGTCAAGCGTGCTGAGGAACTTCGTCGCGGCGTCGGTCATCACCGAAGTCGCCGGCGGGGCCTGCCGGGCGACGACGGCGACCCCCGCGAGGCCGGCGAAGGCCGTCGCCAACAGGAGGAACCGGGCGAGCGGCGAGCGGCGGACCATGAGAGTTGCTCCGGGGGAGGGCGGTGGCGCAAGCATACCGCGCCGGCCCCGGCAATTGAAGGGGCGAATCCCCGCCGGCCGGTTTCCGTCCGCGCGGTATAATGATGTCACCTGCCTGGCCCCCTTCGATCCCGCCAACCCCGCGGTGCCGTCTTGAAGCGATTCGCGCTCCTCGCCACGCTGTTCGCGGCTTCCACCGTGTCCGCCCGCGCCGCCGAGCCGACGCCGGAAGCGGTCGAGTTCTTCGAGGCCAAGGTGCGGCCGCTGCTCGTCGAGCACTGCACCCGCTGCCACGGCGCGAAGAAGGCGCAGGCCGAACTGCGCCTCGACACCGCCGAGGGACTCGCGAAAGGCTCCGACGGCGGGGCGGTGGTCGTGCCCGGCGACCCTGACAAGAGCAAGCTGATTCTTTCGGTGCGGCGCGTCGGCGACTACGCGATGCCGCCGGACAAGCCGCTGCCGGCCGCCGCGGTCGAAATCCTCACGCAGTGGGTCAAGACCGGCGCGGCCTTCCCCAAGGCGGCGACGGCAGGCGTGAAGGCGAACAACGCCGCGACGCACTGGGCCTTCCAGCCGATCCGCGACCCGCAGCCGCCGGCGACAAAAGTGCCGGCCGGGCCGAACCCGATCGACGCCTTCGTCACGGCCACACTCGACGCGGCCGGCCTGGCGCTGGCGGCCCCCGCCTCGCGCGACGTGCTGATCCGCCGGGCGTACTACGACCTGATTGGGCTGCCGCCGACCGCCGCGCAGGTGCAAGCCTTCGTCGCCGACCCGTCGCCGCGGGCCTTCGAGACGGTCGTCGAGGAACTGCTGGCGTCGCCGCACTACGGCGAGCGCTGGGGCCGCTACTGGCTCGACCTCGCCCGCTACGCCGACACCAAGGGCTACGTGTTCCAGGAGAGCGCCTCCTACCCCTATGCGTACACCTTCCGCGACTACGTGGTGCGGAGTTTCAACGAGGACAAGCCCTACGACCGCTTCGTGACGGAGCAGATCGCCGCCGACCACCTGACGCTGGCGGACGACAAGCGGCCGCTCGCCGCGATGGGCTTCCTCACGGTCGGCCGGCGCTTCAGCAACAATTCGCACGACATCATCGACGACCGCATCGACGTGGTCACCCGCGGGCTGATGGGCCTGACCGTGCAGTGCGCCCGCTGCCACGACCACAAGTTCGACCCCGTCGGCATCGGCGACTACTACTCGCTCTACGCGGTGTTCGCCGCCAGCCAGGAGCCGAAGGAGCTGCCGCGGATCGGGGCGGCCGAGCGGACGCCGGAACTCGAGAAATTCGAGGCCCAAGTGCGAGTCCGCGAGCAGGCGATCGTCGAGTTCCGCGCCAAGCGGCACGCCGAAATCGTCGCCGAGTTGCGGACCCCGGCGTCGGCGAAGAAATACTTCGACGCGGCCCGCCCGCTCGCCGGCAAGCCGCCCGCCGACCTGCAAGCGGTCGCGCGCGACCAGCAACTTCGCCCCGCCGCGTTGGAGCGCGCCTGCCACTTCTTGACGCTGAGTGTCACCGAGCGCTTCCGCCGGACGCTCGCCAAGGACGGCCCCGCCGAGGTGCCGCTGGCCGAGTTCGACAAGCTGATTCTGCGCGACGACCGCAACAAGCTCACCGACTTGCAGAAGAAGGTCGATCAGTTTCAGGCGACCTCGCCGTTCAACCCGCCGCGGGCCATGGTCCTGAACGACGTGGCCAAGCCCGGCGACATCGGCATCTTCCTGCGCGGCAACCCCAACAACCGCGGCCCCGTCGTGCCCCGGCAGTTCCTCCCCGTCGGCACGATGGCCAAGTCGCCCGCCGCCACCGGCACGAGCGGCCGACTGGAAGTGGCCAAGGCTGTCGTCTCGCCGGCGAACCCGCTCACGAGCCGCGTCCTCGTCAATCGCGTGTGGATGATGCACTTCGGCAAGCCGCTGGTGAACACGCCGTCGGACTTCGGCCTCCGCAGCGAGCCGCCGAGCCACCCCGAGTTACTCGACTGGCTGGCGACCCGCTTCACGGCCGACAGCTGGAGCCTCAAGTCGCTGCACCGCCGCATGATGTTGACACGCGCTTACCAACAGGCCTCCGCCGCCAACGCGGAGTCGGTCGCCCGCGACCCGGAGAACCGCCTGCTGAGCCACGCCAACCGCCGCCGGCTGGACTTCGAGGCGCTGCGCGACTCGCTGCTCGCCGTCTCCGGTAAGCTCGACCCGACCGTTTACGGTCGCTCCGTTGACTTGTTCAAGTCGCCGTACCCGCTGCGGCGCACGCTCTACGGCACCATCGACCGCCAGAACCTGCCGGGCACGCTGCGGAGTTTCGACCTCGCCAGCCCCGACCAGCACTCCCCCGGCCGCTTCACGACGACGGTCCCGCAACAGGCGCTGTACCTGATGAACAGCCCGTTCGTGATCGAGCAGGCCCGCGCGGTGTCGCAACGCCGCGAGTTGGCGTGGCCGATGCCGACCGCCGAGCGCGTCCGCCGGCTGTACGCCGCGACCCTGGCCCGTTCGCCAACGCCGGCGGAAGCCGCACTCGCCGCCGAATTCATCACCGCCACGCCGGCGAAGCCATGGGAGTTGCTCGCGCAGGTGCTGCTGTGCGGCAACGAATTCGCGTTCGTGGATTAACGCCCAGAACCCGCCTGCTGACGTTGCCGCCGGCCTGGAATTTGCGGTTAATTGGGTATGCCAAAACGCATTATCTGGTGGATCAAGCGGGACTTCCGGCTCGCCGACAACGCCGCCCTCACGCAAGCCATCGCCGACGGTCACGAGGTGCTGCCGGTGTTCGCCTTCGAGCCGGCGCTGGTCAACGCCCCCGACACGTCCGAGATGCACGTCCGGGCGTGGTGCCAGGCGCTGACCCACTTGCGCGGGCAACTCCGCGACCTCAACGCCGACCTGTTCGTGACGCACCGTGACGCCGTCGAGACGTTCGCGGCGTTGCGGGCCAACGTGCCGTTCGACGCCATCTACTCGCACGAAGAAGTCGGCATCGGCCTCACCTTCAACCGCGACAAAGCCGTCGCCGCCTGGTGCGCGAGCCAGGGCGTCGCCTACCGCGAGTTCCCGCAGTCAAGCGTGAAGCGCGGCGGCGTGAACCGCGACCGGCTGCAAGAGTTGTGGGCCGACCGCATCGCCGGCACGGTGCCGCTGCCGGCGGTGACGCGCGTGCCGATGTCCGCGGAGATGCGGGCGATGTGCGCGAAGACTCTGGTGCCGACCGTCGGCCCCGCGCGGGACCGCCAGGTCGTCACCGAGGCGGCCGGGCGGGCGACGCTCGCGGACTTCCTGCGCGACCGCGGCTTGCACTACTCCGGCGGCATCAGCTCGCCTAACACCGCGTTCCACCACGGCAGCCGGCTGTCGGTCCACCTCGCCTGGGGCACCGTCTCGACGCGGCAGGCGTACCACGCCACCGCCACGCGGCTGCAAGAGCTCGACGCCCCCGACGCCCCGTCGCGGACCCTGTGGCGGCGCAGCCTGAACAACTTCCTGGCGCGGTTGCACTGGCGCGATCACTTCATCCAGCGGCTCGAGACCGAACCCGCGATGGAGTCCCGCGCCCTGCACCCGGCTTACCGCGCCATCCCCTACGAGGACGACCCCAAGCTGCTCGAGGCGTGGGCCGAGGGGCGGACCGGCTTCCCGATGATCGACGCGGTCATGCGCTGCCTGGGCGCGACCGGCTTCGCGAACTTCCGCATGCGGGCGATGGCGGTGAGCTTCGCGTGCGCGGGACTGCACCTCGACTGGCGGACGATCCACAACCCGCTCGCCAAAGTCTTCCTGGACTTCGAGCCGGGCATCCACTTCAGCCAGTTGCAGATGCAAGCCGGCGTGGTCGGGCTGAACACGATCCGCGTCTACAGCCCCGCGAAGCAGTTCCTCGACCAGGACCCCGCCGGGGCCTTCGTGAAGCGTTGGGTGACGGAGTTGCGCCGGTTCACCCCGGAGCAGATCGCCGACCACGACGCCGACCCGCTGCCGGGCTACGTCGCGCCGGTCGTCGATTTCCGCCTGCGCTCGGCGACCATGAAGGCCCTGCTCTTCGGCATCCGCAAGATTCAGTCGGCCGCAGACACCGCCGAGGTCTACCGCAAGCACGGCAGTCGCCGGCAACCGTCAGAGCGTCGGACGCCAGGGGTGCGGCGTGTCGGGAAACCCGTCAGGTCGGACCAGCCGAGCCTGTTCTGACCCGCACTTCCGCCCGGCGGCGGCGCGGATTTCCGGTCCCGAGGCGGGTCCTGAACTAGGGTTCGACACGTCTTGGTGTCGCGTCCCGGCCCCCGTCTCGTGGTGTCTCCCCTGTGCTTACCCACACCCCCCCGGACTTGACGCAGCCGACCTACCGCAAGCGGGCCGGCGAGGAGCCGCTGCCCGGCTACACCCTGCTGGAGCCGCTCGGCAAGGGCGGCTTCGGCGAGGTCTGGAAGTGCGAGGCCCCCGGCGGGCTGCACAAGGCCATCAAGTTCGTGTCGAACCTGGCCGAGGGCAGCGCCGCGAACTCGCTGGATGTCGAGTACGAGGCCTTCCAGCACATCAAGACGATCCGCCACCCCTTCCTGCTCACCCTGGAGCGGGTCGAGTTGCTGCGCGACGAACTCGTCATGGTGATGGAACTCGCGGACCACCAGTTGCAAGACCTGTTCCGCTCGTTCACGCACCAGGGCCACGCCGGCATCCCGCGCGACGACCTCTTGAGCTACCTGTCCGACGCCGCGGAGATGCTCGACCACATCAGCACCCGCCACGGCCTCCAGCACCTCGACATCAAGCCGGCGAACCTGTTCCTGGTGTGCGACCGCGTCAAGGTCGGCGACTTCGGGCTGGTCCGCCGCCACGAGTTGACGGCGAGTACGGCGAGCGCCGACCGCGGCCTCACGCCGCGCTACGTCGCCCCGGAGATTCTGCACGGCCGGGTGGACCCCCGCTCGGACCAGTACTGCCTGGCGATCGTCTACCAGGAGATGCTCACCGGGGTGTTCCCGTACAGCGCCCGCTCGGCCCAGCAGATGATGCTGCAGCACGTCTCGGCCGCGCCCAACCTGGCCCCGCTGCCGGCCTGCGACCGGGCCGCCGTGGCCAAGGCGATGTCGAAGGCCCCCACCGACCGCTTCGGCTCGTGCACGGAGTTCATGCGCTCGCTGATGAGCGGCTCGCCGGGCGAGGAGACGCTCGACCAGTCGCACGAGACCTGGAGCCACTCGCCGTCCCCGACCGCGCGGCAGGTCCTGCCCGACGCGCGGGCGTCGCGCGGGCCGCGCTCGGGCAACAGCTTCGAGCTGCCGGCCGCGCCGACGGGGCACGGCGTCGATCCCTGCTCGCTGACCGGCCGCATGACCCAGACGCCCGGTGCCGGCAACCCGCTGCACCTGAGCACGCAGAGCCGCCCGCAACTCTCGGTGCAACGCCGCGCCGTGCCGACCCTCAGTGGGGCGCGGCCGCTGCACGCCCCGGCCCCTTCGCCGCACCAGAGCCTCGACCGGGACGAGCCGGTCGAACTGGTGTCGCTGACGGCCGCGCCGCCGGTGCGCCTGCCGCGCATCTGGTCAGTGCTGCCGGCCAAGTGGCTCGCCAAGCCGGGGGCCAAGGACTTCATCGCCCCGGACTGCGCCACGCTCATCGAGACGCTGCTGATGAGCGCCACGCCCGACGGCAACCCGCCGCCGCCGGTCGGCCTCCCGTCGCGGCAGGCCGACGGCACCTGGGCCAGCCGCTTCCCCGTGCGGTCGGTGAGCGGGGTGGCGAAGATCAAGCTCGAACTGCTCAAGGAGGCGTGGAAGGCCGAGATCGAGCCGGCCGGCCCCGACGAGTTCTTCATCCGCCGCTACAACGCCGGCGGTTTCTGGGACCGCCTGTCGAGCAAGGCAAAGAACGGCCTGATCGTTCACGTCCGCCTGCCCAAGCAGGGGGCCGCGACCGGCGAGGCGGTCCTCACCGGCTCGACCTTCGGCAGCCCCGACGCCGGCCTGACCCGCGCCGCGGCCGACCTGCTGCCCGAGATGCTCAGCGAGGTCCGGGCCGTGTTGGGCAACGCCGAGGACCGCCGCAAGCACGCCCGCGTCCCGGCCAACTGGTCGGTGGCGCTGCACCCGCTGACGAGCGACGGCGTCGTCGGCAAGCCGCTGCCGGCGCGGCTGCGCGACGTGTCCGGCGGCGGCCTGTGCTGCACGTCGCTCGTGCAAGTCGAGACGGCTTACGTGTACGCGACGTTCCCCGACGTGCCCGGCGTCGCCAACTGGGCGCTGCTCACCCGCCTGACCCGCGCCCACCCCGAGCCGGGCGGCTACGCCCTCGCCGGCCGCTTCCGCACCGACTTGTAGCCGTCACGCGGCCCTGGCGAAACTGAACTTCCACCACGGCCCCGCCGGCGGTGCGGGTGCGACTACCGGCGGCACCGCGTCCCCCTCGACTTCGGCCGGCGGGGCGGTCCACGTCTGCACCGCGATTCCCAGGACCGTCACGGCGATCACGCCGCCGTTGAGGGCGACGGCGTGGGCGTTAACCCAACTCGACAGGTCGGTCTTGGTCACCTCTTGCAGGATCAGCAGCGTCCCGTGCCACGACACGAGGACGCCGAGGAGGCTCGTCGTCAGCATGGTCCAGAGCTTGTAGAGCACGACGCCGAGCAGCCCGCCGCCCAGGAAGATCACCCAGAGTTCTTGCACCTGCGGGAATACGGTCTGCGTGGCGACCCACGCGGCGACGCCGCCGGTGGCGAACGAGATGACCTTCGCCAGCTCCAACGCGAGCATCCCCGCCGACACGGCCAACAGTACGCCGACGACCATGACCTGGTGGCCGCCGGCCGCTCGCCCCGCGCCGAGGCCCAAAAGCCCGGCAGCGAGCGTAATGCCGAACACGACCCAGAAGCGGTGCCAGCGCCAGCCGACCGCCCAGAGCAGCAGGCCGACGAAGACGAGGAACCCGGCCGCGCCGAACGACAGGCCGTTGCCCGCCACGAGGATGTCGCCCTGGATCAACTGCATCGATTAATCCCGCCGAGCCGCAAACTTATGCCGTCACGATATCGCCGCCGGCGCGAGCCTGTCAAGCGTCACGCGGCCACTTTGCGACCGCCGCGCCGTAACTTGTCGGCTAAGTTGACACCCCCCTCGCGGATTACGATGACTAAGCCTGCGTTCGGAGTCGAGATGCTATCGACGGACCTGATTGAGCGAATCCTGGCGGCCCTGCCGGCGGCGCGGGTCGGCCTCGTCGGCGACCTGTTCCTCGACCGCTACCTCGACATCGACGCGGCGCTCGACGAGCCGTCGGTCGAGACGGGTTTGACGGCGTACCAAGTCGTCGCCGTCCGCGGCTACCCCGGCGCGCTCGGCACGGTGATGAACAACCTCTCGGCGTTGGGCGTCGGCCAGATCGTGCCGCTGACAGTCGTCGGCGACGACGGCGAAGGCTACGAATTGCGGCAAGCCCTCGGCCGGGTTCGCGGCGTCGCGGCGTCGATGGTGATCGTCAGCGGCGAGCGGCGGACGCCGACGTACACGAAGCCGACGGTCGGCGGACGCGAGCTGAACCGGCTCGACCTGAAGAACCGCACGCCGACGCCACCGCACCTCGAAGACGCGATCTTGGCGCGGCTCCCCGAATTGTTGGCCCGCGTCGATGCGCTGATCGTGCTCGACCAGGTGAGCGAGGAGAATTGCGGCGTCGTCACGGCGCGGGTGCGGGAGGCCGTCTGCGCCGCGGCGGGTGGCCTGTTCACCCTGGCGGACAGCCGCGAGCGGATCGGCGAGTTCCGCGGCGTGGCGGTGAAGCCGAACGAGCGCGAGGGCGGGGCGGACATCCTCGGGCTAGCGCGCCGGGTCGGTGGGCCGGTCTTCTGCACGCGCGGGGAGCGTGGCATCGACTTCGCGCAGCCGTCGAGCGTCGAGGCGGTTCGCGTGCCGGGCTACCGCGTGGCGGGACCCGTGGACGTGTGCGGGGCCGGCGACAGTTGCACGGCCGGACTTGTCGCGGCGGTCCTCGGCGGCGCGACCCCGACGCAGGCGGCCGCGTTCGGCAACCTCGTCGCGTCGGTCACGGTCCAGCAGATCGGCACGACGGGAACGGCGACGCCCGCACAGGTGCGGGCGCGGTGGGCGGAAGTGTCGCGGGCGGCGGGTTAAGCGTGGGCGTTGAGCGCCTGGCGGGCCGGGGGCATCGGCATCGGCGGGGGCGTCATGACGTACTGCAAGGCGTCGTCGGCGCGGGCGCGGACCTCGGCGTCCTCGTCGGTCAGCACGCTCTTCAAGACCGCCATCACGGCCATGTTGTCCGGGGCGATCTTCGCCAGCAGCGTGGCGCAGTGGCCGCGCAACTCGGGCGACGGCGACTGGACCCCGGCCAGCAGCGGCTCGACCGCCGCAGTGCCGATGCGCTTCAGGGCCACGGCAACCACGGCCCGCGTGCGCGTCTCCGGCTCGCCGAGCATCGCAATCAAGGCGGACGAGGCGGGGTGGGCCAGCGGCCCCATGCGGCCGAGCGCCCCGGCGCAGTCGCGGCGGACGCTGGCGTCGGCGTCCTTGAGGCCGCGCGTCAGTTGGTGCAGGGCCGGGAGGGCGGCCGTGGCCTGGTCGCCGAGCGCCCGCGCGGCCCGCCGGCGGACCCGCGCCGAGTCGTCGCCGAGGGCCAGCATCAGCGACTGGACGCGCTTGCCGGACGGCACCGGCAAGTCGGCCAGGGCGACCACGGCCAGTTCGCGGACCTGCGGGTTGCCGTGGGCCATCGCGTCCGAGAGGACTTTGTGCGCGAGGTGGATTTGCGAGTCGTTCAGCCCGTGCATGAGGATCGTGAAGACCAGCTTGTGCATGAGCTGCGGGGTGAGCTGTTCCATGAGGAGTGACCTGGGCGTCCGGTATGAGGTTGGGCGAAATCGGGGGAGTCGGCCGGTGGACGCGAGGGGCTGTCCCGCCGGACGAACGGTAGTCCACGGCCAGGCCGAAGTGGCGGCGAGTTTGAGGATTGGGGGGATTGGCCGACGGGGTTCCCGACACGTTTTCGCCGGGGCGAAATGTGCGAGCCGGCGTGAAGCAGGCGCGGGGCGACTGGGTGACGACCGGCGAGCCGGAAGCGTCAGCGCCCGGAGTTCTTCGCGGCAGCGATCGTGCGCGAAGACCTCCGGGCGCTGACGCTTCCGGCTCGCCGGTCACCGCGCCGGGCGCGCGAGTTTGACCAGCAACAGTTCGAGTTGCAGCCGCTCCGGCAGGGGGCTGCCGCCCTTCAGACCGAGGTTGATCTCGACGAGCCAGTCGGCGATGCGCAGTAGCCTAGCGCGGCCGAGGTGGCGCAGTTGTCGCTCGACGCTCTGCCGGGCCTGTGGCCACTTCGGTACGCCGGCCGCGTCCATCGCCGGCCCCAGCGACTGACCCGCCGCGATCAGCCGGCCGACGGTACTCAGCTTGCGCAACTGTGCGGTGAGCGTGCCGAGAATCGCCAGCCCCGCCTCGCCCTCTTCGAGGAGTTCGCCGAGGATGCCGAACGCCTCGCCGGGCTTGCCCTCGCCGATCGCGTCGAGGATGCGGAAGACGTTGGCGGCGCGGCTGCGGCCGACGAACGCCTCCACGTCTTCGGGCGTGACTTGCTTGCGCGCGCCGATGGCGACGGCGAGCTTGCCGAGTTCCTGGTCGAGCAGCCCCAACTGCGGGCCGACGCGCTCAACCAACGCCGCCGCCGCGTCGGCCGTCAGCTTGCGGTGGTGCCGGCTGTCGCACCACTTGACGCACCACGCCTCGACCTCGTCGAGCTTGTACGGCGAGTACGGCTTGCACACAATCTTGGCCGCGTCCGGCAACGCCTTCGCCAGCTTGGTCGTCTCGGGGAAGGTCTTTACCTCCAGGATCAGCACGCCGACCTTACTCGGGCTGACGAAGTATTTCTCCAACGCCAGGCGGTGCTCGGTCACGAACGGGTCGGCCGACTCGACGATGACGATGCGTAGGGGGGCGAGGAAGGGCAGGGTGTCGAGTTCGTTACGAACCGTCGTGATGTCGAGCTTGTCGGGGGCGTAGGCCGACACGGCGAACTCGCCGTCGGCGTCGCCGAGCAGCCCGGCCACGATGGCGTCGCGGGCGCGCCGCTTCAGGAACTCCTCCTCGCCCGAGAGCACGAAGACCGGCTGCCGGGCGACCTTGCCGCCACGCTCCAGGAATGCCATCGCGTCCAAAGGGATGCCCCTCACCGAGAACAAAAGGCGATTCACCGCAGAGGGCGCAGAGAGCACATGAGAAAGGCAAAAACCTGAGTTTAGGTTCTCGATGCGATCTCGTCACCCCAACGGCTCCTCGGTCCCACAGGGTTTGAACACGGATCGATGCCTTTCTCATGTGTTCTCTGCGCCCTCTGCGGTGGAATTCTGAGTTCTGACCAGTTCACGGTGTCCTTGCCCCGCCCGCCCAATTGCGTTAAATCAACGGCGTTCGACCCCGCGAATTTTGGGTGCCGCCGGATGCAACAGGTGCTGGTCTTCCTGCCGTTCCACGCGGACTTCCTCGACCCGCGCGGTTTGCCGATCTACGGCTTCGGCGTCATGCTGCTGCTGACGCTCGTCGTCACGGCGATGGTCTGGGGGCCGCCACGCGGCAAGCACGTCGGCGTGCCCGACGGCAAGATGCTCGACCTCGGCATCGTCCTGTTCGCCACCGGCATCGCCGGCGCGCGAGTCCTCTACATGATCCAGTACCGCGACCAGTACGGCCCCGGCCCGCTCGACTTCGTCAAGCAGTTCTTCGAGTTCCGCAAGGGCGGCATCGTCGTCTACGGGGCGGTCGTCGGCGGGCTGATTGGCTACGCCGCGTTCTACCGGGTGGTCTTGCGGCGCTTCCGAATCTCCGGCTGGAAGCTCGCCGACGCCGTCGCCCCGCTGATCGCCACGGGGCTGGCGATCGGCCGCATCGGCTGCTACTTGAATGGCTGCTGCTGGGGCCAGCCGGTCTGCGCGGAGTGCCAGCCGGTGCCGCTCTCGGCGACCCTCGGCGAGTTCCCGCTGCTGACCGCCCACGCCCGCGAGCAAGTTTGCCTGCCGCCGCGCGAGGGCAGCCGGATGCCGCAGATTCACGGGCTGCAAACCTCCACCGGCTTCTCGGTCGCGCCGCGCCTGCCCGTCGGCACCGGCAACCAGCGCACGCTCGTGACCGGCGTCGAGGACGGCTCCGCGGCGCAGCGGGCCGGCCTCCGCCCCGGCGACCGCGTCGCGGAGGTCAACGGCCAAGTCAACGCTACCATCGTCGAGTTCTCCGGCGACCCGTCGCTGGTCGCCGCCGCCACGCCGCGCCTGCTGGAGTCTCAAGGGGTCGCGCTGCCGTTCTCGCCGGACGACGCCAACCAGGCGTTCCACCGCGTCGGCTTCGACGAACCGGAAGACGCCCGCGTCGGCGTGCTGCGCCTCAAAGACTTGCGCGACGCCGGGCTGCTGGTCTACTCGCGCGACCGCCTCACCGACCTCGTCGAGCACTGGCCGCGCGGCGAGTCGCAACTGGCCCTCGGCGTCGTCCGCGACGGCGTGCCGACGACGATCACCTTCACGCCCCGCACCGTCAGCTTCTTCCCGACGCAGCTCTACGAGACCGTCAGCATGGCCCTGTTGGTGCTGGTATTGCTGGCGTTCCAGCCGCTGCGCCGCCACGACGGGCAGATGATGGTGCTGCTGATGCTCGGCTACTCCGCCCACCGCTTCCTCAACGAGGCGCTCCGCATCGAGCCGACCTACGCCCTCGACTTGACGCTGTCGCAGTGGATCAGCCTCGCGATCTTCGCCGCCGGGCTGCTGCTCGAAGTCTACCTGCGGCTGACCATGCCCCGGCTGCCGGCGGGACTGACGCCGCTGTCCGAAGGCATGACGCCAGTCGCGGTGCCGGCGTGAACCCCCTGGCACTGCGCGTGTCCGTCGGGGTACAATGCGACGCCTCACTCTCCCGCCTGGAGCAACACCCATCAGCAAAGCGTTTGAATCGCAACGGGACGAATTCTCCGTCGCCCAGGAGCGGGCCGTCCTCGTGAGCATTTCCCTGCCCGACCGGCCGTGGCTGACCGCCGACCCGTGCGACGAGATCCGCGGCCTCGCCGAGTCGGCCGGGGCCAAGGTCGTCGCCGAGATGACGCAGAAGCGCCACGACATCCAACTCGGCACCTACATCGGATCCGGTAAGCTGCGCGAACTCGGCGAACTCGTCGAGTCCAGCGAGGCTGACGTGGTGATCTTCGACAACGACCTGACGCCGGCGCAGGCCCGCAACCTCGAAAAGGCACTCAGCGTCAAGGTGCTCGACCGCAGCGAAGTGATCCTTGACATCTTCGCCACGCGGGCGCAGACCCTCGAAGCCCGCCTGCAAGTCGAGCTGGCGCAACTTGAATACTCGCTGCCGCGGCTCAAGAACATGTGGAGCCACCTGTCGCGCCTCGGCGGCGGCGGCATCGGCACCCGCGGGCCGGGGGAGACGCAACTCGAAGAGGACCGCCGGATTGCGAATTTGCGCATCCGCGACCTCAAGCACAAGCTCGACGACGTGGTCGCCCGCAAGGAGCGCGAGGTCAAGAGCCGCGGCGACATGCCGACCGTGTCGCTGGTCGGCTACACCAACGCCGGCAAGTCGCGGCTCATGAACGCCCTGACCAACTCGGACGTGTTCGTGCAGAACAAGCTCTTCTCGACGCTCGACACGCGCACCCGGCAGTGGCACGTCAAGGACTTCGGCAAGGTGCTGCTCTCGGACACCGTCGGCTTCATCCGCGACCTGCCGCACGACCTCGTGGCCAGCTTCAAGGCGACGCTCGCCGAGGCCCGCCACGCCCGGCTACTGTTGCAAGTGGTCGATGCGAGTAACCCGCTGGCGGAACTGCACCTGAAGGCCGTCAACGACGTGCTGGCGGAACTCGACTGCAAAGACAAGCCGATGATCTTGGTGCTCAACAAGATCGACAAGTTGCCGGACCGCTCGTACCTCGACGTGCTGCGGGCGCACCACCCCCGCGCGATCGCGATTAGCGGGTTGACCGGCGAGGGCGTGCAAGAGTTGACCGACGCCGTCGTCGAGATGCTCTCGACCGACATCCTGGCGGTCGAGCTGGTCTTCTCGGCCGGCAACGGCAAGCTGCTGGCGTTCCTCAACGCCCACGCGGAAATCACGCACCAAGAGTACCGCGGCAACGACGTGGTGGTGCGCTGCTTCTACCCGCGGCCGCTGCTGCACCACCTGCGCGGCGACGGCGTCAAGTGGGTCGAGTTGCCGCGCGAGATCAAGGGCTTCGTCGCGGAGGCCGGTTGATTCTCCGCGCGGCTTGAGTAGCATCTGGGCAACCCGCCGCCGCCGGCGGGTTCCCGCCTCCACCCTCTCGCGAGACTCCGATGCGCCTCACCCGACTGCTCCTCTCGCTCGCCCTCGTGGGCCTCGCCGCCGGGGCCGCCCGCGCCGACGACACGGCCGACTTCCTCAAGGCCGACAACTGGGAGGGCCTCGAGCAGTACTGGAAGATCGACGGCACCAAGGTGACCGGCGACGCCAAGGAAGACCCCAAGTTCAACACGTTTCTGTGTAGCAAGACCAAGTACGCCGACTTCGAGATGTCGTTCAAGGTGAAGCTCGTCGGCGGCAAGGGCAACAGCGGCATCCAGGTCCGCAGCACCGTTGTCGATATGAAGAAGTTCGTCGTCCACGGCCCGCAGTGCGACCTCGGCCAGCAGTACTGGGGAAGCCTGTACGGCGAGGGCGTCGGCGGCATGATGTTGGCCTCGCCCGGCGACTTCGTGAAGAAGCACGTCAAGGAGGCCGACTTCAACGACTACAGTATTGTCGTCAAGGGCAACCACGTCACGATCAAGGTCAACGGCGAGACTTCGGTGGACAAAGATTTCCCCATGACGCCGAACAAGAAGCCGACGCTGGAGACGGGTACGATCGCGTTCCAACTGCACGCCGGCGGCCCGATGACCGTCGAGTACACCGACATCAAGTTCACCGACCTGTCGAAGAAGTCCAAGTAGGTTGCCCATGGACGACGTGCCGTTCGCGCCCAAGTTCGACGACGCGGTCTACCGCCGGGTCCACGCCGCCTTCGAGGCCGGCGGCCCCGGCGGCGGCGTCGAGGCCCTGTGCGGCGAGTTGGAGGCGGCCGGCGAGTTCCAGCCGCTGTTCTACGCGCTATTGATGCGTCGGCGGGTCGAACTCGGCCTGACGCCGTTTCCGCTCAGCCCGGCGACTGAACTGCCGCCGGACGCGCACGAGGCCTACGAGGACGCCATCCGCCAGGCGGCGCGCAGGGTCGGCGGGATGCTGCTCGCCCGCGGCGACATCGCCAAGGCGTGGGCCTACTTCCGCATCATCAACGAGCCGGGGCCGGTCAAGGAGGCCCTCGCCGCCTACGCCCCCGGCCCCGATGACGACGTGTACCCGATCGTCGAAATCGCCTGGCAACAGGGCCTCGCCCCCGAGAGGGGCTTCGACCTGATCCTCGACCGCAGCGGCGTCTGCTCCGCGATCACGATGGTCGGCTCCGCGGACCTGAACGCCAACCCGAGTTTGCGCGACTACTGCGTGAAGCGGCTCGTGCGGTCGCTGCACACCCAACTCGGCGAACGGCTCGACGCCGACCTCGCGGGTCGCGGGTCGAGTGAACCTTCAGGTCAACCGCTCGCCGAACTGATTCTCGGCCACCCCGAGTTGATGGCCGACGACGCTTACCACATCGACACGTCGCACCTGTCGAGCGTGGTCCTCGCGGCGATGCAGTTGCCGCCGTGCCCCGAGTTGAACCTAGCCCTCGACCTGGCCCTGTACGGCACGAAACTCTCGACCAACTACACCGGCGACAACGACCCGCCGTTCGAGAAAACGTACGCCGACTACTTGCCGTACCTCGACGCCGTCGCCGGGCACGACATCGACGCCAACGTCGCGCACTTCACGGCCAAGTTGCCGGCGGCGGCCGTCGAGGGCTATCGCTTCCCCGCCGAAGTCGTCGTCAATCTGCTGCTGAAGCTCGACCGCCTGCCGGCCGCCCTCGCCGTCGCGCGGGAGTTCCTGGCCGACGCGGACGAGGGGAGTATGAGTTGCCCCGGCGTCATGGAGCTGGCCCGCCGCGCCGGCGACTACGACGCCCTCGCCACGCAGGCGATGGCCAAGGGCGACCCCGTGAGTTACCTCGCGTCGCTGATCGCCGCCAAGTCCGGGAAGGCGTGAAGTCGCGATGCCCGCCCACCTGCTGTCGCTGACCGACGGGCCGAGCATTCTGCTCGACAAGCCGATCCTGCTGTTCGGCCGGCACGCGGACTGTGACGTGCAGTTGAACTCGAAGAAGGTGTCGCGGCGGCACTGCTGCATCGCGCAGGTCGGCGAGAACCTCGTGATCCGCGACCTCGGCAGCACCAACGGCGTGAAGATCAACGGCGAGCGCGTCGTCGAGGGCGTCCTAACCCCCGGCGACGAACTCGCCATCGGCAACTACCGCTACCAGGTTTGCGGCGACGTGATCGGCCGGCCCCAACGCAGTTTGCGTTAGGCCGGCCGCGGCGAGCGGGGGATTGTCGCTCGCCGGGCTGACGCTTACTTCTTGGGGTTGATCATCTTCAACGCCTGAGTGGCCGCCTTGCCGAGTTTGCTCTTCTTGTCCTCGTCGGCGATGACCTTGCGCAAGTCCTTGGTCGCGTCCTTGGCCTCCTTGCCCATCTGGCCGAGGCCGGCGATGGCCCCCAACTTCACGCCCTCGTCCTTGTCCTCCTGGATCATCTTCACGAAGATCGGGATCACTTCCTTGGGGTCGGGGTCGATCATGCCGACCGCCTTGGCCGCCGCGGCGCGGATCGTGGCGTCCTTGTTTTCGAGGGCCTTCATCATCTCGGGCACGGCGTCCTTGATGGCCGACTTCTGAATCTGGCCGAGCTTCGCCAACTCTTCGAGGGCGTAGACTTTCGCCTTCGCGTCCTTGCCGGACTTCAACTCGGTGAGGAACTTCTCGGCGTCCTCCTTCTTGCCGGCGAGCGCGAAGCCCTCGGGGCTGATGAGCAGGAGCAAGCCGAGGGTCAGGCCGGCGAGGGCGAACGTCTTCGACAGGAGGCGGCGGGACATCGAAAGAGGCTCCGGTACGGGGCAGGGGAGTTAGCCGTCACGCTTGAGAACACCGACGTGGCGGCAAAGTTCCGCAATCACACGCCGGTGAACAGCGCGGCGATCGGCTGACCGGCGTTCAGCGTGACCGGCCGGCCGAAGCGGTCGCGCACTTCGCTGTCGGGGGCGACGCCGAGGGTGCGGTAGATGGTCGCACCCACGTCGTCCGGCGCGATCGGCACGGTCGCAGGGAACGCGCCGATCTTGTCCGACTTGCCGATGACCTGGCCACCACGCACGCCGGCCCCAGCGAACAGCCCGGAGAAGCACGGTGCCCAGTGGTCGCGGCCCGGCTTCGCGCCGGCGGTCTGGCCGCTGACCTTGGGCGTGCGGCCGAACTCGCCGACGACCACGACGAGCGTGTCGTCGAGCATCCCGAGGCTCGACAGGTCCTCGAGCAGTGCCGACACCGCCTTGTCGAGTTGCGGCACGAGGTTGTTCTTGAGGCGGTTGAAGATGTCGTTGTGGCTGTCCCAATTCTGCGCCTTGCCCATGTTGGCTTGCACCACGGGGACGCCGGCCTGCACGAGCCGCCGCGCGAGCAGTAGCGACTGGCCGAATTCGTGGCGACCGTAGCGGTCGCGGGTGGCCTCCGGCTCGCGGTGTAGGTCGAACGCCGTGCTGACCTTGCCCGACGCCAGCAGTCGAAAGGCTTGGCCCTGTTGGTCCGTCAGCTTACGCGCCTCGGCGACCGCTTCGAGTTGCCGTTGCGACTGGTGCAGCCCGTCGAGCAAGAGCTTGCGGTCGGCGAACTGATCCACGGAGATGCCGGCCGCGGGGGCGACGTTCTCGACGCGGAACCCCTTCGCGTTGGGGTCCTGGTTCAACTGCCACGGGTCGTGCTTCGGCCCCAGGAACCCGGCGTGTTGGCCCGGCCACATCAGCGGCGGCTGTTGCAGGTGCCACGGCAACTGCACGCCCGACGGCAGGCCGTCGGTGCGCGGCCGCAGGGCGTTGACGGCGGCCCCGTAGCACGGCCAGTCGTCGCGGCTGGCGACCTTGTCGAAGAACGCCCCCGGCTGCGTGTGCCCGGTCTGCAGGTGGTGGCACGCGACGAGGTGGTTGTTCTCCTTGTGCGACAGCGACCGCACCACGGCGAACTTCGACGCCTGCGCCGCCAGTAGCGGTAGCAACTCCGTGAACTGCAACCCCGGCACGGCGGTCGCGATCGGCTTGAAGTCGCCGCGGATTTCGGCCGGCGCTTCGGGCTTGGGGTCGAAGGTGTCGATGTGGCTGGCGGCCCCCGTGAGGAACACGAGGATGACCGACTTCGCCGACTTCGCCCGCACTTCGCCGCCGCCGTTGGGCCGGGCGAGGGCGGTGGCCGTGGGCGTGCCGAGCATCCCGAGGCCGAACGCCCCGGCGTAGCCAACTTGCAGGAGTTCGCGGCGGTCGATGCCGATGGCGTGCGGCGGGCGGGGCATCGGCGGATCCCGGAGAGGCGGGCGGGGCAGGAGTGGCATTAGACCATACGTCGCCAGCACAGTCAACGACCGGCGAGCCAAGAGCGTAAGCGACTGGAGTGCGAACCTCCTCTAGTCGCTTACGCTCTTGGCTCGCCGGTCCTCGTCGCTACTTCCCGTCGCGGAGTTTCTTGACCTCGCCGCGAAGCTCCGCCAAATCGGCGAGTACCTGCCGCATCAACTCGTCGGAGTTCGACGCAGGGACTCGCACACCGAGTTGCTGGGCGAACAGCGCGTCTCGCTTCATCTTGAGGATGGCGATTTTGCTCCGCTGACTGCTGAACTCGAACCGCTCGTCTTGCAACACCTCTTGATCTGCCAGTTCGCGTGCGAGTTTCTCTCGCTTCTGGCGGTAGATGGCGATGATGTCCGCTTCGGACTTGATGGAGTCCTTTAGTTTTTGAATCTCGCTAAACGTGGATTTTGAACTCATCTCTTGGAACCAGGCGTTGCCGTCGTCGATCTGTTTCTTGGCTTCGTCAAGATACGCTGCCTTGTCTCTAGCGTACCCTTTCTGTCGGTCGGCATTCTGCACGTCAGACATTTCCTTGAAAATAATTGTCGAGCCATCCGTATCGATCTGATAGATATGGAGTAGCCTATTGCCGAGTTTCTTCAGCTCAGCGTTACCGTACTTGCCAGCATTCTGCAACAACTGGATATCAGTCATCGTTGTTCTGCGGAGCTCTGCGTACCGATTGTGCATGACTGACAGTTTAAGTTGCGCCCGTAGCTGTTCAACTTCAGACTTGAAAATCGTCTGCTCGATCGTCGTAAAAAGCGTTTCTTTGGCCTGAAGCTCTGCCCGCGACGCACGGGGCCGCGCCTTGCGAGACATGAGGAGCTGGTCCTCAAGCATCGACTCTTGAGTGGCAATCTCCTTGTCCAACTCGATGATGTTTTGTGCCAACTTGTTTACGTCACCCTCCTTGGCAAGTTTGGGATCTTCAGCGCGCTTGACGGCCGGGTCGTCCTTCTTGGCCGCGACGGCCGCGGGCACCGGCGGGCCGTTGCCGCCGGCTTGGGGCATCAGGGCGACGCCGGTGCCGGTCACGCCGACGCCGACGAGCGTCAGGGCAACCGCGGTCACGGCCAGTTGGTAGCGAAGCATCATCGTCAGCACTCCTTGGGCGATCGCGGCAGCAGGCGCGGCCACGCGGGGGTTCAGCGTCAACTCGACGCAGGCGGCGACGCGGTCGAACGACACCGTCGCGGTGACGAGCGCCGCCGGCAGGGTGACGCCGCGGCGGGTCAGGGTCGCGGCGAGGCGGCCGCGGGCGGTGGCGAGCCGCGACAGCACGGTGCCGCGCGGGACGCCGAGGATGGTCGCGGCGGCGTCGGCCGTGTGGCCTTGCAGGTAGCACAGCACGACGACGCGGCGGTGCCGCTCGCCCAGGCCGTCGATGGCCGCGTCGAGCAGCGCCAACTCGTCGGCGTCGGGGCCAGACCGCGGCGTCGCCGGCACGTCGGCGGTCAGGGTGGCGACACGCCGGCGGCTTGCGGCCCGGAGCGCCGCGCGGCGGGCGGTGCGGTGCAACCAGCCGGGGAGCGACCGCCGCACGCCGGCGGCCTTGCGGGCAAGGACCAGGAACGTCGCCTGGAAGGCGTCCTCGGCGTCGGCCTCGTGCCGGGCGACCCGGCGACACGTCCCCAACACCAGTGGGCCGTGCCGCCACACGAGCAGCTCGAACGCCGCCGGGTCGCGGGCCTCGGCGTACCGGCGCAGCAACTCCGCGTCGGTCACGGCGTCGCCAGGGTAGGCGTCCGGGGGGCGGAGGCGGGCGAACAGTGTTGCGAAGCCGCTGCGTGCCATGTTGCCCTACCAGAGCCGCGAAGCCGCCGGGCGATTCACTTGATTTGGGGTTTCTTCGGAGTCGGCTCGACGGCACTCGTGTGGTCATCGACGATCTTCCAGCCGTCGGCCGTCAGCTCCATGCGCAGAGTAAACAGCCCCGTCGGCGTGTCGGCGGAGCGGTCGAGGGTCCAGCGGCCGGTGACGTAGGCCGTTTTTCGGTATGGGGTGATGTCGAGTTCGGAGAACCGCAGTTGCCCCATCTCGGCCCCGCCGGTCTGATACCGCTTTCGGAAGCGGGCTAGTACTCCGTTGCAGCTAGTCTGTGGCTAAGACGGGGTACAGGCGGCGGAGCTTGGTGCGGGCGTCGGCGGTCGTGAACTGCCAGTCCGCCTTGGCC